>CAIQWN010000026.1 GCA_903875555.1 uncultured bacterium
CCGATCTTCTTCATGTATCCATATCGCTTCACGCTAGACCCCAGATGTTTTATTTTCTGGATAACATTGCGCGTGTCACGTATGGGATTCTATTGTCAAATAACTATCATTTCTGGAAAACAAAATCCGCCATCAGGCGGTTACAACACAAAATGTCGAAACCTCCTTTTTTAGTTGATTATGTTTGTGTTTTTTATCATTCGGTAAGTAAAGAGTATCTTATCAAATCAAGAATATAAAGTCAAATTATTTTTACATAGTTATAAACAGGTCCAAAAGATATATTTAAATAGTTATTTATTACTTGTGTTTTTATCAAAAACAGGTGTAGTTGTCGCTCCATTATTTATCTCTTTAATCATATTTCCTGCTTCTTTAAAGATATTAGTAAATGCTGTAAATGGTGATTCCATTTCATTTTTATTTTCTGTAACAGTTTCTTCCTTAACTACATCACCCCTGTTATATGTCATCCTAAAAAAACCATATTCATAATATAGAACAGCAACAACAACAAACATAGTTATAGTAAATGCAAAAAGAAAAGCATGAGCATGCTGTATTGAACTATGTTGCTTACGTAAAAAACGAATGTATCGAATGATGAGATTCATAATTTTATTATACAATAAAATTAGTTATTCGTTGGTTGTTAGTAGTTGATAGTTAAACACAAAATTCATAAGCGTGACACTTACAGTACTGCGATTTCAAAAGATTGATTACAACCTAAGAAATCGGGAGCCTTCGGTCACGCTTATGAATTTTAACTACTAACGAATAACTCCCTAACGACTAACTATCTACATCTCGTGGAACAAAACAACTTCTCCAAGCTTCCCATCTATGTCTTTCTTCTTAATTGTAAGTTTCTCCACCGGCTCCACCTTCTCTGCTCCAGCTTCTTTCAAAAATAGTGGGAGTGTTTGTTCGTTGTAATCCATCGGAATAATTAACTTAGGTTCAAGTTGTACAGAAAGTTTGTGTGCGTCGTATGGATTAAGTGTGTGTCCATCTCCGCCAACTGGAACAAACAAAATATCCGTCTCATCAATTATTTCTTTATGGTGTGGTTCGAGCATATGAGAAAGCGCTCCAAGGAAAGTAATTTTCATTCCATCTAAAGTAAAACAATATGTTGTATTTTGAAAGGTCTTCTCTGTCTTTCCTTCCTTCAATTTTGTCTCTGTTTGAAATCCTTTTATAAAAATATCAGACACTTCGTATTCACCTGCACCTTTAATCACAAAAGGAACTTTGTCTCCGTGTGTTACTTGCTCTTCTCCATTGTAATCTGGATGATTTGTTGTGATCAAACAAATATCAGCACCATACTTTGCAGTCTTTCCATTTCCTTCTTTTGAAACTGGATTAATAGCAATAGTTAAATCGCCAACTTGTAATTTAAAATGTTGTCTCCCGTAATTAGTGATTATCATGGAATTTATTTTAGCATAAAATAAAACTAGGGACTAGCCACTAGGGTTTAGCCAATAGTGAAACCCAAAATTCAAGAGTCGAGGTTCGCGAAACGAACCCTGACTCATTAAATCACTTTACAAAAAATAATTTGGTAGTAAACTTCAAAACTAGAGAAACAAAAAAGTTTTATTAGTAGTTCCATCAACGACCATCAACTTAGGGAGAATGACCATGTGTGAGAGATTACCTGATAGCATTAACTGCCATCAACGCGAAAAAACAAAAAATCCACGTGAATGCCCAGGACACAGCAAAGGAAATAAGAAATGTGTAAGCACTCATCCAAGGGCACAAGATAAAAGAAATGGTGTGCCACGTATTCACGCCATGACACAACACATAAATCCATCACCACCTTCTGTTCCGTCAGGAAACCGTAACAACAACCTACAACACCAACCAGGACTTACGTCCTATTGATGATCACCACCCACCAGACAACAAGCAGTCATCACAAGTGGCTGCTTGATTACTTTATATATAAAAATTAATTTTCCCAAAACAAAAGGGCGCAGCTAAACTTAGCATGCGCCCTATTCAGGTTGTTGTCGTAAGTCATACAAAACGACTACGACGAACACCTGACTTTCTTATTCCTCTGCCCGACGAAATATTTTTAGTCGGTTTACGGTGAAAAGATTTTGAATCTATTTTTCGTGGAGAAACTGGATTTGGGTTTGGTTGAATAATCAGAACAATCCCCTTACATAAAAAACAATTACAAGCCATGATTACCCCTCCTGAGAAAGTCCTGACTGATTCCAACAGATCTTGGCATTGATTTTTGCCTGCTTGAACAAACCACCAAAAACTTCACCAAGTTTGAAAGTTGCCGGCGGAAGATTTATGACTTCAATCATCTTGCTTTCCTTGTAAAGCCTCTCAATGGTTTCCTGCGATATTTTAATCAACCCGCAATTACACCGCGGGTTTTTGCAAAAACCACTATAATCACCGCTGGTTGTGTATACAACACCACTGATGCAATCAGGACAGCGCGCGCTCCCGCCTTCGAACGGATGGAATGGGTGTTGCTTGTTGATGAATATGAGATCATCCCATTCAAGCGAAGCCTCCCATTTTGCAACAACTTCTGGTGCAACATAAACGATCCCGTCCCGACATTCTGGATTTGTGCAAGCACATTCCCCATACAGAGGATGTGCATCTTCGGCATACAAATTACCACCATTAAGCACCCATCCGTGTCCAACACACACTTTGCATGGATACATATTTGTCGGATAATACTGACCTAAATGTTGATGTGTCATCATGATTCCTCCAATCAAAAAACTTCGTTAAATTAAAAAACAACAATCAAATCCGAGAATTAAAATATAGCACGTTTTAGGTAAAAAGTCAATGGTAATCGCATATTCCAAAATCCCCTTGCAATACAAGACTGTTTATGGCAATATAGACATATTCTTAATTAACAAGAAATCGATTCGGCGTAACCCCCCAGCCCCAGTTTTGAACAAATAGAAATATCTAAATCAAAACTAGGGCTGGGAAAACCGAACCGAAGGGTATCCCACCTTTCGTGTGGGAATTTTTTATACAAAATTTATGACAGCAACAACAGAAACTATTACAAACACAATTAGAGAAGAAGATATCATTGAAGGTGTAGTTGTGGCGATTGAAAAATCAGCACTCTATGTTGATCTTGGTATTTTCGGAACAGGTATCATTTATGGTATCGAATTTATGAACGCACGTGATGTTATCAAAAGAATTAACATCGGTGATTCAATCAAAGCAAAAATCATCTGCCGTGAAAACCAAGATGGATATGTAGAACTTTCACTTAAAGAAGCTCGTCAAGCTCTTATCTGGAGTGATGCAGAAGTTGCGATCAAAGAAAGACGTGTTATGGATCTTGTTATTAAAGATGCAAACAAGGGTGGTCTTATTGTTGATTGGCAAGGTATCGATGGATTCCTACCAGCATCTCAACTAAAGGAATCAAACTACCCTCGTATAGATGATGGAGACAAAGATAAAATCTTAGTTGAACTAAAGAAATTAATTGGAAAGAGAATTTCTCTATCTATTATTTCTGCTCTTCCAAAGGAAGGTAAACTTATTTTCTCAGAAAAAGATAACAAAGAAACAGGTGGAAAAGGAGAGAAAGAAAGTAAACAAATTATTTCTGGAAATCATCTTGTTGGAGACGATGTTGATGGCACAGTAACAGGTGTTGTTGAATTCGGTATCTTTATTAAATTAGATGATGGTGTCGAAGGGCTTGTTCACAAGAGTGAAATCGATTGGGGTCTTGTAGAAGATACAAAATCATACGCGAAAGTTGGAGACAAAGTTCGCGCCAAGATTATCGAAATCAAAGATGGAAAGATTTCACTTTCAATGAAAGCCTTGAAGGAAAATCCATGGAAAGAAGCTTCAAAGAAATATAAAAAAGGAGATGAGGTTACAGGTGTTGTTATTAAATTCAACAAACACGGAGCTCTTGTTTCTGTTGAAGAAGGAGTTGCAGGACTTGTACACGTTTCTGATTTCGGAGATGATACAAAAATCCGTGCAGCACTTTCACTTGGAAAGAGTTACAAATTCACAATCACATTGTTTGATGCAAACGATGAGAGAATGACACTGACACTAAACAAGTAAGAAGAATTAAGAATGATGGACGAATCAGCAGGTTCGCGTCTCGGATATTAGGAATAAAGAAAAATTCAAATCACCGCGCCTACGGCGTGGTGATTTGAATTTTATTCTGAAATATAAGCGTCAAAATTAATTAACTTTATTTTTTAAAAATTTTTCATAAGAACCAATAGAAATAGTTGTTTTTCCATTTTTCCAATCCAAGATACCCTTCTTCAAAGATTTAATATTATTAATAGCAAAATACATTTTTATTTGTGGTGTCCAAAGTTTTTCTATATCTTTTTTAGAAAAATCTTCACCTAATATTTCATAAATATAATCTGTAGTTAAAATTTTATAATTCATACCTATTTGTTTAACAGACTCATCTACTGAATTAATATTTCCAACAGCAGAATCCATTTTTATTTGTGGTGTCCAAAGTTTTTCTATTTCTTCCTTAGAGAAATCACTTCCTAGTAGCTCATAGATATAATCTGTATTTAAAAGCTTGTAATTTTTGGCGACTTTTTTAAGTGTAGAATCTAGAGATTTAATAAACCCAGACACAAAATACCTTCTGAAATGATGAGTAAATAATTTTTCAACTTCTTCTCTTGTCCAAAAATTTTCAGCATACTCTCCTTCGTTTATTTTATTTAAAATATAATCACCAAAAAAATATTCTTCCGAAAATTCTGGAGAGTAATATTTAGACAAATTAAGCACTGTTTTATCAAAAGAATTATCTTCACTGACAATATGTGCGTGCTCTAATAAAGAAGCAATGAACCCTTGAATATATAAACGTCTCGCCAAAGAAATTTTTTTATATTCATCCAAAGAATGTTGTGATTCATTAGTATCAAAAATCGTGCCAAATAATTCTTTTTTATTTGACCTAAAAAATCCAACAACATGAACCTTTAATGCTTCCTTAGAAATTCTTTTAATATCTTCTACGTGTGTCGGCAAAACAGAAAGTATTTTTTCATCTTGTTCTCCTTTATTAGAGACCCTAATTAATTCCTGTTCTAAACAAGACATAAAAGAATCTACATTACCATCTAAAACACCACCTCTAACACCGCCAACAGTAACATCTTTAACGATCTCTCTTATTTCTATTAACAAATCATCAATGACTTCTCTTCTTTTTTCCTGAGATGTGTTTGCAATTATTTCTGGTGTTATTTTTAACTCTGGCATTTTAATTAAATTTTTCCATCGCTTTCGCAAACCCCTCTTTAACAATAACCTCTACCGCTTCCTTAACTCTTGACGCAACCCCTTTCAACATTTCCAAATCTTCATCTGTGCAATTTGCCATTACATACTTTTGCACTTCATCACCAAAAAGTGGAATTATATTTCTTCCGTCTGTATCTTTATGGGCAACACCAATACGAATCCTCACAAAATCTTTTTTACCTAAATGATTAATGATACTTTTAAGTCCGTTGTGTCCGCCATCTCCCCTGTCGTGCGAAATACGAAACTTTCCAAACGGTAAATCTTTATCATCATAAATAACAATCACTTCTGTATCGTCATGATATTTCAAATACTCTGCAACATCTCTACCATTCTCATTCATATATGATTTTGGAATGAAAACTTCACAAGAAAAATCATTCGCGCAATTCTCACAAACGATACGCCCTGCGTTATGTCTTGTTCTCTCATATTCTTTCCCCGGGTTTCCAAGCGGAACTAAAATGTAATTCATAGATGTATGATAACAAATTTTAATTTAATAAACATCATCATGATTTCCAATATCAATCAAATATATAAACTCTTCATCAAAATAAAACACGATTCTCAAATCAAAAGATATTTTACTTGCGTAATATTTCTTCAATTCTCCACTCAATTTATGAGTCATTAATCTAGAATCAAAGATATCATTTTTCATTAATTTTAAAACTTCAAGAATTCTTTTTTCTAAATCTTTATTATTTTTAATTAATTTTTTAAATTGCTTATGAAAAGAATTATCATAAGCAATATTTCTTTTCTTCATAAATTATTTTAGAAGATCTCTAACATTTTTAAGAACTTTAAAATTACCACTACTGTAATTTTTTTCTGCTTCATTTATACGTATTAAAAGCAACTGTTTTTTTGCGGTCTTTATCAAAGATCCAAGACTCTTCGCTGTCGTCTTCATTTCTTTTGTTAAAATTAATATATTCATAATTTAAATTTACCACAAAAGAAAATATTCGCAAGGTTTTACTCATTAAAACCACTTCTGACTTTTAACTGTTACCAAATTAAACTGTTGTTCTGGGTGTTTATCATTCCACTTTTTAACCGCACGAGTGAAGTCGTGAGCGGTTCCATAAACAACAGGAACAAGTTTTTGCCCTGTTCCATTTTTAGCAATTAATTCTATTACCACATCCTCTCTCTTATCAAAAATAGCTTCTTTTAATTCTAGTATATCTTTTTTAATAATTTCTTCTGTTAATTGCGAACATTCTTTATTTACTTTACAATCATGACTCTCGGCTAATTTCTTTATAAAATCAGACGATCGAAACCCCAGATTAAACATATCTTTTGCATTATTAGTAATAGAATTCTGAAGAAGTCCTTTATTTTTAATAAGAGATTTTAATGTACCATCAAGATCTTGCTGATAATTTCCAATAAATGTATTAGGAAAAATTTCATTTATTCTTTTTAATTTCTCATAAATATTTAAGCCGGATGTTTTTCCACTTACTTCAACGGTTTCAGATGGTTCTAATTCTACGACTCCTTCAGTATCTAAAAATTCCGTTGTTCCGATAACAAGAGATTCAATATTACTATTCTCTGTGGATGATTTTTCATCTAACAAAAGACCTGTCGGTCTTAATTTCATACCTACTACACCATTTTCAAAAAATAATGGTGATGATTCTCTAAATCCCATAGAAATTAATTTATCACCAAATATTTTGTTAACAATAACATTTAATCTTTCATCTTTAGCGCCTGATATATCGATTTGATTATATTCATTTATTAAATCATCGAATGACATGGTGTCATTTTTAAGATGATTATTAATACTGTGAAAAAAAGTAAAAATCTTTCTATGTTCTTCTGCATAACCTTCCGTAAAAACTTTTAGTTTTTGAGTGTTTGTATTAGAAATTACATTTAAAATACTTGCTATCTCATTTTGAGATTTTAATATATTAATTTTACTATAAAAATTACTTTCAGGGTTACCAACAATAGCATGTACTTGTCCTAAAAATAATATAGTGGTAGCTGACTTTTCTTTTGGAAGATACAAACCTACTTGTCTCCCAACTTTCTCCGCTTCAGCAACAATATCAATTCCAGTTATTTCTTTAATCTGTTCTCTTTGTTCTTGTGTCTTCACAGGAACACTTCGCTCAACACTTTCAACTGATTTGTTTTCCTGTCCAGCAGAAACCTGTACTGTTACGGCAAACAACATCGCTCCTAAAATTGCCCTTACACGATTTTGAGATCTGTCATACAATTCGGCAAGTCTACTTGGTATCGCTCCAACAGCTTCTTCCAAAATATAAATATCTTTATTAGTTTCTAATCTTTCAACAAATTCTAATTGTTCAATAATCTTTTTACTTTGCTCTGTTTCAATTTTATTTTCAGTAATACCTTCACCTTCTGGAACCATATCTAAATTCATTCTTTCCATATGTTTATAATTATATCACTATTTAAATTTTAAATTTACAAAATTGTTGCAAGATAAATTCTATTTCTATATAATACAAGTTAATGATACAAACTTTGGTAAATTATTTTCTTGATTCTGTTTCTGATGCTATACAAAATCCTATCAGTATGATCATCTACTTAATAATTATAATTTTTATAATTATTCTAATCATAGCCTCTCTTTTTAACCCTGTTCGCGAACTATTAATAAAAATAAGATTTCTTGAAGTAGAAGAAAATCCTAAATCATTAATAATTTGGATTATTTCAATTTTAATAATAGTAAAACTCGTTCAAACGTTTCTTGTTCAACCATTTATTATAAGTGGCCCATCAATGGTTCCAACATACCATGATAGAGATTTTATATTTTTAGACAAATTATCATATCGTGTAAGTAATATAAAACGTGGAGATATTGTTGTTTTTAAATTACATGAAAAAACAGCGGGTCCTTACGAAGGAGATTACTTGATTAAAAGAGTGATAGGACTTCCAGGAGAAAGAGTTGTTGTTAAAGATGGAATTACAACAATTTATAATCAAGAAAATCCTGAGGGATTCACTATTGATGAATCATTTGTTAAAAATAAAGACAATACAACTCAAGCAGATGAAAAATTAGACAGTGATCACATATTCGTAATGGGAGATAATCGTTCTCAAAGTAGAGACAGTCGCTACTTTGGTCCAATAAAATTATCTGATGTTCGTGGACAAGTTTTACTTAGAGTCTTACCAATCAAATCTATTAGTTACGAACCCGGGGAATTTAAATATGAAAAATAATATGCCAGACAAAATTAAAAAAGAAGAATCAACAACTCCTTCTTCAGTGAAAAAAGAAACTCCTGTCGCATTAAAAGGAATGAAAGATTTAATTGATGATGAATATTATGCTTTCCAGGGTTTGTTTGAAAAAGCACAAGAGATTGCTGTTTACTATGGATTTACTCCAATAGAAACACCTATACTTGAAAGGGAAGACGTTTTTATCTCTGCAATAGGTGAAGGAACGGATATAGTGGATAAAGAAATGTACACTTTCCGATCAAAAGGAGGAGAGAAAATTGCTGTTCGTCCAGAATATACCGCGGGTGTAATGCGTGCATATCTTGAACACGGCATGATGAACCTACCACAACCTCTAATGCTTTATTCTTATGGCCCAACATTTCGTCATGACAATCCACAACGCGGAAGATGGAGACAATTTAGACAATTTAATTTAGAAATAATTGGAACAAACAAATCTATTGCTGATGCTTTGATTATTAGAACACTGATTACTATTTTAGAAGAATATGGTTTTTCTGATTTGATTGTTGACATTAATTCAATGGGAGATATCGAAACTAGACCACAGTTTATAAAAGAACTTACAAATTATTACAAGAAACATATTGCAAATATGTGTACTGATTGTAACGAAAGATTAAAAACAAACCCTTTGCGTTTACTTGATTGTAAAAAAGAAGAATGTCAGGTTTATAAAGAAAATGCGCCGTCATTCCTTGCTCACCTTTCAAGTGGTGCTAAAGCTCATTTCAAAGAAGTTCTTCAATATCTTGAAGAGATGGGAATACCTTATCGTATAAATAATTCTCTGGTTCGTGGACAAAGTTATTACACTCGTACTGTTTTTGAAGTTATAAAAACTGACATCGACGAAAATGGAAAAGAAAAAGAAATAACAATTACAGGAGGTGGTCGTTATGATAATCTCGCTAAAATGATGGGAAGTAAAAAAGACATTCCTTCTATTGGTACAGGTATGAGTATGGAAAGGATAATGATGTTTCCTGAATGTAAAAAGTTGATGCCTCGTATCATGAAGCCTGCAAAAGTTTATTTCATACAACTTGGACTTGAAGCAAAATTAAAAAGTCTATGTGTTATGGAAGTGCTTCGTAAAGCTCGTATCCCTATTAAACAATCTCTTTCCAAAGATTCTCTAGGAGTGCAACTTGCACTTGCAGAAAAAATGGAAATTCCATACTGTATAATTTTTGGACAAATGGAAGCAATGAATAACTCTGTAATTGTCAGAAATATGTCTACGCACTCACAAGACACCGTAAAGATTGACGCGTTGTCAGATTACATAAAACACTTAAAGTAGTAATTAGCCACTAGGGTATAGCCAATAGTAAAATACAAAAATGAAAATAACGATTGGATGTAGTATGAAATACAGAGATTTAATTAAGGAAACTATTACATCCTTAAATAAAATTGGTATCACTGCAATGTTTCCAAATTTAGATTATAGTGATAAAAATTCTGATGAGGCAAGCACACTAGATGAAAAGAAAAGACTAGCAATGGAACACTACACAGCGATAGATGAGTCAGATGTTGTTTATTTCATAACGCCTAATAGCTACATAGGCACTAGCTGTAAATTAGAGTTGGGATATGCAATAGCAAAAAATAAACCAATATATTTTTCTGAACCGACAAACGATATCGGTATTGATTGTTATGTTAAAAAGTTTATAAGGATTAACGAACTAGAAAATTTCCTTAAATTATAAATCCTTGTATTTTCCTATTGGCTATACCCTAGTGGCTAAAACCTAAATTTTTGTTGCAAAGCAAAAAAAATCGTGTTAGAATTCCCTTCATATATGTCAAATACAAATGTTGAAGTAAAAAGAAATGGTAGCGAGAATATGGTCTCCCTTGTTCGTCGTTTTCAAAAGAAAGTTCAAGAGTCTGGGGTTCTTCCACGTGTTCGTTCACTACGTTATGCAGAAAGAGGTTTGTCTGTACTAAAAACAAAAAGAGCTAAACTAAAAAAATTAAAGAATGCTGCGAAATACGAGCAAGATCGCAAAATGGGTAAGGTAGTAATTTACAAGAAGAAAAGATAGCTAGACTAGTCATTAGCCAATAGCCACTAGGGTTTAGAGAAATGCGCGCGCCTACGGCGCGCGCATTTCTGAATTCACTATTGGCTATACCCTAGTGGCTAATACCTTGATATACTACAAAATAAATATGATCCAAGAATATAAAAATCTAACAATTATACGAAAAAAAGGAAATATCCCCCTTGTGCCATTTTTAGCAATTAAAGAAAAAATTCTTGGAAAAAAATATAACCTAACTTTAATTTTTTGTTCACTAAAGGAATCTCAAGAAAGAAATGCTACGTATAGAGACAAAAATTATCCAACAAATATTTTATCTTTCCCACTTGAAAAAACTGAAGGTGAAATTTATATATCGCTTAGTACTGCACGCCTAGATGCTAAAAATTTTTCCCTTACTCCACTTGAATTTACATACTTTCTTTTTATCCACGGATGTTTACATTTGTTAGGATTGCAACATGGTAGTAAAATGGAAGAACTAGAAGATAAATATTTAAAAGAATTTTTAAGTGAAAAAAAATAATCCCATTGCCATCGGTATAGATATAGGAAGCAGTCATATAAGAGCTGTTGCTTGTTTATATGGTGAAGAAATAAAATACCCTCTAGTTCTTGCGACTTACAAAAAAGAATCAAGTGGTATTAGTCATGGGAATGTTGTAGATGAAAAAGAAGTAGCTGAGAGTATATCTAACGCCATAAATTCACTAGAAGAAGAAATTGGGGAGACTCCAACCCACATATTAATAAGTACTTGTGGCACACAAATCTCTTCATCAAATATTTCTTCATTTGCTCAAGTTACTAAAGGAGACACCTCTGTTACTGATTTAGACATAGACAATGCCATTAAAGATGGAAATAAAAATATTCCAGATATAAAAAATAAAACAATTATTCATCATATTCCTACCCGCTTTAAAATAGATGGGAATGAAATTTCTGGTGACCCACTTGGAATGCGTGGCAATAAACTAGAAGTGAAAACTCTTTTTGTAACATCAGGCAACAATGCTATTAATTCTCTAAAAAAAGCTCTATCTATTGCAGATGTAAGAGTTACAGATATTGTTACAGGTATAATCGCCGAATCTATTCCCCTTCTTACAAAAAAACAAAAAATGGCTGGAGTTCTTTTGCTTAATATCGGTTCACAGACTACAAGTATACTTGTATATGAAAATAATTTACCACTATTAGTTTCCATTCTACCAATTGGTGGAGATGACATCACAAAAGATATCGCGATTAGTATGAAAATAACTATCGAAGAAGCAGAAGAAATAAAATGTGACGACATGAACAAGTTACACAGTAAAAGAAGAGTTGAGGAAATCATCGAAGCACGTATAGAAAATCTTTGTGAAAAGATAAATAAAGAATTACAAAAAGTAAATAGGAGTGAACTTCTTCCTGCTGGAGTTATTGTAAGTGGTGATTCATCAAAAATAGAACGACTGGATTATATGCTTAGAAACGGACTAAAACTTCCAATCAAAATTTCTAAAAATGAACTTGCAAGATTTTCAGAAAATAATTTACACGACACAGAATGGGCACGTGCTTACGGTCTTTGTTTTCTTGCTCCACAAGATAACGAAAAAGACATAATCAAAGATATAGTATCAGGAGCAGTAAATTACGTTAAAAAATTCTTCTCTCAATTTTTACCATAAAAACTATTTCTGTAATAACCTTTATAATTAAATGATTTCTTGGTCTTTAATACAACACAAGTAACGAAATTGTCACCTTTGCAAAGGTGTTTTATTTTTTGTATAGTTAATATATTAATTAATATAAATTATTATCAATATGGCAAAAGTAAATCCAGAAATAGAAAGCTTCGCTCGCATTAAAGTTATCGGTATCGGTGGCTCAGGTAAAGGCGCACTCAATCATATGATTAACTCCAAACTTCAAGGGGTTGAATTCATCGCGATGAATACAGACACTCAAGATTTGCATCATTCTCTTGCTGAAAAGAAAATTCATATTGGTAAAAATTTAACTAAAGGTCTTGGTGCTGGTATGGATCCAGAAATTGGAAAAAGATCTGCGGAGGAAACTCGTGAAGAAATTCAAGATGTTATTAAGGGCTCTGACATGATTTTTATTGCTGGAGGATTAGGTGGCGGAACTTGTACTGGTGCGGCTCCTATTGTTGCTGCGATTTCAAAGAACGAAGGAATTCTAACTATCGGTGTTGTTACAAAACCATTTTTCTTTGAAGGTGCTTCTCGTATGAAACTTGCAGAAAGAGGAATGGAAGAATTGGAAAAAGAAGTTGATGCTTTGATTGTTGTTCCAAACGATAGACTACTTTCTGTGATTGATAAAAACACATCAGTAAAGCAAGCTTTTGAAATGTGTGATGAGGTTTTGAAATCAGCCGTAGAAGGAATTTCAGATATTATAAGAACAGCTGGAACAATTAACCTAGACTTTGCTGATATAAAAAGAATACTTAAAGATTCTGGAACTGCACTTATGGGGGTTGGTCGTGGTATGGGTGAAAATAGAGCAAGAGAAGCTGCAACAGCTGCTATTAATTCACCATTACTTGATGTATCAATACATGGAGCTAAGGGTGTTTTATTCGCAATCTATGGATCTGAAGATTTAGGAATGCTTGAAGTTCAAGATGCTGCAAAAATTATTACAGAATCTGTAGACAAAGATGCAAAAATTATTTTTGGTATCGCTACTGATCCATCACTCAAAAAAGATGAAGTTAAGGTTACTGTTATTGCAACAGGTTTCCCAACAAACTTTACTACTCGTCATAATTCAGGAGGAACAGTTGCAGAAATACTAAAAAAGAAAGAAGAGGAACTAATTCCTGAACACAAAATAGAAAGAAAGGAGTCTATAAAAGAAGCAATTAAAGAATCTGGAGCGGATAGAAGAATGGATAGAATTGATAATGACGTAATGGAAACTAAGGAGGATACAAAAGAAATAAAAAAAGATGTGACTACCAAGAAAACAGTTTTTAAATTTGATGATGAAGATGATGATGAAGATTTAGATGTACTACCTCCATTCTTAAGAAGGAAAAAATAATTAAAAAACCTCTCGCACGCGAGAGGTTTTTTAATTATTTTTTCCTTCTTATATTTCGTATTCTAGGAAATTCCTAATCGTTGATTCTGCAAAATCACGTCGCGTAGTGTCCATTAAGACGCGACATATATTTGGGTTTTTCCTAGAATTCTAAACTATCATTTTGTATTTAAATACAAATAAATATCCTCAAGTGCTTTAAGTGCATCACCAACCGCAATGTTATTTTGATGATACAAAACATCTGTACAATCACCAGCAGCCCAAACTCCTTTCTTTGTTGTTTCTTGGGTCTTTGGATCAACGATAATATTCCCCACTTCGTTTACATTCACGATATTTTTTGCAAAGTCTGTTGCTGGTATTTGTCCAATCTCTACAAATATTCCAGAACAAGAAATTGTTTTGTCTTCATTTGTAATTGAGTCGGTATATGTAAAAGAAGAAACAAATTTATCACCATCAACTTTCTTTGGTGTTACATTTTTTATTAATTTAAATTTTGAATTAGAAAGCAGTTTATCAATTGTTATCTTGTCTGCTCTCGGTTCTGATC
Organism: uncultured bacterium; assembly: GCA_903875555.1. Taxonomy (GTDB): domain Bacteria; phylum Patescibacteriota; class Minisyncoccia; order Phycocordibacterales; family UBA5272; genus UBA11704. Next base: position 14,311 of record CAIQWN010000026.1, read on the forward strand.
TTGAAAGTAAAGTTACAGATGAACAATATGCGAGAAGTTGTGAGGCAGATTCAAATCCAGCATTACCACCGCCAATTACTACTACATCTTGATCTGTAAACATTGGACCATCACAGGACGCACAATATGTTATTCCTTTATGTTCAAACTTATCTGTATTTTCTACTTCTAATTTTCTATGAGAAGAACCTGTTGCAATCAAAACTGTTTTTGAATTTATTTTTTCTCCATTTTCTAAAGTTATAGAAAAATTTCCTTCTTCTCCTTCGATATTTGTCACATAAAAATTTTCCTTTACATCTAAATGGTCACCTTTATATTCCAAAACATGAGACTTGAGTGATTCAGCCAATTTCACACCAGAAATATGTGGCATTCCAATCCAATTTTGTATATCTTCCGAAACAATTGATTGTCCTCCCCATTCTTTAAGCACAAGTAAAGTTTTTAATTTCTTTCTTCCCGCATAAACCGCCGCCGCACATCCCGCTGGCCCTCCACCGATAATAATCAAATCGTAAATCATATGTTTATGATTATACCATAATCATAAACAGGTTTTAGCCACTAGGGTTTAGCCAATAGTGAAATTCTAGACACGAAATCGCACCTACGGTGCGATTTCGTGTCTCCTATACCCTAGTGGCTAATTACTAGTTACTAGTTCATTTGATGTTCCACCAAATTCCTATACTCCGCACAGCTTTCAATCAATTCATCATGAGTTCCCTGCCCCACAACCTTACCTTTATCCATTACAATAATCATATCCGCATTTCTCACGGTCGATAATCTATGAGCAATAACAATCGTTGTCTTACCTTGCGACACATCATCAATCGCCTCCATAACCCTTGCTTCATTTTCTGTATCAAGCGAAGATGTTGCTTCATCAAAAATTAAAATATCCGGATCTTTGATAATCGCTCTGGCGATACCTACACGCTGTCTTTCACCACCAGATAATTTTATTCCTCTTTCACCAACAAAGGTTTCGAATTTCTTCTCGCCAAGACGATGATAGAACTGATCTATTCTCGCACGCTTCGCTATCTCTTCTAACTTCTTATCGCTAATTTTTTTCTTCGTCACACCAAGTAAAATATTTTCTTTCAAAGTGTCATCAAGCAAATCTACATGTTGTTCTACATACCCAATATTACGACGAAGTTCTACTGCATTTAAATCACGAATTTCTTTATCACCAATTTTTATGCTTCCATTATCGTAATCATAAGCACGAAGTAACAATTTTATAATTGTCGACTTTCCACTTCCAGAATGTCCTACGAATGCAGTCTTTTTATTTTCAAGTAAAGAAAAAGAAATATTGTCCAAAACATTACTTGCCCCGTCGGAGCTTTGTGCAGAGTGGGGTGTCACTTTCGGATATTTAAACGAAACATTTTCAAAAGTAATAACACCGTGTTTATATTTTTCTTTACCTGATTCCTTAAACAAAGGTTTCTTATCTATACTTGCTTCAAAATATTTTTCTATGTCTAGAATCTGTGTTGGAATATTACGAAAATATTGTGATAGTCTGTCCAAATTATCATATAAATTTTCTGTCCAATGAAATATGGCATAGATAATACCAACCGTAATAATCCCTTTATTAAAAAAGAAGATAGCAAATAACAATGCAATAAACTGACTAAACCTTAAATAGAAATCACGGAGATTAACATGTTTAATATTTTTACTCCAAGCAAAAATAGTATAATTTATTACTTCTAATCTTTTGTTTAAAAACTTTTTCACAGACAATTCTTCTATACCTGTTTGTCTTATTAATTGTAAATGCTGAAAAACTTCTGTCGTAAACTTACTTTGACCAATCCAATTATCTCTATCTTGTTTAACAAAAGGTTTAAAATAACTTTGAAAATAATATATCCAAATAAATAAAATTATAATTGTTGTGACACACCAAATACCAATAATAGGTGCGTACCAAGTTGTGACAATCAATGCAAAAATTGTAAAAATAATAATCGGAGTTATTTGTAAAATCATATTTTCAATAATTTCACGAATAGCTTCCGTACCTCTAGACATTATCTCTTTTTTTATAGCTGAATGATCTTCTACATACTGACTAATATTTAATGATAAAATTTTTCTAAAAGATAATTCTTGTGTGTGTTGCGATATACTACCAAAAAGTTTTTTCTGATAATGCATGCTTTTTATATAGTCAACAATGACATCAAAAGTTTGTAATACAATATAAGAAATGAGGACATAGATTAGTAATGTAATATTTTTACTAACTAAAACATCTATCATTTTACTTATAACAAGTGTAAGCGTGATACTCACCGCCTGTGACAAAGAAATAAAAAATAACTGAAGATAAAAATCTTTATGAAAAGGTTTAAGAACACCCCACGCTCGCAAAACTATGCCCAAGTAATTTTTCATTAATTTATTATATCATTGAATTATTCTTGATTCCTGTATTTGTATTGTCATTCCAAACTTGATTTGGGATCCAGTGTCTGTATTTCCTATTGGCTATACCCTAGTGGCTAATAACTAATATTGTTATAATATTCCTATGTTAAGAAATTTTTACAACCGACTTTCAAAATCCTTCGGCCCTGGTGTCATCACCGGCATCGCTGATGACGATCCATCTGGTATCGCAACCTATGGACAAACCGGAGCACTCTTTGGCTTCTCTCAACTTTGGCTCGCACTATATGCTTTTCCTTTTATGGTTGCAGTGCAAGAAATGTGTGCGCGTATCGGAATGACAACAGGCAAAGGCCTTGCTCAAATAATCAAACTTCATTATTCTAAAAAAGTTTTGTTCATTATTGTTTTACTTTTATGTTGTGCAAATATTTTTAATATCGGCGCGGATCTTTCAGCAATGTCAGCATCAGCACAATTAATTATAAACATTCCATTTTACGCTTGGCTTATTTTCTTAACTGCAATTACTTTAATCCTAGAAGTTACAATCGCTTATCCAACATACGTGAAAGTTTTAAAATATTTTTCAATGACAATACTTGCTTATATTGTTACAGCGTTTTTAATTCATCAAAATTGGAAAGAGGTCGGGCTCGCAGCTATCATCCCACACTTTGAATGGTCAAAAATGTATTTACTAAATATTATAGCGATGCTTGGAACAACAATTTCCCCTTACCTTTTCTTTTGGCAAGCCGATGAAGAAGTCGAGGAAGAGATATCAAGTGGCAAACTTCGAATGATGGGGAAAGGTGCTCCAAAATTTACAAAAACAGATATTGCACAAATGCGATCAGATACCGCGGTTGGAATGTTCGTTTCTAACTTACTAACATTTTTCATTATCATCACTTCTGCAGCGACACTCGGTGGAACAAACGCAGAAAATATTTCTGCAACATATCTTGCCGAAGCACTTCGTCCTCTTGCGGGTGATTACGCCACAATTTTATTTGCTTTTGGAATTATCGGAACTGGCATGCTGGCAGTTCCTGTTCTTGCTGGCTCTGCCGCTTATGCAGTTGCCGAAGCGCTTGGCTGGAAAGAAGGTCTCGGAAAAACTTTTGCTCAAGCCAAAGGTTTTTACAGTATCATTATACTTGCAACAATTATCGGTATTTCATTTTCATTCACAACAATCGATCCAATGCTCGTGCTTTATTATTCTGCAATTCTAAATGGGTTACTCGCTCCACCACTTCTTATGATTATTTTACTCATCGCCAACAACAAAAATATTTTAGGGAAATATACCAATAGCAAACTCTCCAACATTTTTGGAATTACTATTACAATAATAATGTCGATAGCTACAATTTTATTTTTCTGGACACTTTAATCATCTTTGCGGAAAGGGAGAGATTCGAACTCTCGATAGAATTACTTCTATACCGCGTTTCGAGTGCGGGGCCTTCAACCACTCAGCCACCTTTCCAAATATTTAAGAATAATAACATAATTTCAAAGAGCGTGCCGTAGGCACGCTCTTTGAAATTTCACTATTGGCTACACCCTAGTGGCTAGTGCCTATTTCCCAACATAGCATATATGCTATACTACTTTTATGACAAAAATAGAGAAAGAGATAAAAAATGAGCAAGAAAAAATTGGTTTATCAATTAAAAAATTACGTGAACAACAAAATATTACCCAAGAAGATTTTGCCAAACATTTAAAGACCACACAATCAGTTATTGCTCGCATCGAATCAGGAAATCAAAATATTACAGTTGAACAACTCGCCAAAATCAGTCACATTTTAAAACGACAAGTTATCTCTATTCCAAACACTGTCGACTTTCAAATTGAAGGAGGAAGAAAACTTTCTGGATCAATAGAAACTAACACATCAAAAAACGGAGCAGTGAATATGATTGTTACGTCTCTTGTAAATAAAGGAAAAACAACACTACGAGGAATTCCTCACATCGAAGAAGTTTATCGTTACAAAGAACTTCTTGAAAGTCTAGGTGTGAAAATTCGTTTTGAAAAAGATGTAATGGAAATCACACCGCCTGCGAAACTTAATTTTGCAAAAATGAACAAAAATGTTGCCGAAAAAATTCGCTCATTTACTTTCGTTGGTGCTTTCATTCATTACTCAAATAAATTTTCTCTCCCTCACTCTGGCGGCTGCAAAATGGGAGCAAGAACTGTCGCTTCTCACAAATACGCACTTGAATATTTAGGTGTTGATATTGTAACCAAAGCAGACAAATACGAAATCAGTTACAAAAAATTAAAACCTGCTTCATCTATTCCACTTTATGAATCATCAGACACAGGCGCAATCACCGCTCTCATCGCTGCTGCATCTATAAAAGGAAAAACTACTATTAAATTTGCACCACCAAATTATCAAGTGCAAGATGTTTGTTTTCTTCTTGAAAAAATGGGAATTAAAATTGAGGGAATCGGCACAACCACACTCACGGTTCACGGGCAAAAAAATATAAACGTTCAAATCGAACATCACAACAGTGAAGACCCTATCGAATCAATGTTTTTCATTTCTGCCGCCATCGTTACCAAATCAAAATTAACAATCACCCGTTGCCCTATCGACTTCCTTGAACTTGAACTTGAAAAATTAAAAAGAATGGGACAAAAATATTCTTTATCAAAAGTCTATATTTCTAAAAATGGAAAAACGAAACTCGTAGACATAACAATCACACCATCAAAACTAACAGCTCTTCATGACAAGATAGCAACACAACCATTCCCTGGAATAAACAACGACAACCTTCCATTCTTCGTCCCTATTGCGTGTATGTGCGAAGGTCAAACATTAATCCACGACTGGACTTGGGAAAACCGTGCAATTTATTTCACAGAATTAAATCGCCTTGGTGCTGATATTAAATTACTCGACCCACATCGTGTGTTTGTGAACGGCATAAGAAAACTTCGTGGTGCGCAAATTGTTTCTCCGCCAGCACTTCGCCCAACTGCAATTATTTTAATTGCCATGCTCGGATCAGAAGGAACATCTTTCCTAAGAAATGTTTATTCTATCGCGAGAGGTTACGCAGACATTGCCGAGCGGTTAAACAAGATTGGAGCAAGTATCAAAGTAATGGAAGGAATCTAAAAAAAATAAAGATTACATCAAAAAATATTTAAATTACCTATAATTTCTCTAAAATCTTTTTATAATAATCTAAATCTAAATTTCCAGGAGAGCCCAATGATTTTTTTGATTCAATGTTTTTTTCTAAATCAAAATCTTTCAGCTTCTCGAGTGATTGTCCTACTTTTATATAAGCATCTCTAAATGAGACACCATCTTTTTCCACCATTTCATTCGCTACATCAACCGCAAAAATATCTTTCTTAATAGATTTTTTTATTGTATCTTCATCAATTTCAATTCCTTTAACAAATTCACAAACAACTAAAAGAGAATTCTCAACAATGTTCAAACTTTCAATCAAAGGTTTTTTAATTAATTGTAAATCTCTGTTATAGCCAGACATAACCCCTTTCGGAATGTTTTTAATAGTTAATTGATTTGAAAATATAACAGAAGCATTACCTCTTAATAGTTCCATCGAATCAAGATTCTTTTTTTGAGGCATTATACTTGATCCCGTTGTTAAATCTTCAGAAACTTTTATAAAACCCGTTTCTCTTGCTGTAAAAAATAACATATCTGTTGCAAAACGAGATAGTGTCATCATTATTTGAGAAAGTGATTCTAAGGTTAACGACTCAAACTTGCCACGACTTGCTTGTGCAAATAAACTATTAACTATGTTTTTATTAAAATTTAATTTGTTTCTTGTATATTCTCTATCTAATGGAAACGACACACCAAAACCAGCAGCAGTCCCTAAAGGGTTCTGATTATTAATTTCTATTGTTTTATCTAAAATTTCCTGATCGTTGATTAAACCTTCTGCAAATGACAAACCCCAGTGACCAAAACTAGAAAGCATTGCTTGTTGAGTATGTGTGTATCCTGGCAGCGGACTATTTTTATTATTCTCAGAAAAGTCAACAAATGTTTTTATTACCTCCTTATTTAAATTAGCAATAGTTTGTAATTTATTTATAGTATACAGTCTCACTGCAGTTAAAACTTGATCATTTCTGCTTCTGCCTGTATGAATTTTTTTTCCAACATCACCAAGTTTTTTAATTAACAAATTTTCTATAACTGTATGACAATCTTCATCTTCTAAGGTTATTTTTATTTTTCCATCATTAAAATCTTTTAAAATATTATTTAGTTCATTTACTAAACTTTTAACTTCTTCATCGTTAAGTATACCAATAGAACCAAGCATCTCGGCATGTGCGGACGAAGCAAGTATATCAAATGGAAAAATTAACATGTCCATTAAATAATCATCACCTGTATTATATCTTTCGATAACAGGATTACTTTTCGATTTTGATTTTTGCCAGATTTTATTCATATGTTTCTATTTTGTAAGTAAATTTAGCTTCTCCAAATTTAAACGGATCATTACTGTTCAAAAAGGGAATATTATAAGCAATTTTGGTTATATTATTATTTTTGTCCCTTTGTAAAATATCAGTGACGATACCACTATATTTTTTGCCACACACCTCTACTACGATTTCACCTCCGATAGTAATATTTGGAAAACCTTCAAATAAAAAAGCTTGGACGGATTTTTCACTGACAGTTTCCTGTGGTGACGATGTTTGAATTGTTGGAAACTTTATAACTTCACCCATATTTTTATCATAACATATATTTTAAATATGTAAACAAAAAAAACACAAAATAGATTAAGATAATTAGATTCCGTTAATCAATAAATCAGAGTATGAATTTGAAATTTTTTCTAAGTTATTTAAACCAAGCGAATTAATAACAAAATTATGTTCAACTACTAAGTCTTCTTCTTTAAAATTTTTATTAAACACTGTTTCTAATTCAATATATGTACCAATATTTTCTACTTCATCTAAATGTATTCGAGTATTTTTATAAATAAATAGTTCTCGTTTTTTATTTACTATAATTTTTACACCAAAAATTATAGTAAATATTTTTTTAGAAAATTTAATGAAAAACTTAGCAATATTTAAAACATAATATTTTGATAACTTGCTTTCTTTAGTATCTCCTCTTAGATAATAAACTAAATAATTTATTTTTCCTTGTTCTCTTAACTTTAATCTTCTTTTACCAACAAGAAAATAAGTATCGATTTGTCGTAGGATGCCATTATTAGTAGCACTAATTTTTATAGCTTTATTTTTTATCTCTTCAATATTTGAAGTCGCAACTTTAATTTCTAAATTTTTCATTTGTGGGCGATAGAGGATTCGAACCTCTGACATCCACAACGTCAATGTGGCGCTCTACCAACTGAGCTAACCGCCCATATTCGATTTTTAAGCGTAAAAATCGCGTCAAAACGAGCACGTTTTGACGTAAATATATTTTTACTATCAAAACCTTTTTTTACTACCTACACCTAAACCAAAAATATTTTACGTATTTGGTAACTAAATTATATATGAATTACTAAATTTTTGCTATTGAAATAAAACACATTTTGTGTTAATATTTCAACTTACATGGTCCCATCGTCTAGTGGTTAGGACACAAGCTTTTCAAGCTTGGAACCGGAGTTCAATTCTCCGTGGGATCACCAAGTCGAGAGCTAGTTCGAGCACTCGAGAAGGCTCGAAACAGCAGACAAAAGCAAGTCATGATCTGACTTGCTTTTGTTGTAGTTTAATACAACTATTTATGCTATACTCTTCATTATGAAAGATGACGCCAAAAAATTAGGAGAAAATCTCAAGAAGATTAGGACAAAGAAAAATATTACTCAGACAGGACTGGCTGAAACACTTGGTGTTGATAAGTCTTTTGTAAGCAATCTAGAGAATGGAAAAACAAATCCGACTCTTTCAACTATTACTAATCTTGCACAAGCTTTGGGGGTATCGACTAAAGAATTATTAAAATAATTTTATGAACAACAAAGAAGCACAAGCTCGAATAAAAATAAACAAACTCCTAGAACAATCAGGATGGCGTTTTGAGGATTCTGAAAAAGGTAAGGCAAATATTTCTCTTGAACCTGGAGTAAGCCTGACTGGGGCTGGCGATGATTTTGAAAATATTCCAAAAGGATACATCGATTATCTTCTTTTAGATAAGGACGGTCGTCCGCTTTTAGTACTTGAAGCTAAGAAAGAATCTATTGAACCACTTTCAGCAAAAGAACAAGCTCGTAACTATGCACGAAATGTCGGTGCCCGTTTTGTTATACTTTCAAATGGAAATCTACATTATTTTTGGGATACTAAACATGGTAATCCTGATACTATCGCTCGTTTTCCTACACAAGAATCAATAACTCAATTTGAAAGCTATACACCAAACCCACAAGAACTTGCTTCAACTACGGTAGATGAAAACTATATTATTGAATCTCAAATGCCAGGATTTAAAAATGATCCATCATTCAATGATGATTCTTTGAGAGCGGAATTTCTAAGAGTAAATAATTTAAAACAAATGCGCCCCTATCAAGTGGATGCAATTAAAGCTATTCAGCAAGCAGGTCTTCAAGGAAGCTCAAGATTCTTATTTGAAATGGCAACGGGTACAGGGAAAACTTTGACCTCGGCGGCAGTAATTAAACTGTTTCTAAAATCTGGTAATGCACGACGAGTTCTTTTCTTGGTGGATCGTATCGAACTCGAGGATCAGTCATATAAGGCTTTTAGACAATATCTTGGACGTGATTATACTTGTGTGATATATAAAGATGCTCGGGATTCTTGGCAACGTGCACAAGTTGTGGTTTCTACTATTCAAACATTTATGGCTAATGATCGGTATAAGAAAGAATTTTCACCTACTGATTTTGAGTTTGTAATTTCAGATGAAGCCCATAGATCAATTGGCGGAAATTCTCGTGCCGTATTTGAATATTTTGTTGGATACAAATTAGGACTTACTGCCACACCAAAAGATTATCTTAAGGGACTTGATGGTGAAGATGAAAACACTCAAAGAGAATTTGAACGAAGACAAATGTTGGACACATACAAAACATTTGGTTGTGATTCAGGTCAGCCGACGTATAGATATGATCTTTTAAAAGGTGTTCACGATGGATTTTTAATAAATCCCATTGTCGTTCAAATTGAAACAGAGATTACAACAAAACTCCTTTCTGATGATGGATTCGCCGTCCACACTACAACAGAAGATGGAGAAACTGTAGATCAAATTTTTAATGAAAAACATTATGAAAGAAAGTTCTTCAATGAGGAAACAAATATCGCTATGTCTAAGGCGTTTATTGAAAACGGACTCTTTGATCCTGTTGCAAAACAAGTAGGTGTACCTTTATTTGGTAAAGGTATTGTTTTCTGTGTATCACAAAAACATGCAGCTCGAGTAACTAATATTCTTAATAAACTCGCTTTTCAAAAATGGCCAGATCTCTATAAAGAATCTGATTTTGCCATACAAGTGACATCACAAGTTTCTGATGCTCAGCAAATGACTATTAATTTTTCAAACAATAAACTAGGTGGACAAATTTCTGTTCCAGCGGGGTATGATTCTGGAAAAACTCGTGTTGCTGTTACAGTTGGAATGATGACAACAGGATACGACTGTCAGGATCTTTTAAATATTGCCTTAATGCGACCAGTATTTAGTCCGTCGGATTTTGTACAAATCAAAGGTCGTGGCACACGAAAGTATCTATTCAATTTTACAGACTCAGAAACAAACGAAAATTATCGTGCTGAAAAAGAAACTTTTAAATTCTTTGATTTCTTTGCGACATGTGAGTACTTTGAGAAAGACTTTAAGTATGACGACAAGATAAAACTACCTGTTATCAAAAAGGTTCCCAGTACTGATTCAGTAGAACCTACACAAGGAGAATTTGTTGATGAAAATGGCGAGAAAGTATTCAAGGGTCCAATTGACCTACAATCTGATGACAAAATTGTATCAGTTTCTCATACTGAGGTTGGTTCTGACGGTATGCGTATTGACCGTGAAGGCTTTCGTAGAGCTGTGGAAGAAGATATTCTTGCCAACAGTGTGCTCTCTAATCTTTGGAAGAACGGCGATATAATTGAAGCAGAAGAGTACACAAAAAAACATATATTCGACAAACCTGCACACTTCTTGAATCTTGAGAAAATCAGAAAGGTCTTCAATGTAGACCGAAGAATCAGTATTCGAGAATTCTTGCAGATTGCCTTTGGCGAAAAAGACACTTTTGAAAGTAAAAATGAGTTACTTGATGGACAATGGGATAAGTTCGTAGAACTTCATCCTGTAGATCCAGATCATTATTATCAAGCAAAAGATTTCTTTAAGTCCTATATATCTGATTCCGAAGTTCGAGATATTATAGATCGTAAAGCATATGGTGAACTCTTCCATTCTCCTGCACTCTCATTTGAAACATGGAATTCGTGCAATGGCTACAAAGACATTATTCCAAGATACATCAAAGATTATGTATCTCTTAACACATTTATGAATTAATTATGCTTACACAAGACACAAAAAAACATATTGATGCCGCACGACAAATACTTGTTGGTGTGGTTCCGAATCCAATGTCTCAGGTGGAGCAGATTACTAATGCTCTCATCTATAAATTCATGGATGACATGGATCAACAAGCAATCAAGGCTGGTGGAGATCCATCTTTCTTCGTAAAGGATCTTGAAAAATATGCATGGACAAAAGTGATGGATTCTCGTTTGGGTAACCAAGAACGAATGAATATGTACACGGAAGCTTTGATGAAGTTTTCAGAAGCTAAACAACTCCCTCAATTGTTTAGAGATATTTTTAAACAAGCTTTCTTACCGTATCGCGACCCAGAAGTTCTTGGACTTTTCTTAAAAGAAATTTCATATTTTGATTATACGCATTCTGAAGAACTCGGTAATGCTTATGAATATCTCCTTTCAATTATGTCTTCTCAAGGTGATGCGGGTCAATTCCGTACACCACGTCATATTATTGATTTTATAGTTGACGTACTTGCTCCAACAAAAGACGACACTATTCTAGACCCTGCTTGTGGTACTGCTGGTTTTTTGATTAGTGCTTATAACTATATCAAGAGACAAAATGAAGGAGTTGATCCTAAAACAGGAAAAATGCGACAACTCACAGCTGACGAACGCAGAAAGCTCGTAAGTAATTTTGAAGGATATGATGTTGATCCAACCATGGTTCGTATGTCACAGGTTAATATGTACCTGCATAAATTTACGACTCCAAAAATCTACAACTATAATACACTCGCAAGCGAAGATCGTTGGAATGATAAATTTGATCTTATTCTAGCAAACCCACCCTTCATGTCTCCAAAAGGTGGCATAAAACCGCATAACAAATTCAGTATTCAAGCTAATCGTGCCGAAGTACTTTTCGTTGATTACATTACTAATCACCTAAAACCAAAAGGACGTGCTGGCATCATCGTTCCCGAAGGTATTATTTTTCAATCAGGAAAAGCATACAAAGAACTTCGTAAAAATCTCGTAAATGATGGACTTTTTGCTGTTGTTTCACTTCCAGCGGGAGTATTCAATCCATATTCAGGGGTTAAGACAAGTATTCTCTTTTTTGATAATGAAGTAGCAAAGAAAACAAAAGATCTATTATTTGTAAAAGTAACTAGTGATGGATATGACCTTGGTGCACAGCGTCGCAAGATTGAAAAAGATGATCTTGGTGATGCAGGAGTTACCCTAAAAGGGTTCCGTACTTATGTGCGAAATGGAGAAAAACAGGAAACTATAGAATCTTTTATCGCTGGATCTGGTAAAGGATTTATTGTTCCAAAAGAAAAAATTGCTGAGACTGATGACTACAACCTCTCTTCTGACAGATATAGAGTAAATGAAATTTCAAGTACAAAATATTCTTTTATAAAATTAGGAGAAGTTGTTGAATATATTAGAGGGGTAACTTTTTCAAAAAAAGATCAAGTTTATGAAGAGACAACTGAAACTATTCGTGTAGCAACAACAAAGGCGTCACAAGAACATGAGCTTGTTGAAAAAGATTTATATTTTATTCCTAGGAAAATTGTTAAGAAAAGTGAGCAAATATTAAAAGGGGGTGATGTTTTAATTTCGATCGCTAACTCCCTTAACCTTTTAGGTAGAACTACCTATATTGATGACAAGAATGCAGGAATCACCTTCGGTGCATTCATGGGTCTTATTCGAGCTAAACAAGAAAGAATACTTCCAGAATATCTTTTTAGAATTCTTAGAACCCCTAATGCAAAAAAATATTTTGAATCAAATGCGAACACAACTACAAATATATCAAACTTAACTTCAACTACTCTCCTTAATTATGAAATACCTCTTCCTCCTCTTGAAGTTCAAAAAGAAATTGTTGAGCAAATTGAAGTTATGCAAAATATAATTGATGGTGCAAAAAAGATAACTGAAAATTGGAAGCCGAAAATTAAAATTGATCATGAGTGGAACAAGGTGAAAATCGGTGAATTAGTTGAAGAAATGCATCAAGGTGTAAATACCGCTGCTGATAATGTCGAGTTTGTTTCTAATGGTTTTCCTATAATTCAAGCACGAGATATTACTTCTGGTACTTTAAATTTACAAGATACAAAAAAATTATCCGATGTTGATTTCAAAAAATATAGAGCTAAATATAATCCTGAACCTAAAAATGTTCTATTGAGTAACATCGGGACAGTTGGAAAAAGTGTTGTTGTTAGTAAAAAAGAAGATTATATTATTGCTTGGAATGTATTCATTTTGAAATTGAATGCAAAAATTCTACCAGATTACCTAAAAATCTGTTTTGACAGATTTGATGCTGATAATTATTGGGAAAAGTTTATGACAGGCGGAACAGTAAAATTTATAAACAAAAAAACTATATCTGATACAGAGATCTCTCTTCCTCCGCTTGATATTCAAGATAAGATTGTTAAGGAAATAGAAGTTGAGCGTTCTTATGTAGAATCATCACAAAAACTTATCGAGATAATGGAGAAAAAGATTGGAGAGGTTATAGAAACAATATGAGTAATAATGACGAGATAGAACAAAAAATTGCTCGTCTTTGTTCCTATGTTTGTAATGGTAAAACATATGGTTACGAACAAAGATTGTATCTAGCAACAAAGCATGGTTTATACGATGCTGCGATTATTTATTCCTGGAATATATTTATGCTCTTTGTTTATGAGAAAGTTTGGCAACTTCGAGAAATAGAAAAAGAAGCTAGTACACCTAATAAAACCGATAGAATATTTTTAGATGCACTTACGTCAAATAAGCCTGATGATTATTTTGATGGTCATTTATGTTCTTTGGGTAAATTGCAGACAGAATGTAAACAAGGAGAAGATGCAATAGTTGGAATATTAAAGAATGTCTATAAAAATGTTGATCAACAATACTTTAAAAAAGCACAAGGAGTTTTACAAAAAAGAAATGAGAAGGCTCATATAAATTCATTGGGAACTGAAAAGGAAGATCTGGAGCAAGTGCTACGTGAGCTTATACAAGTTTGCTCAGCAATTCAAATTGAACACAATGGTTTTGTTACCAAAATATTTGAACTTCTTGAGAAGAAAAGTGAATGGCATATTTCAGATGAAGATATGAGACAAATAAATGCAATCTTTTCGACACAAGGAAGTGGTGTAGATAAATTGAAATATATCCATGTTGCCAACTTAATTATTGGTCAAGAATTTTCTCAAGAAACTACAAAGAATATAAAAGATCGTGCAATACAGTATTTCCTAGAGTCAAAAGGTTTTCGTACATCAGAAGAAAATGCTCAACTTTTAATAAAACCAATCATATCGATTTTAACCAAAGAAGATATTTGTAAAATTTTGGAAGAATCTTTTAATAATGATTCTCACGGATATAATCAAATACTCCAAGCTGGGAGTATAGAAAATATATTTATTGAGTTGCACAATCTATCAAAAAATAATTTTCCTGAAATTGAAGAAACTTGGGGTGCTTTTGCTACAAGACTTGAAACTGAGGGTTACCAAGGTAACTTTTCGACCTTAATTAATGAAATACGTAATCCATCAGGAGAAGAAATTAGTGAATAGAAATTTTTTTATTCTTTAAAACTATTTCACTGCTAATACACTCCAAAATAGAACGTTGTTCTAGAGATGTACCTTCCTTTAATACGAACTTCGTATAATCTTTAAGATCAATGGGTTCTATTTTCTCTGTCCTTTTCTTTCCTAAAAACATCGCTTGCAATTTCTTGAACTTTTGAATTTCAATATCAAGTTTTGCTGTTAGTTTTACCTTGTTTATATTTAAGGTATCAACCATATCAAGCAGTGATTCGACTAGTTCTATTTCGTTAAGAGCTGGATTTTTACAACTTCTGTCTTTGGCTTTTGTACATCGGTAATAAACATGTCGATTAACTCCACCATTTAGTAACTTCTTGAACTTCTCGTCAGCAGTAATACCTGATCCACAAACTCCACATTTCATAATTCTAGTGAAAGCGAATTCTTTTCCTTGTGATTTTATCACTTGCGACTTAATCGAGTTTCTTGTCTCATCAAATAATTCTTTACTAATTATCGGCTTATGTTTTCCCTCATACCAAATACCAGCACCTTGTGGAAATTCAAAGCGACCGTAGTAAAAAGTGTTATTAATTATTTTGAACACATTACCAATACTTAAGTGAAATCCTCTGTGTGTCTTAAAATCAAGATCATATCGTAACCATGCGTGAACTTTTGATACACTCCATTTTTCGTAAGTAATTTTCTCAAATATCTGTCGTATAGTATTAGCTCGTTCGGGATCAATCTCAACTTCACACTTAGCTGTTCTGTCATTCACTTTCCTGTATCCTGTAGGTGGTTGTGCAGGCCATAAACCCATTTCGCAACGAGTTCTCATTCCACGCTTTACATTTATACTTTTATTATCATTTTCTAATTTTGCTTGAGAACATAAAATCATTAAAAGAAATTTATCACTTGGGGAGTTAGTGAAATTTTGACCGAAAGTCTTAATTTGAATTAACTTCTTTTGATCCATTCTATCTACAAGTTTTCCAAGGTCTCCTGCATTTCTCGAAAGTCTATCAGGTGCCCATGTAATTATTCCGTTAAATAATCCAGTATCAATATCTTTCACGATTTCTTCAAATACAGGTCTTTGGCTTGATTCTTTTGCAGAATGAGATTCTTTACGAATTTCAACGACATTAAGATTTTCACGTTCAGCGATTTGTTTCATTTCTTTGATCTGAGAATCGATAGACAACGCTTGCTTTTCATCACCCTCAGTTGATTTACGAGCGTATAAGCAATATTTCATTTGGTTTTGTTCGACTTCTGCCATATATATATTAATGACAGACCAGTTGGTGGTGCATAGACTATGCAGAACTAGAAATACGTAGCATACTCGCGAGTTAGATTTAACCTACATCCACATAGTC
>CAIQWN010000027.1 GCA_903875555.1 uncultured bacterium
GCGATGATGGCTGATTGGGATTTCGTAGAAATGCTAGAACACGGAATGCCACCAACTTGTGGATTTGGATTTGGAGAAAGACTGTTTGCGTTCTTGTCGGATAAACCTATTCGTGAAGTACAGATGTTTCCTTTGGTTAAACCTAAATTGTAAAAAATAAAATTAATAGTTGCTTTTATTTTGAATTATTGGTATAAATTATATGCGTGTTCACTGTCGTCTAAAAATCTTCCTGTATTTTTCTCTTGTGTTGTCGTTGCTGGCGACCTTAATTCCTATCAGGAGAGAATAAATATTCTGTGTCACGGAGAAAGCCTTGCCATCTTCGGATGTATAACCCAGGGTCTTAAGGAGATAAGACATCGATGTGTTTGATAACAGGCATTGAAATTTCAGAAAAGTAAGGATTATAGTTTTAAACTTTGTCTGAACTGTGAACACACAACTAGATTTATCAGCATATGGTTTAACCCAGTGCTGATTTTTATTTTTTCAATTAATTTGGTATAAATAAATTCGGTGGAGGTGTTTGTAATTTTGTCCGATGGCTCTGTGTTGCGGGGGTTTCTAAACTTCCGATCATTAAGTTTGCGCTTGTAACTTTTCTATAAACCAAATGGCGCCCTTATTAGGCTTAAGAGCAAAACAGGAAACAAGTTCTCTTGGATAAGTTTCCCAAAATTCTTACATCTTCACCAACTATTCAGCACGATTAATTCGTTGCTGATTTTTTTTATGTGTGGGGTTTCGCGAAGCGAAACCCCACACATAATGTTTTCTAATTACTAATAAACCAATTATTAATTCCTCTTTTTAGATATCCACAGCCTTTTTCTAGGAAAAAGAATATCAAGTGGAGTATAATGGGACACAGTGGGGGAAAGTGGAGTGGGAGCTCCAATGTTTAACTCACTTATGATTTCATCTTTTATCTAAAATTAAATATTTGGTTTTAGATACGAGGCGTTTAGAATTTTTTAGAAGAAGACATAGATAAACCTATGACGACTGAGAAAAAATTCGTAACAACGAAGTAGATGAAATCAAATATTTAATTTTATGCTTATCGGCCAATACACACATGAACTAGACCCAAAGAAACGCTTAACACTTCCAAGTAAATGGCGTTCTCATTTTGGGAAGAAAGTTGTAGTGACAAATGGTTTAGATAGTTCGCTCTTTGTTTTTCCAGTTAAAGAATGGGAAGGTGTTGCTTCTAAACTTGCACAAAATAGTTTTGGTAATCGTGATATGCGAGATTTCAATCGTTTTATGCTCGCTCACGCTTTCGAAACAGACGTTGATGCATCAGGTCGCATACTTATTCCAGATACATTAAAAGATTTTGCAAAACTAAATGGCAAGGTCGTTCTCGCTGGAATGTATTCTCGTGTAGAACTTTGGGATGAAAATGAATGGAAAAAATATTCTGCAAAAACTTTAGGCGAAGCCGATGCTCTTGCAGGGAAATTAAGTGAACTAGGAATTATTTAGTTTACAGTTGGCGATATGCATATACCTGTACTTTTAAAAGAAACAATAGAGGGATTAAATCTTAAAGAAGGAGGAACTTATGTCGATGCCACAGTTAATCGTGGTGGTCACAGTAAAGAAATAGCAAAAAAGATTGGAAAAAGTGGAACATTAATTTGTATAGATCTAGATCAATCAGCTTTAGATGAAGCAAAAACAAATTTAGAAAAAATAAAAAACCACCCAACTTTTTATTTTGTTAATTCAAACTTTCGTCACTTAACTTCTATACTTAAATCATTAAATATAAAAGAAGTTGATGGAATAATTGCAGACCTTGGTCTTTCATCTCAAGAATTAGATATTTCAGGTCGTGGATTTTCTTTCAAAGGGGAGGAACCACTACTTATGACTTTCTTGGATAAACCAGACGAAGATACATTGACCGCTAAAGATATAGTGAATACTTGGAGTGAAGAAAACATTGCGAATATTTTATACGGCTTCGCTGATGAAAAGTATTCACGAAGAATTGCTCACGCAATTATAAAAAGAAGAAGCTTGAATGAGATAAAAACCACAAAAGATTTAGTTTCTTGTATTGAAAAAGCGTTTCCGTCATCTTACAAGTTTGGAAAAGTTCATTTTGCGACCAAAACTTTTCAGGCGTTACGTATGGCAGTGAACGATGAATTAAATAGTATTAAAGATTTAATATTGTCAGCAAATAATTATCTTAAAATAGGGGGAAGAATTTGTTTAATAACTTTTCATAGTACAGAAGATAGAATTGTTAAACAAGAATTAAGAAAGTATGAAGACAGTTTTAAAATAATTAAGAAAAAAGCAATTATTCCTAGTGATGAGGAAATAAAAGAAAATCCACGCTCTCGCAGTGCCCAGCTTCGTATAGCAGAAAAATATGAAAGTATTAAAATTTAAAACACAAACAATCGAAGAAAGAGTGGTACATACAATGCTGACAACTATTTTTATATTAGCTCTTGTTTATTGTGTGATTCTGCTCTCAATAGTTTTTTCAGTTATTGAAAGAAAACAAAATTTAATTTCTATAAAAGATTTAACTTCACAAATAAGTTATTTAGAAAATACTTATGGAGGTGAAATAGCAAAAATAGATAATACTTTTTTAAAGGAAAGAAAATTTGAAAGAATAAGTAATACAACTTTTGCTGTTCGTAAAGATGAGGTGGCGAGTTTTGCGATTTTATATGAACGTAATTAAAGAAAGTTTAACAGAAGATATGAAGCTGCGTTCTATGTTTAGAGCTCAGCTTTTGTCTTTAGTTTGGATTCTTTTTGCTATTGTTATTCTTATTCGTGTTTTGTATATAGAAACTATCAAGCATTCTTATTATTCTTCTCTTGCTGACAGACAATATGTTTCAAATGGATCTTTTAGTTTTGATAGAGGTACTATATATTTTTCTGATTATAAAAAGAATCCAATATCAGCTGGAGAACTTGTTTCTACTTACCGTATTGCTATTGATCCTGTTGCTATAAAAGATGTTGAGGGTGTTTATAAAAAATTATCTGAAAAAGTGAGTATAGATAAAAATATTTTTTTGGAAAAAGTTAGCAAGAAAGATGATCCTTATGAAGAAATAGCAAAAGGGGTAAAAGAAGAAGATATAAATTATTTAAAATATTTTAAATTAAAAGGAGTTACTTACATTAAAGATAATAAAAGATTTTATCCTCAAGGAGATATTGGAGCAAAGGTGATCGGTTTCGTTGGTAATAATGGTAAAAGTGTTCGTGGACAATATGGAGTTGAAAAATATTATAATGATATTTTGGATAGGGGTGATAGTAGTGATAATATTAATTTTTTTGCAGAGCTTTTTACTGATATAGAAAAAAGTTCTGTTAGTAACATTGATAAAAGAGAGGGTGATATTGTTTTGACAGTAGATACGGAAGCAGAAAGATTTCTTCATCAAACTTTAATTGAAACAAAGAGAGAGTGGCAGTCAGATGTTGTTGGAGGAATAATTATGAATCCAACAACTGGAGCGATTATTGCTATGGACGCACTCCCTACTTTTGACCCAAATGAATTTAGTGATGTAAAAGATCCTTCTTATTTTTCTAATCAATTAATTAGTGGTGTTTACGAAATGGGAAGTATTATAAAACCATTAACCATGGCATCAGCTCTTGATACCGGTGTGATAAAGGAAGATTCTAAATATACTGATACAGGTAGTGTTGTTGTTGATGGAAGGAAAATAAGTAATTATGATGGAGTTGCTCGTGGAACAATTCCTGTGCAAGATATACTTGATCACTCACTCAACATTGGTATTGTTCATGTGGTTACATTGCTTGGGAGAGAAACCTTTCAAAAATATTTTAAGAGTTTTGGTTTTGGTAGTGAGACAGGTATTGATTTACCAACTGAGTCTTCTGGTCTTGTAAAAAATTTAAATAGTAATGTTTTTGTCGATAGTGCTACTTCTGGTTTCGGGCAAGGTATGGCTATTACACCAATTCAAACAATACGTGCATTGGCATCACTTGGGAATGGAGGAAAATTAATTACACCATATATTGTAGATAGTGTTATTTATAAATCAGGTGATGTTAAAAAAACAATTCCAGATGAAGGAATACAAGTTTTTAAACCAGAGACAAGTGAGACGATAACTAGAATGCTTGTGCATGTGGTTGATAAAGCACTTTTGGGTGGAAGTCAAAAAATGGATCATTATTCTATTGCTGCTAAAACAGGAACCGCTCAAATTGCTAAGCCAGGTGGTGGTTATTATGATGATAGATTTTTACATTCATTCTTTGGATACTTCCCAGCGTACGATCCTAAATATGTTATTTTCTTATTCCATACTTATCCAAAGAAGGCAGGATATGCTGCCGCAACTTTGTCTGATCCGTTCTTCAAAATCGTAAAATTTTTAATTTCATATTACGAAGTTCCTCCCGATAGATAGTTATTAGCCACTAGGGTATAGCCAATAGGAAAATTCTAATCGCACCATAGGTGCGATTAGAATTTTGTGTTGTTTTCTAAACCCTATACCCTAGTGGCTAACTCCTGTCCCCGTGTTATAATTTCCTCATATGAAATTACCAAAATTTTTTGAGACATTGGAAGGACAAATATCAGCGATATTAATAATAATCGTTATTGTTTTGTTTGGA
>CAIQWN010000028.1 GCA_903875555.1 uncultured bacterium
CTGGAAGTTATTCTTTCTAGGCAGAAAGAACCCTTATTTACATAAGCCTCTTGGTGATGGAAGAGCAATTCCCGCTCCTGGTCAAAGAAAGAAAATGCTAACACGATACACTAACTGTACAGTCTCAGTCGATGGATACAATGCTCAACTTCTTGAAAAATCACTAAAAATCATAAACAAAAAAAAGTTCGACAATTTGGTTATTATTGGCCACCCAAAATCCCTTTCAAGATATTCTATTATCAAACTAGAAGAGTTTATTAGGAAGAACAAAACGACTCATTGCTTCACCACTTACACAAATAAATTTAAAATAGATAAATGATACAATTTGTAGAATACAAGAATATTGACAAACACAAATGGGATGATTGTATTAGTAAGTGCACACATCCTTCTATATTTGTTTATTCCTGGTATTTAGACATTGTTACGGAATGTAGTTGGTGTGCATTAATTTCTAATGATTACGAGGCTGTTTTCCCATTTTTTACAAAATCTAAATATGGATGTAAATATGTATTCCAACCATTTTTCACAAGGTACTTTGGTGTTTATTCTGTAAAACCATTTAATGAGAACCTTGTAAGAGATTTTCTAGACTCCATCCCACCTAAATTTAGGTACATTGAATTCTGTTTGAACGAATCCAACAACCTAATAAAAAGAAAATCTGAAGTATTGAATGAAAAGAAATATCAGATTCTTAACTTAGATAGTTCTTACGATAATATTCGGAAAGAATATTCGGAAAATGCAAGAAGGGCGATAAAAAAATCATTGAAAAACAATTTTGATATTAGGGCAAACATTGAACCTGATAAGATTGTTAGTCTTTTTAAGTCTACAAAAGGAGATGATTTAAACACGTTCAAAGATAGTGATTACAAAATCTTAATTAATTTGATGAATTATTGTTTACTAAATAAAATCGGAATTTCATATGCAGTTTATGAAGAGAACTTACTTGTTGCAGCAGCATTTTTTATGTTTAATAACCAAACCTACACATACCTAAAAAGTGGGTTGACAGAAAGTGGGAAAACAAAAGGAGCAATGTATCTTTTAATTGATCATTTTATACAAAAAAATTCAGAAAAAAATCAGTATTTAGACTTTGGCGGATCGTCTGTAGAAAATGTAGCACAATTTTATAAGAAGTTTGGAGCAAAAGATTGTGTATATTTACAAGTGAAAAAAAATGATTTGCCGCTGTTGGCAAGATTAGTGAAAAAACAAAAATAATTATGGTACATATTGTTGGAGCAACGAACTCTGTATTCAATCAATTCATCTCTGAAATAAGAGATGTAAACATTCAAAATGACAGCATGCGTTTTAGGCGAAATTTAGAAAGAATGGGGGAAATTATAGCTTATGAAATAAGCAAAACTCTTTCATATGAATCGTCTGAAGTAACAACTCCTTTAGGAATTGCGAACATGTCATTATTAAAAGACCAACCAGTAATCGCAACTATTTTGCGCGCAGGTTTACCTCTTCACCAGGGCATTTTAAATTACTTCGACAGAGGTCAAAATGCTTTTATTTCGGCTTATCGCAAACACCACAAAGATGGAAGTTTTGATATTAAAGTAGAATATTTATCTAGCCCTGATTTGAACGACAAGATATTAATTCTTTGTGATCCAATGTTAGCAACAGGAGCATCAATGGTGCTTACTTATAAAACATTGTTGCAACGTGGCAAACCTAGACATACTCACATTGTGTCAGTCATTGCAAGTGTTGAAGGCGTTGAGTACGCAAAAAAACATTTACCAGAAAATGTAACCATTTGGTGTGGTGCAGTGGATGATGAACTAACAGCTCATTCTTATATAGTACCTGGACTTGGTGATGCCGGAGATCTTGCATATGGCACCAAAATTTAACTCGAAATAACTTGAATTCTTGGTGGGAAATATTTGCTGTCTTTATATTAAGTACAGTTAAGTTTGTTTTTGGAGGAGTACCTCTCGCATTAACTTATAATTTCTCATTTTTCGAATCGGTAACAATCACTTCCCTTGGTGGTTTTACTGGAGCGATTTTTTTTGTTTATATAAGCGAAAAATTGATCGTGAATTACAAAAAGAGAATAGAGAAAAAGTTGATTCCGCTTAAGAAAAAAGAAAATAAAAAAA
>CAIQWN010000029.1 GCA_903875555.1 uncultured bacterium
AATATAAAAATATTACTATTGTTATTATTGTTATGAAAGTATTCTTTGTCTTATTTCTTTGTCTATTGATTTTAGATTTGGACATAAATTTAAATATAAAAATTATGGAAACAAAAAGCCCACCACGTGAGTGAGGACTTTCGCCCTCCATATCCGTTTCCAGATATGGCCGATCAAAGCAAATCCCACATGATGGGTTTTTTACTTTGATCGGGCTTATTCACCATGCCAATATTTCTACCAGTTTAGGCTACTTATACAATATTTAATTGTGCTTATATAATAGCCCAAAAATCATCACTAGTCTATAAAATGACATCTTATTAAAAATTGAGTAGTATTACATTAATATGGACGCAACTAGTAAAAACCGTTTACTGAGATTATATGACAAAATAGAAACTTCTACAGTTACGACTGATTTTTATAATCGTGTTTATCAATACTTCAATCATCTTAAAAAATTAGACTCATTTCATACAATAATCAAAGAAGATGAAAAAGCTTGGACATCTCATGTAAGAAGTCTTATACAATCAGTTCCCAAAAAAAGAGATAATGAAAATGAAATTGACGAATTTAAGAAACAAGTAGATCATACAAAAAGTGGTCAATACCAGTTTTTAAATTATTACTATGGCACTATTAATAAATATATTATTCAGCAGTTAGATTGGCATTTCATAAATAACATACCCACAGAAGAAGCGGACATTATGCTAAATGGAAGAAAAAAGAAACCTTTTACTCTTTTTAAGAAGAAAGGACTGCTCCCCCATGAAGAAATAGATTACAATAAAATATATATTGATAATTTTCAAAATATGAAAGTAATAGTCAGTAGTTTCCACAACCTTCTACTAATTAAATTAAAAGAACCTGCCACTGTCACTAATGTAGATAAAAATACCATCTTTATTAATGATGAAGAAAAGTGTCTTTATTTTCTTGGTACTAAAATACCACTTAGTCTAAAAGCAGATATTACAGATGCTCAAATACTACTAACCCGACTTTTTAAAAACCCAAAGGAACCGATATATTATTCTGATGAAAAAGAAAACATAGTCTCAAGCATTTTTAAGAACCCATACGATAAAAAGAAGACTCCTGCAAAATTCACAAATGCAATTGCTAATTTTAATAATAAAATGACACAGGCAAAACAACCAAACGACCTCCTTATTTATACAACAGGAGAATCAGGAGAAGTTAAGATAAATCCAAAATACCTAAATAAGATAAAGAAATAAATCTTCTGCAGAAGATGACAGAAGGTTAAAAGTACAGACTTAGCGCAAGCCTATGACGCAATAGGGTTTGTGTAAGGATTTTGGGTTTGTGGGATTGTGGTCTAGCGCCCCCTTAAAAAGGGCGCTGTCCACACTCCCACACAAATCCCATTTTACATAAAACTACCCCGTAGGTGATTAGCAAATAATTCGTTTTAAGGATGTAGTAACACCCTTAAAACGTTGCAAATTACAACATGATAGATACTATTAAGTTTCTTGTTCCTATAGACGACATTCGTCTACTTCAAAAAATAAAAACAACTTTTACACAAATAAAAAAATCAGATTTAAAAACTGGAAAAATAGATTACGAATTTTATACGTCGAGTGTAAATTTAGGTTCACACAACAGAAATGTTTCTATAAGAATTTCTGACACAAAACCTATTGGGATTTTTATTGAGTTTTCTGTTCCTAAATATGAAAAAGGAAACAATATAGAAATGACACACCCTAGTGACTTAAATAAGATACTAGAAAAATTTTATAAGGAAGCTTGTTCTCATATAGAATATACTCTCCCCCACTTCTCTACTTGGCAAATATATAGACTTGATATCTGTTATAATTGGATTTTCAAAAACACAACAGAAGCAGAAGCTGTAATGAGTTTTATACAAAGAATTGATTACCCAAGAAAAAAGAAAAGTACTTACAACACATCAGTAATGTATGTAGGAACAGCATATACAATTAAGTTCTACCTAAAAGGTGCTGAATTTAGAAAAAATGATTTTAAGAAAATAAAAGATGATGAAGCAATAAAGTTATTACCTTGGGCTGATAGAATGGTCAGATTTGAAATTGGTTTTAAAAAAAGATATTTAAAAGATGTTTTTGGTTATGAACCACTATTAGCAGAACATATACAAGAAGATGAGCAAATAGAGTGGTTATTGTCTTATTACCTAAATGATAAAGTTTTTTGTTATGTAACACCTAAAAACACCACAGAAGCTCAGATAGTAGAAAAGCTAGAAAGTGTCTTTTCTAAAACAAAATCTACTCGCTTATTTCAATTTCATAAAGACTTCAATCTAGAAAGTGGAACAACAAGAAGTTTAATTCTATCTGGTGGATTAAACAGAAGTACCATCTATCGAAATAAAAAAGACTTGAAAAAAGCGGATGTTGGTTTTGATATTTCAAATTCATTAAAAAGTGGTTTGATTGAACAACTTGTTATACCTTCAGGAAATTCAAAATTTGATTTGGTCGATTTTCCTAAAGAAGATACTACTGTGAGAGGAAAAGAGGAGGTGGTATAATGGCAGGGCTACACAATAAGCTTAATAAAGATAACCTTGTACCCAAAGAAGGGCAACGGGGCTTATTGTGTAGCAACAAGGAGTCTTTCCGTTGTCCTTCTTTAGGTACAAGCGAGGAAATATCAGATGTAGACAAAGAGGCTTTTAAAGTTATCTTAAAAGACCTAGCAAAACTTTTTATTAATAGCGAACTAGAAGAATATGATAAATAAATTAATTGCTCTTATCTATACAAGAGTCTCTAGTATTACACAAGAAACTCACGGCTCAGGAAACGACAGCCAAGAAATTAGATGTAGAGAATACGCAAAAATTAACGACTGGGAAGTTGGGGAAGTGTTTAGAGATGCTTTTACTGGTGCTGGCGACTACATGAATCGTCCAGAGATGAGAAGACTTATAAAATATATAAAAGATAACAAAGGAAAAGAATTTGTTATTATCTTCGATGACATCAAAAGACTTTCAAGAGAGACTTCCTCCTTTATAAGTTTAATCACTCTTTTTAAGACCTTAGGAGTTCGCATAGAGTGCCTTAATCATAAATTTGAAGATACACCTGAAGGAGAATTTATCTCTACTATTTTGGCCGCACAAGGACAACTAGAAAGAAAACAAAATGCTCGACAGGTTATACAAAAAACTGAAGCACATCTTCTTAATGGTGACTGGCCATATAAAACCCCTATTGGATATGTGGCTATTTCTGTAACTGGAAGTAAAAGAAAGATTGCTTCTATAGATGGTAAGTTAGGTATTGGAATTAAAAACGGTCTGCAAGGCTTTGCTTCTGGTAGATTTAAAAATATATCTGAACTCGGTAGATATTTTGTTACGAATAATTATATTAGAAATACCACTCGCAATGGTATGTATGATAAAGCTAGAAGTATTCTTCAGAATACTTTTTATGCTGGATATATAAATAAACCTGAAAAGAATATTCTCATGGTAAAAGGAAAGCATGAAGCTATGATTACTTTAGAGGAATATTATCGTATACAAGAAAGACTACAAAAAGAAATGAAAGGAGAAAAAGAGTATCAAATGTTTAGGGATGAATACGAACTTAGACAACTTGTTAGATGTGCCGATTGTGGAAACAAGTTAAAAAGTGGCAGATCAAAAGGAAGAACAAAATACTATGATTATTATATTTGTAGAACTAAAGGGTGTACAAAAGAAAATACTCACATACAAGCAGAAACTTTACACCAACATCTTTATCGCACTCTAAAATCAATAGAATCAACCCCAGAGGTAATAGAACTCGGCATTGAATCATTTAACGAAGCATTTGAGGAAGTAATACAATCTAGAGGGCTTATTGCCAGTGAAATACTCCAATCTATAGCAGATATAAATAATCAAATAGATATACTTGTTACTAATCTAACAAAACTAACAAATGATAGTGTTCTTCGTGGTATTGAATCTAAAATAGAAGAACTAGACCTTAAGAAGAAAATTTTATTAGATAAAAAAGATAAAATAGTAACTCTGGATAATAAAAGTCGAACCGCTCTTAATAAGATGAAACAGTTTTTAGTAAGCCCTTATGATACATGGAGATTATGCGACGCAAGACAGCAAAGAAGTTTGTATAAATTCATATTTTCTGAAGATTACGTTTATGACCCAAAAACAGAAAGTCGAACCATTTCTCTTTCTCCTCTTTATGCTTATTTTAAAGAGTTAAATGAAAACACTCCCCCTGAAAGAGAGAGTATTTTCGATAAACACTTCATTGGTGCGCGATCCTGGGCTCGAACCAGGGACCTTTCGAGTATCAGTCGAATGCTCTAAACCAGCTGAGCTAATCGCGCTTACATTAGGTATGTAGGAAACATACTAACATAAAATTAATACAAAATCTACATGATATTAGGATTGTTTCTACCTTGCAAAGGTGAATCTTTGTGACTTTTTTGTTTAAAAAATTTATCATTAAGAACTTTATTAGCCTTCTTAGCGTCTTCTATTATCTTAAGCAAATTGATTACTTCAAATTTATGACTACTAATAATTTCTTTTGTTACTGTGGTGTAATATTTACCCATTTCAGAAGACTGGATATGTATCCTTATAAAATTTCTAAGTACATCTATTTCTTTACTTACAGATTCACTGTTGTTTTCTAGTGTGTTAACTGACTGTAAACCATCCTTTGACATTTCATCTATAAGTCTACTTGCAGCATAAATAACAAACGATGGATCTAATTTATGTTTTTCAAAATAAACAACTAAATCATCTGCTGTTTTTAAATTTAAATTTGAACTGTCAGGTCGAGTTTCTACTTCAACATTAAATTGAGCTTCTGCGTCTTTATTTTGAACACCTGCACCAGCAACTAATGCTGTTCCAAAAACAATACCACGACCAAGTTTTTTAAGACCACGCAAAACACGACTTTCATTTTTTGGTTCTTCTTCATTTACACCATTTGACATACCTATAAGCTTTTTTATTGGTAAAGTATTTCTTAAATCAGAAGTAGAACCTGGAATACTATTATCAAGATTATGTAATTTACCTTCTATTGGTAGATTAGATTCAGCTTGATTGCCATTTTCAAATTTTTTTTCCATATAAAATAATTATATCATGGAAAATAATATTTGCTTTTACTTGTAAAATAAGGTAGAAATAAACAAACCTTTTACAAACTTGGGAGAAAAAATGATCTACAATTTTGGTTTACCGTTTGATATTTTTCCACTTCTTAATAAAGATTGGTATATCTATACAGACAAAGCAAACACAGAAGAAATAATAACCAAGATGCAGTCTGGTGCCACGAAAAAGGAAATCCATTATTGTGGTAGGCCGTATAATTGTTTCTGTGTCCCTTTCAGTGTTGTTTTATACTTATACATAAACAGAAATATCTACAAATATGTAGCAATATACAGAGACAATAGACGTAACACTTATTCTGTTTGGACAGAAAAAAGTAAACTAGGAGGAGGAACAAGATTAAATAAGATACTCAATAGATGTAATGTTAAGGGTTTTAACCAAACTTAAACCTTTGAAGCCCAGACTGTAATGGTCTGGGTAGTGTTTTTTATAAT
>CAIQWN010000030.1 GCA_903875555.1 uncultured bacterium
AAAATAATATTAGATAATTTGTTCATATACTTATATTATACTATTAATTTATAAAAATTCTATCAGGAACCGCGAGTACGCTTTCGGTTACAGATAATTTTTTGCCGTCGCAAAAAAATTCCGCGACCCCGTCTCGTCCATTTTTTCTACTGAAAAAATATGACCCCGCGGTTCGATTCCTGTCAAGAGTACACATAAGTTAAAATATAAATCACCACAAGTTTGTGGTGATTTATATTTTAATGTGTCCAAATCAGGAACCGTACCCCACTCGTGCGCTCTAATAGGTTCTGTTTCCTGTTTGGGTGCTAAATTATGTTTCTAAAAAACTCTTATAAATTATACCTTCTCGTGCTAGCACGTCATTGTGTCCCCAGCAGGAATCGAACCTGCGACCGTCTGCTTAAAAGGCAGCTGCTCTACCGGCTGAGCTATAGGGACATATATATTATTCTAACTAACTTTAAGTCTTTTTCTTGTTGCCAAAAAATATAGCAATAGAATTCATATACTCTATCAAAAAAATCGTAAAATTCCAAGTTTTTTGATAGGGTTAAATTTTATTTAACAGGACAAAAACGCGAAATGACGACGAAGAAATATAAACACAGAGTTGATACTTGCTGGAATTAAAATTATAAGTTTTATGTTAGAATTTAATTATGTATTTTGAAACTGGTGAAAATGATAATAGTCCGATAATATGTAATGTCCCACACTCAGGAAATCTAATTCCGAGTGAATTCATTGATGACTTCTCTTTATCTCCTAATGAACTTGATGAAGAAGTAAAATATATGGCTGATAATTATACTGACCAACTTTACGCAGAATTATTATATGTTTCTAGTTTTATAAAATCAAAATTAAGCAGGATAGTTTTAGATATTGAGAGGTTTAAAAATGAAGCAGACGAACCAATGTCAAAAGTTGGTATGTCAGCGTTATACACTCGGACAAGTGACGGAAAAATTTTAAGAAACATATCACCCACTTCTAAAAATAAACTAGAAAATATTTATGAAGATTATTATAACACCTTTACAAATTTAGTTAGTTCGGTATTAGAAAAAAATAATATTGCAGTAATAGTTGATTGTCATTCTTTTCCATCTAAACCAAGAAGTTATGAAAGTGACAAAGAAGATAATCGTCCAGATATTTGTATTGGTGTAGATGATTACCATACCACAGAAGGACTTATGAATTTATTAAAAAATAATTTTGAAGAAGTGGGTTTTAGTGTAAAAATTAATTCACCATTTTCTGGAAGTATTGTTCCGTTAAAATTTTATAAAAAAGATAAAAGAGTTGTTTCAGTCATGATAGAGGTTAATAGAAAACTGTATATGAACGAAGATACTTTTCAAAAGTTAAAAAATTTTTCTGGTGTGGGAAATAGTGTGTCTAGGTGTGTAATTAAAAGTATTAATCAATTTTTAAAATAATATGTCGCAAGAAGAGTTGCAAGATTTAGAGGTAAAAACATTTTGTATGGTGAGTGTAGATGAGTTTATAAAATTTCGTGATATGTTGGAACCCGACCTCTTTGCTTTTTTGACAGCGCACACTTTAGAAGATTATGGAAATAAAGAAACCAGATTGTTTTTATCTCAAGATTTGAAATCCGGTTTTGGTATTAACCCAGACGGAGAACTAATTTCAGTTTTTGCTTTAGAAAGAGGAAGGGGTCAAATTTTGGTTAAAGAAGCAAGAGATCAAGGTGCTTCGTATTTGTGTTGTATGGGTGATCATCTGTTGAATCTATATTCTGAATTTGGTTTTTCTCCTGTAAGTGTTTTGAGGTGGGATAATAGATTTGCTCCAAAAAATTGGAATTATGAAAGATTTGGTTACCCAAATTTATATGAGATGAAATTATTAAATCCTTATATAAAAAAATATGATAAACCTAGAAATTAAAGTTGTTGCTTCAAATATTGAAGAAATAAAAAATAAAGCGATAAAAATAGGGGTAAGCAATAATGGCGTTTTACAACAAACAGACACATATCTTCTTGTCGGCAAAAAAAGATTGAAGTTAAGAGAAGAGACAGACAGAAACCATTTAGTTTTTTATGTAAGAGAGAATACAAATGATAGTAAATTTTCTAAATATTATATAGTTAATATTCCAAAATATTTATCACCAATAATTAAAAAAATACTCTCGGCTATCTTTGGTGTGAAAGTTATTGTAAATAAAAAAAGAGAATTATTAATTTATAAAAATACAAGGATACATTTAGATACAGTAGAAAATTTGGGAACTTATATTGAACTAGAAACAGTATTTAATAATAATCAAAAAGAAATTGATTTAACAGGCGAACATAATTTCGTTATTAGTTCCCTTGGTTTAAATAATCTAGAAAAAATTTCAAGTTCGTATTCCGATTTGTTACTCTCCAAGTAACTATTTTGCTTTAACATCTGCTGGTCCTATCTTTTCTAGTTGTCCGCCAACCGCTCTGATATATGGTTTGGTTTTGTCATCGCGAAGTGGGCCACCTGTTACATACCAAAGAAGCCATATTGCCCAAAATCCAACAAATATTTTTAAGAAGAGTTCCATAGATATATTATAACAATACTAGCCAATAGCCACTAGGGTATAGCCAATAGGAGATGCTGAATTTTGCGAAGCAAAATTCAGCATCTTAACTAAACCCTAATCACTAGTGGTTAAAACCTGCAAATGGTATCATTTGCTTATGCCAGAACTTCCAGAGGTTTATACAACCGTTAAGGGGTTGCAAGAAAATATTCTTGGGTTAAAAATTACAGATATTTGGTCTGGTGTGTTCAGTGATCACAAGCTTTTTCGTAACACAATTAAGAATAAAAAATATTTTGTTTCATTTAAAAAGAATGTAATTGGTGCGAAAGTTATTTCTGTGAGACAGGTCTCTAAAAATATTTTAATAAATTTAAACAATGATTTTACTATTGTGATTCATATGAAGATGACAGGACATCTATTATACGGATCATGGATAAAGGATGAAGGATTATGGAAACCCAAAGACAAGAAAAGTTTATTGAATGATCCGTACAATAGACATATCAGGGCAATGTTTTCTTTTTCAAATAATAAACAACTCGCGTTTTGTGATTCAAGAAAATTTGGCACAATAGAAATTTTTGAAACAAAAGAAATTGAAAATGATTTTAAAGGCATTGCTCCGTCACCACTCGACCTGCCAACACAGGCAGGTAAAAAATTTTCTGAAAGAGAAGTTAAAGAAAAATTATTGAAATCGTCTCGGGATATAAAAACTCTTTTGATGGATCAAAAAATAATTGGTGGTATCGGAAATATTTATTCTGACGAAATGCTTTTTAAGTCGCATATTTTGCCAACAAGAAAATCCAAAAGTTTAAATGATAGTGAGTGGAAACTTTTATTTAAAAGTATGAAAGAAGTTTTAAAGAGAGGGATAAAATTTGGTGGTGACAGTATGAGTGATTACAGAAATATTTTTGGAGAGAAGGGGAATTATCAAAATGCACATTTGGTATACGGAAGAGTAGGACAAAAATGTTTAACAAAAAATTGTTCAGGAATAATTAAGAAGAAAAAAATCGGAGGACGAAGTGCGAGTTATTGTGATGTGTGCCAGAAATAGTTTGTATTTGAGTGTCATACCTGCGAAGGCAGGTATCCAGTGTCTTATGGCTGGTTTTGTGTAATTCAAACACACTGGACCCATGCCTTCGCAGGGGTGACAAATACACAAAGTTTCATCTGTTTATACAGATTAGCAGTCCAGTGATAAATACGATAAAATAGATTAATGAAAAAATACGAGTTTCGAGAATTAAAGGGTGATGAAATTTTTGAGCCGAGTGATATTTGCGTAAGTGTTCCATTTACTCAGGCGGGGTTTTATGGAGACTGGCAAAAGACTCTCGGTAGAACAGTGAGAAGATTTTTGATAAATAAAAACGGTGAGACTGTTACATATTTTCAACTCGTTAAATATCCGCTGATATTTAAAAAAAGTTATTTATATATTCCATACGGACCAGTTACAAAAGATTTTTCTGAGGATCTTTTAAAAAGTTTGAAAGAAGAATTAAAGAAAATTGCGAAAAGTGAAAACGCAGTTTTTGTTCGTCTTGATTTTACTCCTGCTATACATAACGATTCTCACACAAAAACTTTATCAAAAATTTTTTACAAAGCTCCAATCTACACATACAAAGCAGCGTACTTCCAACCTCGCGCGGAATGGTTTCTTGATCTTACAAAAACAGAAGACGAGATTTTGAAAGAGATGCACGAAAAGACAAGATACTCGATTCGTCTTGCAGAAAAGAAGGGGATAAAAATAGAAATAATTTCATCGGACTTCACCCAATACTTTGAAACATTTTATGAAATAATGTCTACAACATCTTTGCGTAACGGGTTTCACTTACACAGCAGAGAATATTATAAAAAAGTTTTTCAAAATTTGAAATCAGAAAATTCATATCTTTCAATTTCAAAATTCGATGACAAAATATTGTCGATTTATTTGGTGATTCATTACGGAGGAATTGCGAACTATGTTTATGGTTGTTCGAGTAATGAGCACAGGGAACTTGCGCCAACATATCTCGCTCATTGGAAAGCGATACAGCATTCAAAGAGTCTTGGTGCAACGGCATATAACTTCGGAGGAATTTCTTTCGGTGAGGTTTATAAAAAGATAAATATGGACAGTCTAACAACTTTCAAAAAGAAGTTTGGTGGTTACGAAGTAATTCATTCTGATTTCTACGATGTAATTGTGGAACCGTTTTGGTATCATTTGTATAATTTTAGAAAACTTATTAAGAATAAATAATGTATGAAAAAGTTAAAAAATATTATTAAAAAATTTGTTCCAAAAAAGATTTTGTTAATTTATCATCTTGCGCTCGCATATTTTGCAACGGTTTACTACGGATTTCCTTCGAAGAAAATGATCGTGATTGGCGTAACAGGTACGAAAGGAAAAACTTCGACGATAAATTTCATTTGGTCTTGTTTAAATTCTGGTGGATATAAAACAGGAATAATAAGCACAGCAAATATTCGTATTGGTGAAAAAGAATTTTTGAATAAATATCATATGACAATGCCTGGCAGGTTTACTATTCAAAAGTTGATGGCACAAATGGTAAAGGAAGGGTGTAAGTGTTGTATTGTGGAGACGACATCGGAGGGAATCAAGCAACATCGTCACGTGGGTGTGTATTATGACATCGCTGTCTTTACAAATTTATCACCAGAACACTTGCAGTCACACGATGGATCTTTTGAAAAATATAAACAAATGAAAGGAAAAATGTTTGAATCACTTTTTTCTTGTCAGAAAATAATTAATGGAAAGAAAATTGAAAAAACTATCATCGTAAATAACGACGATAATCATAATGGTTATTTTTCTGAATTCAAAGCAGATAAAAAATTGTCATTTGGAATTAATAACAAAGCAGATATTATGGCGACTGACATCAAAGAAACAGAAAGAGGTGTCGAGTTTAATGTTGTAGAGTCGCAATTCTCCATTGAAATACTTGGAAAGTTTAATGTGTATAATGTTCTTCCTGCGATTGCGATTGCGAGAATGCTAGGGGTGAATGATGAAGATATGAAAAAGGGATTGAGTGGTTTAGAAATTATCCCAGGGAGAATGGAGAAAATAAACGAAGGACAAAGTTTCACTGTGCTTGTTGATTATGCTCACGAAAAAGAAAGTATGACATATGTTTTGCAAACTGCGAATAATATGAGAAGTGGTGATGCGAAAATAATTATTATGATTGGTGCTGAAGGTGGTGGGCGTGATAAAGCTAAGCGTCCGATTATGGGAGAACTTTCTGCGAAGATGGCAGATTATGTTGTGGTAAGTAATGTTGATCCATATGAAGATGATCCAAAACAAATTTTGGAAGACATTGCTATTTCGTCAGAAAAATTTGGAAAGGTGAGAGAGAAAGATTTGTTTGTGATTGAAGACCGAAGAGAAGGAATTAGAAAAGCGTTGTCGCTTGCGAGCGGAAATGATATTGTTTTGATTACAGGAAAGGGGGCAGAGCAAACGATTATTATTGATGGAAAAGTTTTACCTTGGGATGACAGAAAGGTTGTGAGAGAAGAATTATTGAAAAGAGTGAAGGATTAGGGATAATAGATGAAGTAGAAACAATAGACACACAAAACCGAAGGTTTTGTGTGTCTATTCATAATCCTTAATCCATCATCCTTCATTCTCAAAATTAAAATAAAATTGAAAATTTTATTTTAATTTTGTTAAAGCTTCCGTAATTAATTTACTTACATTCTTTTCTTTTTTATCTAACTTACTAACCACTTCGTTTACTTCGCGTGGGGTGTAACCGAGCGCTTCAAGGGCGAGGCGAACTTCGAAGGTGTTGTCGTTACTGTCTGTATTTTGCAAGTGCGCAAGCTTTCCTCTAAGTTCTAAAATAATTTTTTCTGTTGTTTTCTTCCCGATGCCAGGGGTGTGGGTGAGTAACTCCGAATCTCCTCTTTCTACTGCGTCAGCGATCGATGAAGGGGAATGAACAGAGATCATTGCCAGAGCAGACTTTGGTCCAACACCAGATACATCTAATAATTTTTCAAAAACAAATAAATCAATTTCTTTTTCAAAACCATAAAGAGTGATAGCATCTTCACGAACACGAGTATGAATGAAAAGATTTTTATTCTCATTTTTTTTAGATGAGAGAAGGGTGGGAAGAGGACAGAAAATTTGATAGCCCACACCAGCAACATCAAGAACGATTTCTTTTTCAGTTACATAAATAATTTTTCCAGAAAGGTGACGAATCATATTGTTATTACTAGTTTAACATAAAAAGAGTACGTCATTTTAGAACACTTTTGATATACTTAAATTAATATGAGTAGAAAAACAGCAATCTGGGTTTGGATGTTTGTAATATCAACCATTGGTGCCTATATACCCGCTATTTGGGGTGAAGGAGTTTTCTCACTTTCTTCAGTTTTTCTTTCAGGGATTGGTGGATTTATAGGAATATGGATCGGTTATAGAACAGGAAATTAATTTTTTAAAAATGCTATAATCCCGAAATGGACAATCGGGAAGTATATTTAGATAATGCAGCGACCACACCTATAAACCATAATGTTTTGGAGGTAATGTTGCCGTTCTTGAAAGAGAATTATGGCAATCCGTCGTCCCTTCATAAATTTGGAAGAATAAGTAAAAGTGCGATTGAAAATTCAAGAAATAAAATTTCTCAGATTATAAACTGCGAGCCTTCAGAAATTATTTTTACAAGCGGAGGAACAGAAGCAAACAATCTAGCAATACTGGGCATTGCTCGTGCGAATAAAAATAAAGGTAAACATATTATTGTTTCTTCGATCGAACACAAATCTATTTTGGATGCATGTAAGGTTTTGGAAAAAGAAGAGTTTGAAATTGATTATTTAGATGTAGATAAAAATGGTTTAGTTAAACTTGAAGATTTAAAAAATAAAATTAGAAAAGATACAATTTTAGTTTCGATAATGTATGCGAATAACGAAGTTGGAAGTATACAGCCGATAAAAGAAATCAGTAGATTTCTTAAAGGGTTAAGTATGAAGTCAAAAACTAATAACGAACAACGGCTAACGAATAACTTTCCACTCTTTCATTGTGATGCTTGCCAGGCAGTAAATTATTTACCTGTCGACATTAAAAAAATCGGAGTCGATTCTTTAACTATTAGTGCTTCAAAAATTTATGGACCAAAAGGAACAGGCATACTTTATGTAAATAAAAAAATAAAAATTGCGCCGCTTATTGTTGGTGGAGGCCAAGAAAGAGGGTTAAGAAGTGGAACACCCAATGTTGCTTTTATTGTTGGTACGGCTTCAGCATTAAAAATTTCTGAAATGAAAAGAGAAAAAGAAAGTGAAAGACTAACAAAACTTCGCGATTATTTTTTGTTACAAATAAAGAAAAAAATTAAAGGAATAATTGTTAATGGTGGAATGAAAAATCGTTTACCAAACAATTTAAATATTTCTGTGAAAGGTGTAGAAGGGGAAACGTTACTCCTTATACTTGATGACAAAAATATTTATTGTTCAACTGGATCTGCTTGTTCTTCTATGGATTTAAACCCGTCTTATGTGCTAGTTAATATGGGCTTGCCTTTAGGGTTTATCCATTGTAGTATCAGATTTGGTCTAGGTCGCCACACAAATAAAGCAGACATAGATTATACGGTTAAAGTTTTATCCGAAAGTATTAATAAAATAAGGGCAATGTCACCTGCCCCGTTAAATGATTTTAAGGTGGAGTCTTAAAATCAAAATTTGAAACTGGGGCTAATGTTTCAAATTTTATTTAACAGGGTAAATAAAATACGCATGAAAAACAATAATATAACACAAGGTTGTTCCACTGATGGAGAGGGTTGGGTTTATAGCCAAGCCGTAAAACTTCATTTTTTTTGCCCAAGAAATATTTTATTAGATGAGAAAGATTTTGATGCTGACGGGTATGGGACAGTTGGAAGCCCAGAATGCGGAGATGTTTTAAATGTTTGGATAAAAATTGATAAAGAAACTAATCGCATTAAAGAATGTAAATGGAGAACGTTTGGTTGTGCTACGGCGATTGCTTCGGCTTCTATGATGTCTGTAATGGTGACAGAAAATGGTGGAATGGATTTGAAAGAAGCACAGAGATTAAAACCAGAACAGATAGTGGAAAGATTGGGTGGGCTTCCAGATAGGAAGTTTCACTGTTCAGTTTTAGGGCATATGGCATTACGTGAAGCTGTGCTCGATTATTTAAAAAATGCAAAACGACACTAGTGTGTCGTCCCTGCGAAGGCTCCCGATTTCTTAAATTGTAATCAATTTGTTGAAATCGCAGTACTGTAAGTGCAGGGATCCAGTGTGTTAATTTAAAATACAAACACTGGATTCCAAATCAAGTTTGGAATGACACACAACACAAAAATATGATAAACAAAAAAACAGAATTTATTTTAATAGATAAAAAAATTGAAGCAGATGAAGTAGTATCTTTGTTTTTTAAATCTGTTGATAATTTGGAATATAATTTTATTGCTGGGCAATATGTAAATATAAAATCTCCATTAGGGGGACATAGCAAGTCATATACGATCTCTAATTCACCAGATGAAGAGTTTGTTCGCATAACAATTAAAAGGAAGGGAAAAGTTTCATCAGAGCTTAGCGATTTAAATATTGGCGATAAAATATTTTTGGAAGGGCCTTACGGATATTTTTATCCTGAAAATTTTAATAAAGATATTGTTATGATTGCTGGTGGTATTGGAATTACACCTTTTAAAAGTATAATTAAAAGCTTAATAAATAAAAATCAAAAAGTAAATGTTACGTTATTTTATAGTAATCAAAATATTAAAGACATAACTTTTTTTGAAAAATTAAATGAGATTACAAAAAATAATTCACATATAAAAGTCATTAATCTGCTTACACAAGAAAAAACAAAGAATGATTCAATAAAAGAATATTCTCGTATTGATAAAAATATTTTGAAAAAGGATCTTGGTAATTTTGAAAATAAAAATTATTTTATTTGTGGATCGATTGAATTTGTAAATAGTATATGGAAACTTTTGAAAGATGAAGGTGTGGACGAGTTAAATATTTTTACTGAGTCGTTTTTTTAGTGTGATATAATTATTTGTATATAAATTTATATAATATTAATTATGGCAGTACAAATTTTGATTCATGGCATTGTGGTTTTATTTTCTTTTCTTGGTATGGTTTCGCTTTTTCTTTTTTCGAGAAGATTAGAAGGAAAGGAGTTTCAAACAGTTACTCAACTTATGGTTGGTGGAATATTTTTTGCTGTTTTTCTTCACTCGATAGTCGAATTATTAGAATCAATCGATCTTTTTAGTGCTGGTATTGAGTCACTGCTCATGAATTTCTTATTAGCTTTTGGTTCTGTGTTTTTTATGTACGCAGGGAAAGTAGGGTTAGACCTAGTTGATATTAATAATAAAAACTAAACAAGATAATTTTAAAAGAAAAACATCTGAAAAAATATTCAGATATTTTTCTTTTTGCGAATGGTTCGCACATATTTTTTGAAAGTGGGTTTTGCCCTTGCGTCCTTATATTATATGTGTTTTTGTGGGTTTTTTACCTTCCAAAAATAAGGGTTTTTAGCTATCCACAGGAAAAAAATTGCGCAATCTGTCAACCTAACTGATAATAAAAATATACACCCATGGCTGCTAAAAGTTTGTTTAAATTTATTAAGATGTGTCTAAATTAAGTTAAAAAATATATGCTTACAAAAATCATTAAAAGAAATGGTAGTGAAGAGGTCTTCGACAAAGAAAGAATTATAAGTGCGCTTGCAAAAGCTGGCAAAGCAACTGGAGAATTTAGAGATGAAGAGGCGAGAGATTTGACTGAGAAAGTTATTTCTCATATCGAACATAAAGTAACTGATCGCGCTCCAAAAGTTGAAGAGGTGCAAGACGCAGTAGAACAAGTTTTGATGACATCAAAATTTAAACAAACAGCAAAAGCATATATTCTTTATCGTGAACAACATGCCGAGATGCGTGCGTTTGCAACATCAGCTTCTCTTGGTTTGATTGATGGGTATCTTGATCAAATTGATTGGCAAGTAAAAGAAAATAGTAATATGGGTTACTCAATTCAAGGACTCAATAATCACATTTCACAAGAAATAAGTAAGACATATTGGTTAAATAAAATTTATCCAAAAGAAATTCGTGACGCATACGAGAGTGGAGATCTTCATCTTCATGATTTAGGAACAGTTGCCGTTTATTGTGTTGGCTGGGACTTAATGGATTTATTAATTACAGGCTTTAAGGGTGTTCCAGGAAAAGTAGAATCAGCACCAGCAAAACATTTTCGTGCTGCGCTTGGTCAATGTGTAAATTTTATGTATACCATGCAAGGTGAGGCGGCTGGTGCGATTGCGTTTTCAAACTTCGATACGCTACTTGCACCATTCATTCGTTATGACAGTCTTTCACAAAAAGAAGTGAAGCAAGCCCTTCAAGAATTTATTTACAATATGAATGTAGCGACTCGTGTTGGATTTCAAACTCCATTTTCTAATATAACTCTTGATCTTACGCCTGCTGTTAATTACAAAAATTCACCTGTGATAATTGGCGGTAAAATAATGAAAGAAAAATATTCAGAGTTCCAAAATGAAATGGACATGTTCAATGAAGCGTTCTTTGAAATTATGGCAAAAGGTGATGCGTCTGGAAGAGTGTTCTCTTTCCCAATTCCAACAGTGAACGTTACAAAAGATTTTAATTGGGAAAATCCAAAACTAAATGGACTTTGGGAAATTACAGCCAAGTATGGAATTCCATATTTTTCTAACTTCGTTACTTCAGACATGAAACCAGAAGATTCTCGTTCTATGTGTTGTCGTTTACGTCTTGATCTTAGTGAATTAGACAGAAGAGGTGGTGGATTATTTGGTGCTAATGCTCTTACAGGTTCTGTGGGTGTTGTCACAATTAATCTTCCTCGTATTGCTCACACAGCAAAGAAAGACACACAATCACTTGAAAAAGCAAAAGAATTATTTTACGAAAGATTAAACAAGCAAATGGATATTGCCAAAGAAAGTTTGGAGATTAAAAGAAAGCTTTTGGAAAAATTAACTGATGCGAATCTATACCCATATACAAAATTCTATTTGAGAAATATTAGAACAGCACACGGGCAATATTGGAAGAATCACTTTTCTACAATTGGTCTTATCGGAATGAACGAAGTTTGTGTAAATCTTTTTGGGGAAAACATTGCTTCAGAAAATGGACAAAAGTTTGCTGGAGAAGTTCTTGATCATATGAGAAACAGATTGATTGCTTATCAAAAAGAAACCGACAACCTTTATAATCTAGAAGCCACACCAGCAGAAGGAGTGACAAGAAGATTTTCTAATAAAGACAAAAAAGTTTATCCAGATATTATTGTGGCTAATGAACATGAGGTTAGAACAAAACGAGCAAAGCCGTTCTATACAAACTCAACACACCTTCCTGTAAATTATTCAAACGATATTATTCATTCACTTAATATCCAAGATAATCTGCAAACAAAATATACTGGCGGAACAGTGATACATCTTTTCTTGGGTGAAAGAATTTGTGATTATACAGCAGTGCCGAAACTTGTGAAGAAGATTTGTGAGAGTTATAAACTTCCATATTTTACATTCACCCCAACATTTAGTATTTGTCCTTCACATGGTTATGTAAACGGCGAACACTTTAGTTGTCCAACTTGTAATAGTGAGTGTGAAGTTTATTCTCGTATCGTAGGATACATTCGTCCTGTTCAACAGTGGAATGATTCTAAACAAGCAGAGTTTAGTATTAGAAATGAATTTATTCCAGAATTAAATCATCAAGGAATGAGAGTGGAAGAAGTTGTCGCGGCAAGCGTTCAGTAAAATGGAATTCGGCGGATTAGAAAAATTTACTTTAATAGATTATCCAGGGAAAATTGCATGTATTATTTTTACAATAGGATGCAATTTTCGTTGTGGATTTTGTCACAACCCAGAACTTGTTAATTGTAATGTTACTGAGAGAATTAAAGAAAAAGAAATTTTAGATTTTCTTGAAAGTCGCAAAGGGTTGCTTGAGGGTGTGACGATAACAGGAGGGGAACCAACAATGCATGGAGAGAGACTTCTTAATTTTATTCGTAAGGTTAAAGTGATGGGGTTTCTAGTTAAGTTAGATTCTAATGGAACGAATCCAGATATTTTACAGAAGGCGATTGATGAAAAAATTATTGATTACATTGCTATGGACATAAAAGCACCATTTGCAAAATACAAAGAAGTAACAATGAGGTTAGATGACTTAGACTCGATTAAAAAAAGTGTGAAGTTGATTATGGAGTCGGAAATTGATTATGAATTTAGAACAACTGTCGTGAAGTCGCAGTTATCGTTTGAAGATTTTGATGTTATTGGTGAAGAAATTCGTGGCGCAAAAAATTATTATCTGCAAAAATTTATCCCAACGAAAATTTTGGATGAGAGTTTTAAGAATGAACATACGTATAGCGACGAAGAGTTTAAATTGTTGAAAGAGAAGATGGATGGGTATGTGGAGAATTGTGGAATACGATAATAGTTATTCGTTAGGAAGTTAGTTGTTCTTAGTTTAAATGCACGGGTTCGCTTCGCGAACCCGTGCATTGTCATTCCCGTGAAAACGGGAATCTGGGTCCAAATTTTGAATCTAAAAGTATTTCATTTTATTTAAAATTTGTGTTATATTATCTCGATAATCGCAAGATTAGAGGGATAGGTGGCTGAGTGGTCTAAAGCAACAGTCTTGAAAACTGTCGTCTGAGCAATCGGACCGTGAGTTCGAATCTCACCCTATCCGCTAGAACAAAAATCACAGGTTTTGCCTGTGATTTTTAAATGTAGTGAACTAATATAACGTCGTTGACTTACTTCGTATAAAGAATACACTTAGATTATATTAAAATTTTTATGGAAAAATAGATGAATCGGTTACAAAAATTAACCAGTTGAAATATAATTAATATGAAAAAAATAGTACAAACAAATATACACCCAAAGATTTTTGAAGAAAAAGAAATCCGTCGCGTGTGGCACGAAGAAAGATGGTTTTTTTCTATCTCTGACATAGTGCAAGTTTTAACAGACTCTAAAGATGTTAAAGAGTATATAAAAAAGATGAAGACGCGTGACACAGAACTTTCTGTCAAGTGGGGGACAATTTGTACCCCCCTTGACGTGGTATCCAAAGATGGCAAAAAGAGAAAAGAAAACATGTCTGAATTACAAGGGGTATTTAGAATTATACAATCAATTTCATCTCCTAAAGCTGAGCCGTTTAAAAATTGGCTTGCACAAGTCGGCAGGGAAAGATTAGAAGAAATGATTGACCCAGAGAAGGCTTTAAATAGATCTAGAGAATATTGGCAGAAACATGGTAGAAGTGAAAAGTGGATACAGCAAAGAATGATGGGTCAAGAGACCAGAAATAAATTAACCGATTATTGGAAAGGGTCAGGTGTACAAGAAGGAAAAGAATATGCGATTCTCGCAGATATTATTCATTCTGAGTGGGCAGAAATTTCTGTTAAAGATCATAAGAAAATTAAAGGATTAAAATCTCAAAACTTGCGCGATCATATGAGTGAAGCAGAGTTAATATTTACTGCTCTTGCTGAATCAGAAAATGTTGTTGGTTTTAAAGAAAATAAAATACCCGCTAAGCGTGGAGGTAAAATAGCAAAAGACGCAAAGCTTGCACTAGAAGAAAAGACTGGTAAAAAAGTTGTGAGTAACGAAAATTATCTACCAAATAAAAAAAATAGAAAGATAAAATAGAAATATGGCAAACATAACAACCGAAGAATTGTTTCAGTCTAAATCCCTCGTTCTCTCATATCTAGATCTTAGAAAGGCGATCGGTATTATTGGGATGACACTTCCATTTATTTTGGTTTTAGGAAAAATTATTTTTGAAAGTTCTGGAATCCAAAGTTCAATCAGTGCTTATTATTACACTGTTATGCGCGATGTTTTTGTTGGTGGTTTATGTGCGATTGGAGTTTTCTTGGCTTCATATCGTGGGTATGGACGTATTGATAATATTGCAGGCAATCTTGCTTGTGTTTTTGCACTAGGGACTGCTTTCTTTCCAACAACTCCAGAAATTAGTACAACAATAAGTTCTTTTATTGGAATAATACATTATATTTTTTCTGCTAGTCTTTTCTTTACTCTCGTATTTTTCTCACTTGTTCTTTTTAGAAAGACGAGTCCGAATGTAGTACTTACACCTAGAAAAGAAAAAAGAAATTTAATTTATACAATTTGTGGTTATGTAATTTTAATT
This sequence comes from uncultured bacterium, assembly GCA_903875555.1. Lineage (GTDB taxonomy): Bacteria > Patescibacteriota > Minisyncoccia > Phycocordibacterales > UBA5272 > UBA11704. The sequence goes on from CAIQWN010000030.1 coordinate 14,926, forward strand.
TGTATGTTGCTAATTGTTGCGGTTGATAATATGCCGAACAATTTACAATTACAAAATTTATCTCCAGTATTTTGGCTCGAGTCTACATCACTAATCGCTTTTGGTATTTCTTGGTTTGTAAAAGGCGAAGCAATTTTGAAGGATAAATAATAAAATAACTAGATTAAATTAAAAAAATAGTGTAGTATCTATCAAATACAAGCTCTCGTAGTTCAATGGATAGAATTCAAGTTTGCGGTACTTGCGATGCAGGTTCGATTCCTGCCGAGGGCACAGAAATTTTAAAGCCACACAATATTTGTGTGGCTTTAAAATTTTGTAATTTATTTTGCTGAAACCTTTGCAATCGCTTTCGCTAATCTTGATTTCTTGCGGTCAGCATTTCCTTTTTTTATAGTTCCACGCTTTGCTGCTTTATCAAGTGCTTTGAAAGCTGTTGATAAGTCTTCTTTTAGTGTTGTAGCCTTTGTAGAAACATTCTTACGAACTGTTTTTACTGCTTCCTTCATAGTGCGACGACGCTTGTCATTTGAGACGCGCTTTCTTTCACTCACACCTATTGCTCTTTTTGCATTTTTTGTAATTGCCATAATCGTATTAATTTAACACAAAAATGATAAATATACAACATCTTTGACTTTAGACTTTAGACTTTAGTTTTTAGACGAAACAAACACACAATTTGGTTATTCACTTTTTCTAAAGTCTAATGTCTAAAAACTAATATCTAGTTTGTGATATAATTTCATTTATGAAATATTTAGGAATAGATTATGGTTCAAAGAAAGTTGGGTTCGCACAGTCAGATGACGATGGAAGACTTGCTTTTCCGCTCATGATTGCACCTAATGATAAAAACTTAGTAAAAGATATAGTGGAACTTATTCGTGAGATGAAAATTAGTACTGTGGTGATAGGGGAAAGTGTAAATTCACAAGGAAAGCCAAACGAGATAGCAAAAGGGGCTCGCGAGTTTGGAACGACACTAGAAAATAGTATTGATGTGAGGATTGTTTTTGAAAAAGAATGGTTTTCAACTGTTGAGGCTCGCAAACAACCCGGCAAAGAAGGATCACACGACGTAGATGATCAAGCCGCAGCGATTGTGCTTCAAAGATATTTAGAAAAAGTAAACGGACCAAGTGCTGGAGAGGAGATTACTTATGCAAATGAGGAAGAAATCGAAGAAGTAGAAAACAGAAGTGGAAACTGGTAGTATAAGAATATGAACGAAGAAATAAAAACAGAAGAAAAAGTTGAAGAGGTGATTTCAAAAAACAATTACATAACTATTGATGATTTTGCAAAAGTAGAAATTCGTGTGGGAGAGGTATTGTCGGCAGAGATTGTTGAAGGTGCTGATAAGTTGTACAGACTGTCTGTTGATTTTAACGAAGAAAAACCAAGACAAATTCTTTCTGGTATACGTGAATATATAAACCACGAAGAATTAATTGGTAAGCAGTTTCCGTTTGTAACAAACCTCGCACCAAGAATGCTTCGTGGGTTTGAGTCGCAAGGTATGATACTCGCAGGTAAAGATGAAAACGGATTAGCACTTTTTAATCCTAATAAAAAATTAGTGAACGGTACTAGATTAAGCTAGTTATAAAATTATTTATGAGTAATACCACTATTCTAATTACCGTGATGTTTCTTAATTTAGTGTTCTCTACTATTATGGATGTATTAGCTAAATATTGGAATGTAACAAATAATATTATCTTTTTCTATTTAAGTATGGGGGCTAGTATTTTCACGATGTTTTTCTATATATGTATGATCAAATATGGAAGTTTAACTATTTCAACGACTGTTACACTATTATTAACTATAATAATAAGTGTGTCACTTGGTTATTTCTATTTTTATGAGCAAGTGGAAACCGTTCAATGGGTTGGTATATTTTTAAGTTTTGTGTCTATTTTACTCATGTTAAATGTTTTTTCTAAAATTTAATTTCGTTATTTGTTGTTTGCTTGCTACTATTTACTAATGATTAAAAAATTAATTCGCTGGACAGAAAAATTTGCAGAACATAAACATTCGGAGCTAGCTCTTGCTATTGTTTCATTTACTGAATCGTCTATATTTCCTATTCCTCCAGATTTTTTAATTATTGCAATACTTTCTCATCATATAAAAAAATCTTGGATAAAAATTGCAAGTAACGCAACAGTAAGTTCTGTTGTTGGAGGGGTGTTTGGTTATATTATTGGACATTTTTTCTATCAATATGTCGGCATACAACTAGTTCATTTTTATGGAGTAGAAAATCAAATAGCAGAGATTGGTATGAAACTTCGAGAAAATGCTTTTTGGTTTTTGATTTTACTTTCATTTACTCCGATACCATACAAGGTTGCCACTATTTCATCAGGAATCTTTAATGTAAGTTTTCCTCTGTTTCTAATAGCTTCAATTATAGGCCGCGCCAAAAGATTTTTCTTGGTTGCTTATTTATCACACAGATTTGGAGAGAGAGCCAAGAAGAAAGTTTTAGAAACAGAGGAAAAATACATTTGGTTTTCATTACTTGCGGTTGTAGTTTTAGTTTATTTACTATTTATTAAGTAGTATAATTGTTTTATGGAACACCACATTTGTATTTGTGAAGATTTTATAACTTTCGACGGAGAGATTATCCCTTTTGGTAAAAAAGACATTGAAGAACATTTTACAAAAGTGTTGCCTGATATTTTTGAAACAATTATTCACAAAATAAAGAATGATAAAAAAGTATTTATTTGTGGCAATGGAGAAGCAAGGAGAATTTTAGGAAGGAAGTTGGAGGATAGATTGGGGAGGGTGGTGGAGTATGAGTAACTTTTTATGATGGAAAATTTAGAACAATTTAATAGTAGTCAGGAGTATAATCGTAATTCTGAAACTTGGGAATCGAAAAAGAAGCTAGAAGATGTTGTTAAATTAGAACAAGAACTTGTTTTAATTAATAAAGAGATTAGTCAACTTGAACATCCTCGTCGACTCTCGTATGTGAGTAAAGTTTTGCATACGTTCACCGGGAATAACAACCAAAACAAACTTATACCACTTTATCAAAAGAGACACAGTTATGAAGCGATGTTGGAAAAACTTTGTTTTTCCAAAAGCCAAAGTGTTCGCGACATTAATTCGCGTGGAATCGCCTCTCATTCTGCTGAGCTCGAGACCTTCGCACCCTCTTCGGGTGCTGCGGCCCGCGGTTCGATTCCTACGCTAAACACCAGTTAAAGTAAAATCACCACAAAAACTTTTTGTGGTGATTTTACTTTAATGTGCCCTCGCGTGGAATCGAACCACGAATAACGGCTTAGAAGTCCGCAGTTATATCCATTTAACTACAAGGGCAATTTGTTTGTATATACTAGCAAAAAAAAATAAAAAAGACGAGGTATTATAAAAATAAAACGACTGGGCACCAAAATCAATGGTCCCAGCCGAGCTTTTTCACTTCCGTGAAGTGTCTTCATAAAAGTTTTGGAAGATAAACAACAAACTCACCCATCGCACCAACTTCTTTTACAAGAAAAAACATTGTTGCCTCTGAAAGAAAAGTAGGGTCTTCATCCTTAACGAACTTTATTTTGAAATGACTTTCGCCACAAGAGAAACTTGTTTGCTCCTCGTTTATTGCCAGTAGCGCAAGTCGTTTGATTTCTTCAGACGGAATAACACCACCATCTATTATTTCAAGTTTTTTCATGTGCTCACCACTCAAAGAAGATAGTATTTTATTATATATCATATGTTTATTTTGTCAAGTTTTGATTTTTTAATAATTCTTTTAAAACAAAAATAAGATGGGTGAGGTTTTGTTTCATATTTATAAGGTCTACTCTTTTTTCTCGTTCAATAAGATTATCCATTGAGTCAGAGATTTTTTCATCACCAAATTTTAAATGATATTTTTGTATATTAATAGATTTACCAAAATCTATTAAATAAATTTCACCATCTTTATCTAGGAGGACGTTTCCACTATGTAGATCTGCGTGTATGATGTTGTTTTTATGTAGAATAGAAATATCATCAAGATATATTTTAAAATTTTCTTCTAATTTTTTAATTATGCCTTCTAATTTTTCATAATCACCATTAATTAAATTGAAATATTTATCAGGGTGGGTCCCGATGTTAGCAACGCTTAGTCCTTGAACTCTTTTCATAACAAGAAGACTTTTTTCAGGATTAATTGCGTTAGGGGTGAGGAATGATTCTCCTGGAACTCTTATCATTTTAAAATTTATACCTTTTATATAATCTAGTAATTCAAATTCTTGGAAGATAGTATTACCATCCTTAGGTTGGGTGTGTATATATTTTATGCATAGGTTTTCATTTCCTTCTTGTGCGTAAACAATACCAGAATTACCTCGACCAACAAAAAGAGATTGATTAAAACGCGAGTCTTGGGTTTCTTCTACAGATTTAACGGCGTATTTTAAATATTTATTCGGTAGCCCTGTTAAGTCCCACTCAACCTCATTTCTTTTGTGAAGTATTGCTAGAAAATTATTTAATATTTCTTTATATTTTTCTTTTGGTAGTTCCTCGGCTAATTCTTCCCAAGATAGTTTTGTTCCTTTATCTAAATTATAACTTAAGATAATGTTGTCTGGTACGGGAAGTTCCTTAAGAATAGGGTTTTGTCTGATGATTTGTTGTAGATCTTCATATGTAGTTTCTTGTATACTTGTTTCCTGTTTTTTCATTTTTCAAGTATACATATTTAAATTTTAAAACACAAAATAATACAGTTGAATTAATTGAGTAATTATTGTATTATGGTTTAACTTGAGGGATTAATTCAGTTGGCAAAATAAAAATAGACAACTCGTTTACATAAACGAAAAGAATTTGAATTAAGTTTGAAAATTGTAAAATATAAAATGGGAGATTAGCTCAGTTGGTAGAGCAACTCGTTTACACCGAGAAGGTCACAGGTTCGAGTCCTGTATCTCCCACTTGCATAAAAATGCGCACGCGACAGCGTGTCATTTTTATTAAGTGGAAAATAAGAAAATGAACTTCTTTATTTTCGTGAGGGCGAGAATGGGGGTCGCGAAATCATCTGTGACGAATTTATGAGGAACTAATTTTGTGACCGAGTCCTGTATCTCTCACTAAAAACAAAAACGCGACTAGTGTCACGTTTTTGTTTTTAGTCTATTCTTGGATTCAATATTTTTGCGACGTGTTTTGATTTTTTAATTATAATTTCGTCATTAACATCAAGCTCAATATTTTTTTCTTGATTATCTACATAAATTATTGCAGGACCCCTAGTTATTTTCATTTTGATAATAGAATCTTCTTTTAGAATCATATGATCAAATTGCTCGGTGGAGTTATTAAAGGCAAGTCCAACACCAACATCAAAAAAACTTTTTGTAATACTTCTGAAATATCCAGTCGATCCAAAAGGGGTAGAAACAATAATTCCATCACCAATAATTTCATGACCCAAATCTTCACCATTAATTTCTAATCTGTATCTAATCGCATGACGAGGGTCTTTGTTATGAACAGTAATATCATTGATACCAAAAAGCTCTACTCCTTTTGATTGGACAGAAATTTTCATCAGTTCTTCTTCGCTGTATTCTTTATTAAAAATTTTCTTTAAAACATCTTCATTAGAAAACACAGAACACTTTTTACAGATCATACTATTCTTAAGTGCAACCTTTGGAATATCTGGATAAAAACTTTCTGAAAGGACAAGTGTGCCGTCTCCACCAAAAGAAGCCACGATGTCGGCGTTATTTTCTACAATATCAAAACCAATTTCCTTTGCAGTTTTTTCTATTTCATTTTTGTCTTTTCCGAAGATGGTTATTTTCATACTTGCTTCTAGTATATATCCTGTTAGAATGGAAGCAAGTTTAAACTTATGAAATTCAAAATATTATATGAAGACGATCATTGTTTGTTTATAGACAAACCAGCAGGAGTAATGGTTCATCCCGATGAAAGAAATGACGAAAAAACAGTATCAGATTTTTTAAAAGAACAATACAACGTGAATGGTATTGGTGATGAAGGTCGTGAAGGGATAGTTCATAGACTAGATAGAAATACTACTGGGGTTCTTTTGCTTGCGAAAGATAAGATTGCTTATACAACATTTAAAAAACAATTCAAGAATCATACAATAAGAAAAGTTTATCACGCTATCGTTGATGGAAATATAAAAAGTGACACAGGTATGATCGCTCTTCCTATTGCTAGATCAAGAAGTGATTTTCGTAAAAGAACAATCGTAGACATGTATTCTCAAGATCAGAGAGGGGAAGAAAGAGAAGCTATAACTCGTTATAAAGTTTTATCACGTTCTACACTTCCAAACGGTAAAGGATATTCTTACGTTGAGGTTTATCCATTAACTGGACGTACACATCAAATCAGGGCCCATTTTCGTGGCATTAGACATCCAATTCTTGGAGACGACTTATATGGATCAAAAGAAGGAAAGAAAGAAGCTAAAAGATCTATGCTTCATGCATATTCTCTGACCGTTGTAATTCCAAAAGATGATGGGAGTGAAGAAAAAACAATCATCGCACCAATTCCTAAAGATATGAAAGATACACTAAAAAGGCTGTTGCTTGTTTAGTTTTTTTGTGATAAAATTCCTTTACTATGAAAACAACTATTAAATTAACCCCAGTAGATATGGAAGCTCGCAAGGCATTAGATTTTTCTTCTGGAGATACTGTTAAGGTTTTTAATAAAATTAAAGAAGCCGATGGAAAGACACGTCTTCAAGCTTTTGAGGGTATGGTTCTTGCTCGTAAACATGGAAATGAAATCGGAGCAACATTTACTGTTCGTAAAGTAGCGTCAGGTGTTGGAGTAGAAAGAGTCTTTCCACTATTTGGTGTAAATATTGATAAAATAGAAATTGTTCGTAAAACAAGAACTCGTCGTAGTAAACTTTATTACGTTCGTGATAAGGCTATGCGTGATGTTCGTCGTAAGCTTAAAGCAGAAACAAAAGTTGTTAAGAAAAGTGGGGTAACAACGAGAGAAGCTGTTGTAGAAGAAGCAGAAGTTACAGCATAATTATAAAACAAAAAACGCCATAGGCGTTTTTTGTTTTATCTTTTTTGTGTTAGTATTTTCTTACATTCAATTTTGTTTAAAAATTAAAAATTGGATAATTTAATATATGCCCAAGTGGCGGAATTGGTATACGCGTACGATTGAGGTTCGTATGTCTTACGACGTGGAGGTTCAAGTCCTCTCTTGGGCACAAATTAATTAAAATACACAACTAAATATTGGGTATTTAAATTGCCTCTTGACAGTCTTTTTAAAGGTGTGTTATGTTAATAATATATGAAAAAGATAATTACAATTTTTGGGATATTGTTTGTTTTTACAACGATGAATGCTTTTGCTGACAATGAGATTGGCGAGGTTGGAGAAATAAGTGAAGCAGGGGAAATATATAGTAATTCAAATTACAACACCCAATCGAGCTTGATTAGTAATATGAATAATCAACTCATTAATAATCAGTCTGGTGTTGTGTCTCAATCGACAAACAATACCGCTAACACTATTCCATATTATTCTAATGTAGAATCTCATAATAATTTGGGTTACGATTTAAACACTTACACAAATCAATCAAACCTTGTTAATACATTAAATAATTCTCTTAATATTTCTAATTCGGTTAATAATCTTGTCCCACAAAATACTTCTTTGCAGACAACAAATAACACAACACCTTATTATTATGGTGAAAGTCTAAACGATTATAATCATTATTACACTACTACACCTATTCAAAACAATAACTATTCAACAAACTTGAATACTACTAGTAATCCTTCTGTAACTAATCAGTCGACTGTAAATAATTTATTATCACCATATTATAATAATGATTACTATAGAACCTCTCTGCCAATTAACACACAAACAACTAATCAAAACACTAATACATTAAACAATTCAGTTGCTCCATATAATTATGGTGATAACAACAATGATTATTATCGTTACAATTCACTCACTAACCAAACGATTACAAGTGGACTACCAAATACTTTACCTAATACTTACACAAACGCAAACAACACAACAATAAACACAAACACATCAAATGTAACCACTCCATATTATTACGGTAATGATTTTTATCCATCTGGTTACAGAACAAATCAAGCAGGTTCAAATTATTCATCACTTAATCAATATGTTCCGACAAACACAAACACAGTGAATAATCCAAATTTAATTAATCAATTAAATAGTTTGTATAATCCTTATATAACCCCAAACACGAATACATTAAATAATTATCAATATAATAATTATGTGCCGTCATATCCAAGCAATAATTATGTAGGTCAATATAATATGGATTACTGTTCTAATGTTGGTGGAGTAACACAGTGTTATTAGTTTGAGATGAAAATACTCACAATCTTGTGAGTATTTTCATTTTGCACCTTTTATTATTTTTGTGCGTATATTATAATGATATACATTATGACAAATCAACAAAAATTTTTTCTTTTAATAGTTCTAATTGTGGCTGGTGCTGGGGCTACTATTTATGTTAATACAAATAAAAGTAATTTAAGTGTAGATAATAATTCAAAAAATACAGCTTCTAATATTGTAGATAACATAGACAATACATCGCCAACAGTAAATAATACACAAAATACACCAAGTCCTGTTCAAAATACGAACCCAACACCAGTACAAGCAATAACAAGTCCAGTTGTGCAACCTGTTGTTAAAACTCCAACACAGTATGTAAACAATGTTTCATACTATACACCATCAGGTATGTCAGAAATGATACATGTTACTATAAGTGTTTTAAATGGAGCTGTTTCAGATATAACTTTTAGTTATGATAGTCCAACAAATAGAGAATCAGGGAGATATTTATCTAGATTTTCTTCATCCCTCGATAAGAATTTAATTATTGGTAAGAAATTAACAAACGTATCATTATCTCGTGTTGGTGGAGCATCACTTACAACAGATGCATTTATGCAAGCGATACAGGATACAGCAAGTAAAGTTTAATGAATAGTAAGATTTTAATTTTAGATAATTTTAAAGCACTAGGAACTGGGTGGTGGATAGAAATTTTTCAAAGAGGAGAAGCCAAGTTTGATGTAGAAAAAATAAAAATAAGACTAGAAGAAGAAATAAAAAATTTTGAAAATAAATATACTCGTTTCAAAAATACATCTTTACTTTCAGAATTAAATACAAAAAAAGAAATCAAATTTGATAAAGAATTTTTTGAAATACTAACACTCGCTGATAAGTTTAATAAAAACAGTGGTGGTATTTTTAATGTTTTTATTAAAGAAAAATTAGAAGAGAAGGGGTATGGAAAAGAAGTGGTTGTTGCGGAAATTTCTAAAAAAGATTTTTCAGAAATTTCCGCAACCATACAAAATGATAATAAAATAATTTTAAAAGGAAATTTTGGTATTGATCTTGGTGGAATTGGCAAAGGATATTTAATAGACAAACTTTCTAATATTTTACAAAATGAATTTAATCTTGAGTATTTTTTGATAAATGGTGGTGGTGATATTTATGTAACATCAAATTATGGTGAAGATATTCAATTTTTTTTGGAACACCCAATAAATGAAGGGGAATATATTTATAAAATAAAAATAAAAAACAAAGCTTTTTGTGTATCATCATCATTTAAAAGAATGTGGAATAAGGAAGGCAAAGAAGTTAATCATTTTATAAGCGAAGGAGAAGTATGGGCAACGTCCTATGTTGTTGCTGACAGAACAGTTATTGCAGATGTGTTTGCTACTGTTTCCTGTATATTATCTTCTGATGATACAAAATTAAAAAATATTTATAAAAATTTTGACGTGGAATATTTAGTAATAAACGAAGTAGGGAAAATTTTTAAAAGTGAAGGTTTTCCAAAATTAGAATAAGTTGTTATACTCATTTTATGAGTAATTTATTTTTTCTTGCGAGTCTTATTGGTTATATAGGTATACTGCTTCTGTTTATTCAGGTTACTATTGGTAGTCGTCATGTTTTTAAATATTGGACACGTGACAATGTTTTTATAAATAAAATTCATAAGCAAATTGGTATTTGGGGAACACTTTTTATTTTTGCTCATCCAGTACTTGAGATGATGGTTAATCTTCAGGGTTGGGCTTGGGTTTTTATACCAAACACCTTAACAGACGAGAATGAAAATATTACCTATGGACGTGTGGCACTTATTTTAGTTATTTTTATTTGGTTAACATCAGCAATCATTAGAGAAAAAGTTAAGTGGCGCCCTTGGAAATATATACATTTATTTTCTTATCCTGTTTTACTTTTAGCTTTCATCCACATTCCAGAAATTGGGACATATTTTAAAGAATATATTTTTATACAAGTTATTTGGTTTATGTGTTTCTTTGTTTTTGGTGTTTCATTTGTTTTAAGATTATTAGCACTTTCTTCTATAAGCAAAGAAGTTTATTTAATTTCTAAAAAAGAATTAGTTGGAGAAAACATTTTATTAATCTCTCTTAAGCCTGCGAATGGAAAAATTATTACGGGAAATATCGGACAACATTTTTATTTACAAACAGATAGATTTTTGAGTGAACACCCATTTACTGTAATGGAACAAAACAAAGAAACAGGCGAATTAACTTTTGGAATAAGAAAATTAGGAAAGACTTTTGAAAGATTAACTTCAAAAAATATTGGTGATAAAGTTTTTGTAGATGGACCATATGGAAATTTTACGAGAGAAGCCCAAAATAATGAGAGTAAAGTTGTAATCTCTGGTGGTATAGGTGTAACACCTTTCGTTGATCTGGTTCGTAGATATGGTTCATCAATAACTTATATAAACTGTAATAGAAATATAAACGAAGTGATTCGTCGTGAAGTTTTGGTGTTTTGTAAAAAATATATTGATGTAGTTGATGTTTACGATGGTGAACCTAACATAAATATAAAAGTTGGTCGTATCTCTGCTGACCTTATAAAGGAAATAGTTGGCACTGATTTATTAAATCAAAAATATTTTTTATGTGGTTCACCAATGTTTATTTCTATTGTTAAAGGATTACTAGTTTCTCTCAGTGTTCCAAAGAAAAATATTTATTTTGAAGAGTTAGGTTTTTAAAATAAAAATCACCTTAAGGTATTTTTTATTTATTTATACAAATCCCGGTTTTGTTTTATAGAATTACAAAATAGATTGTAACTGTTATAATGTTTAAATATGAAAATACAAAATTTATTATTTATTTGCACAAGTAATTTAACTAGAAGTCCGACCTGTGAAGATATATTTAAAAACTCTTTAGAATACAAAACAAAAAGTGCGGGAACCGCAGAACATGCTGTGGTTAAGGTGTCTCAAGATTTAATTGATTGGGCAGATATTATTTTTGTTATGTGTGAAAGAACAGATAAACATTTGACCTATATTAAGAATAATTTTAATGTTAAGGATAAAAAAATTATAGATCTAGATTTAGAAGATTTCATTTATGATAAAAGAGATGATCCAGTTTTAATTGAAGATTTAACAAAAAGGCTTAAACCTTATTTAAATATTTAATTATGAAATACGAAGACTTTCTTAAAACCTTAATAGTTTGTCCATTTTGTAACGGGGCTAATAGAATAATTTTAGAATCAGATAAAAGTTTTCTTACTTATGCACTCGCTCCTTATCATAAACATCATCTACTAGTGATCCCAAAGAGACATGTAGAATCAATAACTCTTCTTAGTCAATCAGAACTCGATGACATTGATCTTTTGCAAGAAAAAGCTCTTGGAATTTTAAAAAAATTAGGATATGTAAACATGTCTCTTTTGGTGCGAGAGGGTAATGTTGAAACACACACAATAGAAGATAATAAAAGCATTGAGCACGTACATTTTCATGCTATCCCAAATATTCATATTGGTGATTTAGATCATTATGGTGAAGTAAGAAGGATTATGACAAATATTGAAATTGATAATGTGATGAATGAAATAAAACAAGTAGTATAGATTTATATTTTACTAATTTCAGTTCTGATCCTCTCTACGATTACACTACAATTTTCTATAACAAAAAAACACAAGCTTTTTGCTTGTGATTTTTGTTTGAAAATTGTGTGCCTATCGGGATTTGAACCCGAACTGAGGGCTCCACAAGCCCGCGTGCTAACCGTTACACTATAGGCACCATATACTTATAAATTAAAGTCTTATGATTTATAGTGAGAAAACTATAACATAAAAGATGTTTTTAATAAAGAGTTGGCATATTAGTTACTTTTAATAAAATTTTTATGTGTTAAACTTTATCCAATGTCTGAAAATGAACACACAGGGAATATATTACACTCGATAACACTTGTTATTGTTTTTTTTACATTATTCATATTTTTATTTTACAAAACAAAAGCAGCGGATGATTTTATAAATTTTATAGATTCGGATGATGCTGTTAAAGAAGAGCAAATACATCAAAGTGCGCCAGAGCTTCCACATATAAATGGGGCACCAAGTGTACCAATATTTGTTTACCACAGTGTGAGACCCTATGTTATAGGTGAATCAAAAATGCAAGACGCTTATGATATAACTCCACAACTATTTGAACAAGAACTTAAATATTTACAAGATAATGGGTACAAAACCATTACTCCAGATGAATTAAATGATTATTTTACAAACAATGGCGCCACATCTGTTGATAAATCTGTAATAATAACTTTTGATGATGGTTGGGAAAATCAATATAATTACGCTTATCCTCTGCTTAAGAAATATAATATGAAAGCAACTTTTTATATTTACACTATGCCGATTGGACACAATCATTTTCTTACATGGGATCAAGTTTTAGAAATGAAAAATAATGGAATGAATATTGGAAGTCATACTGTAAACCATCCATATTTAAAAAAGACAAATGATATTGATTTAAAAAATGAAATGACTGAAAGTAAGAAAATTATTGAGAGTCATATTGGTGAATCAGTAAATAATTTTGCTTCACCCTATGGTTATAGTGATGATAGAATAGTATCTTTTATAAAAGAAGCAGGGTATAAAACTGGAAGAACTTTATTTAAAGGTGTTCACCAAGACGATATGTTTATTTTGAAAGCATATTTAGCAAACGATAATTTTAATGATTTTAAATTTATTCTTAGTGTTAAATAAATTCAAAGAGTTTGTTTAATACATACCCAATTGTTATTAGGCAGCTAATTGAATTTCTTCGTCTTCTTCTCCTATTAATTTTTCCCCAGTTTCTCCAGAATTTTTATTATTGATAAGATATCTTTCATCTTCTAATTTTTCTAGTTCTTTTGTAAGTGATTTTATTTTTGTTTTTTCGTTATTTGCTTCATCACCAATATATTCACCTTTTTTAATAAGAAGGCTTATTGCTTCATTAGATTCTTTTATTTTTTCTTTTATAACTAAAATTTCCTTTTCAACCTCGCTTAAATTTTTTGGAAGAGTTGTTACACCACTAGTTAAGTTTAATCCTGGTTCTCTTGGTATCATATTTATTAAGTATATATAGAATCAACGATTAAGTAAACCTTTTTAGATAATAAAAAGGGCAGTCATAAACTGCCCCAGTTTTTCGAAAGATCGAAACGTCTATTTGCTCATTTCGGATCTGTAGTGATGAAGCAGTCTACAAAGTTGTTTGGCTCTGGCAGATATTGTCTGCAACTGTTTTTTTTGTTCCTCATTAATCAATGTTTGTGGAAAATCATCTACTACCAAATTAAGCAGTGTGAGTTGGTTTTGAGAAGATTGAAGATTATTATATAAAACCTCCTCTGTTGTTTCTTTGATTTCGGGCATGACAGCCTCCATAAATTGTTAGATACTTTCTACACTACTCTTTACTTTAGAAACTGTCAAGAGTTTTATATTTTTTAAGTTACTCCTGTTTTTATCTTTTGTGTAGTAAGATTTAGTAGTGTGAGACGTCACTACTTATGGAGCAAATAGCACCCATTACAAAAGAAGAGTTTTTGAAGGCGTACGACGAGTATGCGGACATGCTTTTTCGTTTTGCTTTTGTGAAAACAAGCGATAGGGAGATCTCAAAAGATATGGTACAGGATACTTTTGTAAAAACTTTTGAATATTTACAAAAAGGTGAAGAAGTAAATAATCTAAAATCATTTTTATATCAAGTACTTAGAAACATAGTGATTGATTATTATAGAAAGAAAAAAAGTTTTTCATTAGACGAACAAATGGAAAATGGTTTTGATATTTTTGAAACAAACAAAGAATCAAAAATATTTGAGAATGCCGAAGAGAAAGAGGCGATCAGAATGCTTAATTCACTAGAAGATGTATATAAAGAAACTCTTGTCTTAAGATTCGTTCAAGATATGTCTGTTAATGAGATTGGAGAACTTCTTGGTGTTTCTCCAAATGTGGTATCTGTTAGAATTAGTCGTGGATTAGAAAAGTTAAAGTGGTTAATGGGAACAAAGAAATAAATATGAAAGAAGAAAAGATATTCAATTTAATAAAAGAAAAAATAACAAAAATGGAACTCTCAAGTGAAGAGAAGTCTTTAATGCGTTCAAATATTTCTGAAAAATTGATTGAAAATATTCCTGTAAGATTTGTGGAGGATGTTCCGTCTCCATATGTAGCGGACACTATGTCGACCCGCTCGATTATAAAATTTAATACAAAAAATAATATGTTAATAGGAGCAATAATAGCAGCAATATTAAGTGGATCAGTGTCATTCGCAGCACAAAGTTCATTACCAGGAGATACTCTTTATCCAGTAAAGATACACGTTAATGAAAGTGTTGGGGATTTAGTAGCAGTATCATCAGTGTCTCAAGCAAAATGGGATACAGCAAAAATCGAAAGACGTTTAAATGAAGCAAAAACATTAGAAAAAGAAGGTAAATTAGATGCGGTAAAGAAAGAAATTCTAAAGAGCGAGGTTGCGCTTCATATACAATCTCTTAAAACAGAATTAAGTAATATTGAAAAGTCTGGAAATAAAGAAGATATTACAAGTATAAAAAATAATCTTGGGTCACTTATAAGTGAAGAAAGACTTTCATTACCAGCAGGGGAAAGAGGGGTTGGACAAATGATTAATAATTCAACATCAACAGTTAATGCATCAGGAACTGTTATTGTAAGTAATATTACAGCATCAAGCACAAAAGGAAGAGGTGATGATGGTGACAACGAAGGTGAATTTGATGATTTTGTTAAGTCATTAAAAGACACAGTTGGTAATGTAAACGATGAATCAGAAAATAATAATCATCAAGAAAGAAATAACGAGGCCACATCGACAGGAAATATATATAATAAAGAAATTAATGGTGAAAACAGTAGTGATGTGAAAAATAAATTTGAATCAGCAAAAGATCAAAATGAAAGAAGTGGTAAAAAAGTAGAAGGTGGAGACAGTAATGATTAAAGAAAAATTAAAACCAGTACATGTATTATAATGTACTGGTTTTAATGTTATAATCTAAAGATATGAAAAATTTAATAACAAAAGAGTTTGCTAAGATCATTATTTTATCAGCAATTTATTCAACTATCATTAATGTAATTTTACTTGCTTTAGTAAAAGGTCCATCTGGTGCACCAGTTGATTTTGGTCCTTTTGTGTATTCAGCAGTTGTTGGAGCAACAGTTTTGGGGGTTGTTCTTGCTGGGGCAACTTATGTTCTGATAGGTAAGTTTAATAAGAATTTATTATCAAACTGGACTGTTATTTCACTTATTGTTTTAATATTATCGTTTATTCCAGATGTTCTTCTGCCATATTCGTCAGCAGCAGAAGATCAAGGTTCTACACCCTTTATAATTCTTATGTTAATGATTATGCATGTTGTTCCAGCGTGGATTGTAATTGTGAAGTTTAATAAATATACAAAAACACAAGGATAAGGGATGATGGACGAATCAACAGATTCGCGTCTCGGATATTAAGGATGAAGAAAATACTAATAAGTCGCTCCGTAAGGCGCGACTTATTAGTATTAAAAACCCTACAAAATAAGCGTGATTTTGCTTGACTTTTTGTTATATGTATGCTATTATATTGAAGTCAAATTCTTGACACCTGCTTAGGCAGTTTTAAACAAGTTGTACCTTGATAAAGGAGAATGATGATGCCAGATAATAATCTGATCACATCAAAGCAACAAACACGTATTGTAGACCTTGTTTCAGCAGAAGCAAGGAATGTAACCCTCGAAGCACTCGACAAGATGAATCTCGAAAGTACGGTAGCGCAAGATAATATCATCACCAAGGGTGGCGATTTTCAAGCACTGCTTACCACTGGTTTTGCTTCTGTCGTGGCTTCTGCTCTCAACAAGATGTCTGGGCGGAAACACCCACAAACTGAACCGCTCGAGCAATACTTCGCTGAAGTTTTGGGTTACACCCTCGACCTTTCTGGTGTTGTGTTTCCCGAAAAGGATGGCTTTGTCACTTACGTGGCGGTGCCGTCTGACCTTGATGAAGACCAAATCTTCAGTCGTATCACTACGCACTTCAAGGTTGGGCAATACGCATACCAGTCGCCAGTCGCAAGCAACATCAACCGCGAAGTAAAGCAGAAACGTCCGCAAGGGCTTTATGTCTTCGCACACGCAGGTGGTGACGAGCCTGATGCGAAGCATCTCGGCAAGTCCTACGACGACGCAATGGCGGTCAACATGACTTTCATGAATCCCAAGGAATATCTCTTGGCCACAGGCTTCCATCGCTTTATGAACAAGGACCACTTCATGGATGTGAAAGGATGGACTCGCACATCCTCTTTGTGGTCCGCTGGCTACTTGGTGGACGGTTACTGGGATCCGAGCGATGGCGAGCTTGACCTCTGCAATGGCTATCGTGCCCATCGCGGTTCGGGCAGCGGTCCTCGTGAGCTGTTTCTGGGTTAACTTATACTTAACCCTTCTGACTTTTACCCTTGTGTTTGGGTTTGGGTCAAAAAGCTTCGCAATTCATTGCGGGGCTTTTTTCTTTTTTATATACTAAAAATGGTGATTGTAAAATCGATCTAGCAATTAATTTTTTGCGTGATAACGATTTATTGCCAAAAGAAACTGCCTGCATCATAGTATGTATTTATATATACAACACATTGCTCCCAGTGGAGGAGAAACACAGAAAATTTGGAAACAGACAATCGGTGAACAGACGCTATGATGTAGAACAATTGTGGTCCGATGGCAACTTGGTGAACGGTTACTGGAATCCGAGCAATGGCAAGCTTTACCTCAACAATGGCAATCGTGACAATCGCAATTCGGACAACGGTCCTCGTGAGAAGTTTCTGCACATAAACCCGACTACTTGGTCGGGTTTTGTGTTATATATTTTATCCATCCATTTGTCATTTTTGATATTTCAATTAACACGCCTTCAATTCTAAAATATGTTTTATCGTTTATGATTTTTAATTCATATTCTGTGCGAATTAAATGTTTTAATAATTCAAGTGATGTTCTTACGTGTTTAAGTTTTTCTAATTTATCGATTTTGTTTTCAAATGACGCACTTATAACATTATTCATAACTTCGAGAGTTATGTTTTCTATATGAGTATGAATACCAAGTTTATCTCGTTTCGTTAATTTGTTTCCAGTTTGATACACTGTTGCATATAATTGTTTTACAATATGAATAATAGAGATATCAGTAGTTGTTCGGGGGGGGGGTAATTCTAACCTGTTCCATAATGTTTCTAGTTTAACAAATCTTTTCGATGCTTGGAATGAATTTAAAAAAGGAAAGAGAAAAAAGAAAGATGTTGCACTCTTTGAGCTTCATTTAGAAGAAAATATTTTTAATTTACATAAAGAACTTCGTAATAAAACATACAATCATAATCCATACGAAGATTTTTATGTTTGTGATCCGAAGCGAAGACATATTCATAAAGCAAATATTAGAGATAGGGTAATGCACCAAGCACTTTTTAGAGTTTTGTATAAAGTGTTTGATAAACATTTTATTTACGATTCGTATTCATCGAGAAATGATAAAGGAACACATGCTGGTGTGATTCGTCTTAATAATGCTATACGAAAAGTAAGTAAGAACTGGAAGAAAACAGTGTGGGTTCTTAAGTGTGATGTGAGAAAATTCTTTGATAGCATCGATCATAATATTTTACGAGAGTTGATTTTACAAAAAGTAGACGATAAAGAAATTCTTTGGCTTATAGATATTATATTTTCAAGTTTTGAAAAAGAAAAATGTAAAGGACTTCCGCTTGGGAATGTTACAAGTCAGTTATTTGCAAATATTTATTTAAACGAACTTGATCAATTCGCAAAACACACTCTAAAGGCAAAACATTATTTTAGATATTGCGATGATTTTATAATTGTTCATGAAGATAAGAAGTTTTTGGAAATTGTAATTAGAAAGATCGAAGAGTTTTTGAAAAATAATTTAAAACTTGAACTTCATCCAAACAAAGTAGAGATACGCAAAGTTTCTCAGGGTATAGATTTTTTAGGTTATGTGATTTTACCTCACGCTATTGTGCTTCGTACAAAAACTAAAAGAAGAATATCTAGAAAAATTAAAGAAGGTGTAAAACTTTATAACAAAAAACAAATCTCAAAAGAATCTTTTAGATCTATGATTACATCGTATCTTGGTGTTTTTTCACACTCTAGATCAAGGAGGGCGACTGATTATTTAAATGAGATCGTTAATGTTTTATCAATTTAAATTTTCCTTGCTACTTACCATATACTACTTTATACTTTTGTTATGGTCACACACTCAACCGAAGGAATATACATACACATGAAAGATGAACCGCTCTTAGTTAAAGAAGGGGTGTTTCTTGTTGATGGAGAAGTTTGGAATACACAAAAAAGAATTGCAAAAATTTATGGAAGATCAGTTCCAACTGTAAACGATCATTTGAAAAAAATTTATAAAGAAAAAGAATTAAGCAAAGTAAATAGTGAAAGAATTTTATTTATAACTCAGAAAGAAGGCAAGAAAGAAGTAACAAGAAAAGTATTGGTTTACAACACCAATGTTTTGATTGCTGTTGGATTTCGTGTGCAAGGAGAGTGGGGAAAAGAGTTTCGTGTTTGGGCAAGAGAAGTTGTGCGTGATAGTTATGATCCCAAAGAACAGATTAAACATTTGTTTAAAAATAAATAAGTGGTATAGTAAAAATATATGGACATAAACAATATTGATCACAAAAAAACATTATTAATAATAGGTAATTTGTTAGGTTGTGCTTTAATTATTTTAGCGTTAGCTTGGTCTTATAAGGTTTTGAAATCCCCAATTTCTCAAGCAGAAGAAAGTGCCGCGATTACAATCACAGGAGAAGGAGAGGTGACCGCAATACCAGACGTGGCTAATATTTCTTTTTCTCTTCGTGAGGTTTCAAAAAATGTAGATGACGCACAAAAAATTGTGAATGATAAACTTACAAAAAGTTTAACAGAAATAAAAGTTTTAGGTGTGACTGATAAAGATATTAAAACTACTTCGTATAATGTTTATCCAAAATATACTTACACCAATCAAGTTTATTGTTTGGTAAACTGTCCTCTATCAAAACAAGTTCTTGAAGGTTATGAAGTATCACAAACTGTTTCTCTTAAGTTAAGAAATAAAGA
This sequence comes from uncultured bacterium, assembly GCA_903875555.1. Classification (GTDB taxonomy): domain Bacteria; phylum Patescibacteriota; class Minisyncoccia; order Phycocordibacterales; family UBA5272; genus UBA11704. The sequence continues at coordinate 34,605 of CAIQWN010000030.1, forward strand.
CGGTAAAGATTTAACTTCACAAGTTTTGGAAATTTTAGGAAAAAATAATATTACAGAAATAAACGGTCCATCATTTAGTATTGATGATGAAGAAAAATTAAAAGCAGAAGCAAGAGAAATAGCAATCAGAAACGCAAAAGAAAAAGCAAAGGTGGTCGCAAAATCTTTAGGTGTTGAATTTGAAAATATAATTGATTATCAAGAGGGTGCAAATGGTTACACACCAATGTATGAAGCAAAAGGTTTGGGTGGTGCGATGACCACAGCCTCAGCTGTTTCTGTTCCGACAGGAGAAAACACAGTGAAGGTTAGCGTATCAATTACATATTCAGTAAGATAATGGGAAGTAGTATGTAGCACGCAGTACGTAGTAAGGAAAAAATACAATGACTTAGTCATTGTATTTTTCTTTCTACTTGCTACATACTACGTACTACTTGAATTTAATTTGACTTGTCTTGCCTTATCTAGTATAGTGTGTTTATGAATGCCCTGCGGGGTGTTTTTTAGAATAAGATATATATGAGCTTAATAAATTACTTAAAAGAAACAAAAGAAGAATTAAAAGAGGTTAGTTGGCCAACAAGAAGACAGACAATAATTTGGACAATATTGGTTATAGTTATATCAACTATAGTGGCGGTATTTTTAGGAGCTATTGATCTTGGTCTTAAACAACTTCTTTCTACTTTATTAAAATAAAAATGTAAATTTCGAAATTAGATTTTAATTCTTAGAATTTTTCTAGGTGTTAACTAATAACGAATAACTACTAACTAACAACTATTTATATGGCAAAACAAGAAACAGGTGGAGAGCGTCATTGGTATGCTATTCATACATATAGTGGATACGAAAATGCGGTTGTTCGTAATTTGAAACAGCGCATCGAGTCTCTTGGTATGGAAGACAAAATTTTTAGTGTTGTAGTTCCTGTTGAGAAAAAAATAAAAATTAAAGGAACAAAACGCGTTGAAGTAGAAGAAAAAATCTACCCAGGGTATGTTCTTGTAGATATGATAGTGGATGATAACTCATGGTATGTAGTGCGTAACACTCCGAGAGTAACAGGTTTCGTTGGAGCAGGAACACTTCCTGTGCCACTTGCACAAAATGAAATTGATTATCTATTTGGAAGGATGAAGGATGCAAAAGTAGAACATGAAATTACTATTGTGATAGGAGAATTAGTTACGATCACAGATGGTCCGTTTAAAGATTTTGAAGGAAAGGTGAGTGATGTTGATAAAGCAAAAGGAAAATTGAAAGTCTTGGTGAATATGTTTGGAAGAGAGACTCCTGTCGAGTTAGACTTTTTGCAAGTTAAAAAAGTTTAAAGTCTAAAAAATCACTTCATCTACGTTGTCGCTACGAGAGTTTTATCAGTCAATGTACTAATGTACATCTCTCTCCAAAAATCTCTATGCTCCTAGTAGCTAAAGCAATTTTTTAAACTTTTGAATACAAAAAGACAGAGGTTGAAATTTATTATAAAAAGTGTTAAAGTAGCAAGACTTAGAAAAAACTATTTATTATGGCAAAGAAAATAACAAAATACGTAAAAGTTCAAATTGAAGCTGGAAAGGCAACTCCACAGCCTCCACTTGGTCCTGCTTTGGGACAAGCTGGTGTTCAGATTGGTGATTTCGTAAATAAGTTCAATGCAGCAACACAAGGAATGCAAGGAAAATTACCAGTAAAGATTTATGTTTATGAAGACAGAACTTATGACTTCGTTGTAAAGACACCAACAGCGACTTCTCTTGTAATGAAATTAGCAAATGTAGCTAAGGGAAATTCAAAAGATGGATCTGGAACGATTTCTAAGGATCAAATAAAACAAATTGCTGAAACAAAATTGAAAGATTTAACAGCTCACACCGTAGAGCAGGCGATGAAGATCATTGAAGGAACAGCTCGCTCAATAGGTATAAAGGTTAAATAAAAACACAATAAACAAAAAATCTTGCAAGGTGCAAGGTTTTTTGTTTAATGTTAGTATGACCAAGTGCGGTCCTTACAGTTTGTTTGTGGCCGAAATTCTTTTAATTGCTGAGGTGATAATTATGAATATCAATCAAGAGCTTGGTGTTTTTTCAAAAACGGATTTGAAAGCCCTTATAGAGAACGGGAGAATTATTCCCGGATCTACATTTTTGCCGAGTCATATCGGTGAAGCATCGATCGATCTTACTGTTACTGGCGAGGTATATAACATAACTCGCGTTATTCAACCAAACCAAGTCCGCGGTGAGAAAGTTAGGGATTTACTCCCTATGATGGGTGCAAGACCTGTTGATATTGGCAGTGTGCTTAGTGTTGGTAGTTCTTATCTTGCGAAAGCAAGTGTTGAACTAAACCTTCCACCTGGTACATATGGTTTTTGTAACGCCAAATCAACATCTGGAAGATTGTTTGTGTTTGTTAGGACGATAGCGGACAGTATTTTTATGTTCGACTCTGTTGATCATCGAAATGAGGGGTATTCTGGTGAGTTGTGGCTTGTAATTGAGCCGTTAGCTTTTCCGATTATTCTTTCGACTGACGAATGTTTAAATCAACTTCGTATTTTTGATTCCGATACTCGTCTTGGGGAAACATCTTTGCGAAAACTTCTTCAAAAAAATGATTTGATTTTTCATCGGGAAACAAAGAGACCTTACAAACAGGGTGATCTTTCACTTTTTACAAACGACGGTAGTGTTTTATGTACGTTGTTTGCAGAAGGTGATAAACACATTGGTTACAAAACTAGGTTGGGTGGTGTAGAACCAATAGATCTTTCCAGAAGAGATCTCAACCCAAAAAAATATTACGAGCCAGTCTTTTCAGAAACATTGATTGACAGCAATGAATATTCTCGTGGCGTAAACATTGAGGCTGGGCGTCATTTTCTTTTGTGCACAAATGAAATGTTTTGTGTCCCACTGACACATTCATCAGAGCTGGTTGCACTTGATAGACGACTTGGTGATGTGTTCACACATTTCGCAGGATATTTCGATCCTGGTTTTTTCGGGACAGGTACCCTCGAAGTATTTTCACCAAGAACTGTATTTTTGCGTCATTTACAACCACTCGCAAAATTTGTCCTCGAGAAGATGCGTTCAGAAACAACTTCGTATCAAGATCGTGGAACATATGCTAGTCAGGTTGCAACAAGATTGCCAAAACAATTTGTAGATTGGGAGTAATGTGTTTTGTTTAGAAAAAGGGAGCCCCAAAGCTCCCTTTGTTTTTTTGTTATAATTAATTTATGAAATTTGTATTTTGGGTGTCATTCCAAACTTGATTTGGAATCCAGTG
>CAIQWN010000031.1 GCA_903875555.1 uncultured bacterium
ACAACGAAGTTGTCGCTCACACTTCTTCTACCACAGATTTCTCTTTTTTCAAGTCTAGTAAATACTCGTTGTAATTGTTAAAATAACAAGATTATGGAATTACTAGCAAAACTGCTCGGCGGAATAGAAAGGGTAAAGATAATGCGTTTCTTTTTACATAACACAGAAAATACTTTTTCTTTAAATCACATTTGTGAAAAAACAAAAGTAAAAAGTGCTATTTGTAGAAAAGAAATGGCCACACTCGTGTCTATTGGTTTTATCGAAAGAAAAAAATATACGACAACCATTTTAGGAAAAACTAAAAAAGATACAAAAGTAAAAGAAACTATATCTTACAAATTAAATCAAAATTTCCCACACAATCAAGCTTTATCTGATTTACTTTTTGATTTTGAATTATTAGATAAAAGGGAATTAGCTAGTCGTTTTAAAAATATCGGACGCATTAAATTATTTTTAGTTTCAGGTGTTTTTATTAATAATCCAAAATCACGAGTAGATGTTTTAATAGTTGGTGAAGCAATAAATAAAGCAAAAGCAGATAAAATATTCGACATTCTTTCTTCTGAACTTGGTCGCGAAGTTATTTATTCTATGATGGATATAGAAGAGTTTGAATACCGTTACAAGATGTATGATAAATTTGTGAGAGATATATTAGACACTCCACATGAAAGTGTGATTGATAAAATCTCTGCAAAACACTTATTCTAAGGATTTTTACAGGCCGGGCCTGTAAATCTTAAAAGATACACTTGTGGATAAGTAAACTTCAAATTATCTAAACATTGCTATACTATATATAGCCTTATATATTTTATATATAAGAGTGTATACACACTTATTAATTAAATAATCATTTATGTTAGCAAATAATCCAGTAAATATCTTAGGAGAAGCTTTAACACAAACAGGTGGTCAAATATTATCATTTTTGCCAAATGTTATTATTGCTGTAATCCTTTTCGTTTTAGGTTGGGTTCTAGGAATATTCTTAGGACGTGCAGTAACACACGTTATTCACGTGCTTCGTATTGACCATGCTTTAAACAAAGCTGGCATGTCAGTTATTTCAGAAAGAGCAGGGGTTAAGGTTTCTGTAGCAGGATTCCTTGGCTTCATTGTAAAATGGACAGTTATTGTTTCATTTACAATCGCTTCAACAGAAATACTTAATCTAAACAATGTTTCTAAAGTATTAAGTGACATCGTTGCATACATTCCTTCAGTTATCGTAGCTTCTATTATTTTGATAATAGCTACCCTAGTTGCCGATTTTGTTTCTCGTATAGTTGAATCATCATTAAGAGCAACAAATATCAAAGCTGATTTCGCAGCAAAGGTGGCAAGATGGGCAATCCTAATAGTAGGAGGTATTTTCCCAGCCTTATCACAACTTGGTATTGCACCTCAAATTGTAGAAATATTATTTACAGGTGTTATTTTTGCTATCTCACTAGCTCTTGGACTTTCATTTGGTCTAGGTGGTCGTGATGCAGCTTCAAAAGCAATCGACAGAATGAAAAATTAATTTTTTTAATTAATTTTTAAAGAGAAAAAATCCCCAGTTTTGGGGATTTTTTCTCTTTAAAAAAAAGCTATTTCGTGCTATAATTTGTACATGTCAAAAAAGTCTAAAGAGGAGATTGTTCCAGAAGAAAAGCCTGTGCATGTGGGTATAAATAAGGTAAGTATCTCAAATGAGATGCGTACAGCATACCTTGATTATGCTATGTCAGTTATTACTGCCCGTGCTCTTCCTGATGCCCGTGATGGACTTAAGCCTGTACATCGTCGTATTTTATTTGCGATGAATAATATTGGTTTAACCCCAGGAGCAAAGTTTCGTAAGTCAGCCGCGGTGGTTGGAGAGGTACTTGGTAATTATCACCCACATGGTGACGCTTCTGTTTATGATGCCATGGTAAAGTCTGCACAAGATTTTTCATATCGTTATCCTTTAGTTATGGGTCAAGGTAACTTTGGTTCTCTTGATGGTGATGGAGCTGCTGCTATGCGTTATACAGAAGCTAAGATGTCAAAGTTTTCTATGGAGATGATGAATGATATAGAAAAGGATACAGTAAACATGTCTCCTAATTATGATGGTACAAAAAAAGAACCAACAGTTCTTCCAACTCGTGTACCAAGCCTTCTTCTAAATGGAACTTTGGGTATTGCTGTTGGTATGGCAACAAATATTCCACCACACAATCTTGGAGAAGTTATTGATGCTACTACTCATTTGATTGATAATGGAAATGCAACCAACGAAGATCTTTGTGAGTTTGTGAAAGGTCCAGATTTTCCAGTTGGCGGTATTGCTTTTGGTCAATCAGATATTCGTCAGGCGTATGCAACAGGGCGTGGTGGTGTTGTGTGTCGTGGAGAAGCTGAAATCACAGAAACAAAAAATGGAATGTTTCAAATTATTATTACATCAATACCATTTCGTGTTGTAAAAAGTAATTTGATAGAAAATATTGCCGATCTTGTTCGCGAAAAGAAGATTGACGGCATCAAAGGTCTTCGTGATGAATCAACAAAAGATATTCGCGTGGTTATTGATCTAAAGAGTGGAGCACAACCTCAAAAAGTTTTAAATTATTTATATAAACACACAGAATTAGAATCAACTTTCCATTTTAATGTGGTGGCTCTTGTTGATGGTATACCACAAACTCTTTCACTTAAAGACTCACTTTCAGAATTTATAAAACATAGAGTAGAAGTTGTTCGTCGTCGTACAGAATTTGAATTGAAGCGTGCTCTTGAGAAAGAACACATTTTACTTGGTCTTAAGAAAGCACTTGATCATATTGATGAAATTATTCAGACAATTAAAAAATCAAAAGATACACCAGATGCCCACGCACAACTTGTGAAGAAATTTAAATTTTCTGATATTCAAGCAACTGCAATTCTTGAAATGAAATTACAGAGACTGGCTGGTCTTGAAAGAAAGAAAATTGAAGATGATTTGAAGGCTGTGCAGGCGCTTATTGCGGATCTTAAATCAATCTTGGCAAGCAAAGTAAAGATGATGAAGATTATCAAAGATGAACTTGTTGATATTAAAAATCGCTTTGGTGACGAAAGACGTACAAAAATTGTAAAACATAAAGCCAAAGAATTTAATCCAGAAGACTTAATTGCTGAAAAAGAAGAAGTTCTTGTTTACACTTCAGGTGGTTATGTAAAAAGAACTGACCCTTCAGAATTTAGAACTCAAAAACGTGGAGGTGTTGGAGTGGTTGATTTAAATACTAAAGAGGAAGATTTCGTAACGATGTCACTTACTACTTCATCACATTCAGACTTATTATTCTTTACTGATAAAGGAAAAGCGTATCAAATAAAAATGTATGATCTTCCAGAAGGTAAACGTGCAACTCGTGGTAAGAGTATTGTTAATTTCTTGCAATTAAGTGATAAAGAAAAAGTCACAAGTATTTTGCCGATGCCGAAAGAAATAAAGAATGCGAAAAAAGGTGAAGGAGAAAAAGTTTCATTGATGATGATTACAAAAAATGGAACAGTAAAGAAATCTTCAGCAGAAAGTTTCAAGGATGTTCGTCGTAGTGGTCTAATTGCAATTAAACTCGAAGAGGGAGACGAACTTCTTTCGACATTATTTGTTTCTGGAGATGATAGTGTTATTTTAACTACACAAGACGGACAATCAATTAGATTTGATCATAATGATGTTCGCGAAATGGGACGTACAGCAACTGGTGTGATTGGTATGAAATTAGATAAGGGTGATATTATTGTGGCTGCTGATAAAATATTAGGTGGTTCAAAAGGTGCTGAACTTTTAATTATGACAGCGAATGGTTATGGAAAGAAAACAAAACTTTCTGAATACAAAATACAAAAGCGTGGTGGCAGTGGAATGAAAACTGTAAAAGTTACAGAAAAAACTGGAAAATTAATGGTGGCACGTGTGGTAACTGGAGATATTGAAGAGTTGCTTGCAGTTTCAAGAGATTCTCAAGTTATCAAAACAGAATTATCATCAATACCAACACTGGGGCGTGATACTCAAGGTGTAAGAATTATGAAATTAAGAGAAGGAGATTCATTAGCAACATTTAATTTACTATAAATTTATGAATGAAAGCGAACCTAAAATAAATAACAACGAAGAATTTTCTCGTTTTAATGGAATGACTAAAGAAGAAATAAAAAAAATTGCAGACACAGAAAAAGTTGGTGGTATTGATTTACCAATAGAATATAATATTGATGATTTAAAAAGACTGGGAGAGGTGATTGCTTTACAAAAGGATAATTCGATTCTTGAACCAAAAGATAGAATGAAATATCTATATGATATTGTTCCAAGAATACGAGAAGTTTTAGACGCGCGAGAATTTTTGAAAAGGGATTAGTTAAAAATATTTAATTTGCTATAATAAAAATATGGAAAACTTAAATGAAGTAAACAAAGAAAAGGAATTAGATTTTACAAACTTAACAGACGTAAGCAGAGAGTTTATTCCTGGTTTTGGTGGTTTAGATCGTCAAGAAGTTGAGAAGATTGCAAACACTGAGAGTGTTGGACCTTGGGTAGTCGATAAATTTACAACAGACGAAGTTGATTTAATGATCGCCGGTGCTTATAAAGGAAGAGAAGATGAGATTCCAAGAAGAGATGAATTATTTACTATTGCAAAAATTTTAAGAGCAAGAAAAGCCATTGAACAATAAAAACTTAAAGCGCGCCGTAAGGCGCGCTTTAAGTTTTCCACTAGTCCCCAGTCCCTAAAACCTGTAAACTAGTCTTGTATGTTTCTAACACCTGAACACTTAATAAAAGAATTAAATTTGAAAGCTGGGGATAAAGTTTTGGAAGTTGGGTCAGGGAGTGGAGCCTTCACTATTTCACTTGCCCGCGAAGTTGGATCTATTGGACAAGTTTATGCACTCGATATTCATCGAGATATGTTGCATACTTTAGCAGACACACTTTTAAAATTTAATTTATTAAATGTTGATATTATTTGGGCAGACATAGAAAAAGAAACGAAAATCGACGCATACAGTTTGGATGCTGTGGTTATATCTAATGTTTTGTTTCAGCTTACAAACATAGATAAAGCTTTAAAAAATATTTTAAATGTTTTGAAACCGGAAGGTGTTATTTTGGTTGTTGATTGGTCGGCATCGTTTGGTGGTATTGGACCAAAACCTGACTATGTTATTGATGAAGAAACGGCAGAAAAACTTTTAATTAAAAATAATTTTAGAATAGTAAAGAGGTTACCAGCAGGAAAGTATCATTATGCCATAATGGCGAGAGCGTAGGAATAGTAATTAGTAACTAGGGTATAGTCAATAGTTTAATGCGGGAATTTTTGCGAAGCAAAAATTCCCGCATTTAAACTAAACCTCTATTAGCTATACCCTAGTGGCTAAAACCTAGCTCATGTTATACTATTTTTATGTTTAAAAATGTCATTATTGGTATAGGTATTGCTGCGGCGATTTTTACCGTTATAATTTTTTCAGGAAATACTTCTATTGGTAAAAGTGGTACAAATGCTGCAACTGGTGAAGTTACAATTTGGGGGACTATTCCAGAAGGTAAGATTTATTCTTTTCTCCAAACTTACAATCCAGCGGTGAAAACATATAGAGTTAATTATAAAGAAATAAAAGAGGAAGAATTTGTTCCTAGTTTACTTGATGCTTTAGCGAGTGGTGGTGGGCCTGACTTAATTCTTGCACCATACCAAACGATTATTTCTCAAGTATCAAAGATACAACCCTTTCCAATAACTGCTATGCCAGAAAAATCATACAAAGACACCTTTGTTGATGGTACAAGTGTATTTTGGACTCCTTATGGAGCGATGGCACTTCCTGTTTCTATTGAACCTCTAATGCTTTTTTATAATAGATCTACACTTTCTAAAAATGGTATAGCAAATCCACCAGTTTACTGGGGTGATGTTGAACAATTAATACCAAAGTTGACGACTTTTGATAAAAAAGGAAATATTGATGAAGTAGCTATACCACTGGGTACATTTGATAATGTTCCTTATGCTAAAGATATAGTAATGAATATGGTTTATCAATTAACACAAGTTCCTGTTATTGTAAATTGGACAGACCAGGGCCCAAGTTATAATGTTTCAATTGATGATGTTATTATTTTTAATAACACAGAGATAAAACCACTAACTACCGCTGTTCATTTTTGGACGGAGTTTGCGAATAAAGATAAAACAACATATACATGGAATTCTTTTATGCAAAATCCATTAAGTTTATTTTTGGGAGAAAAATTGGCTATGTATATCGGTTATTCTTCTGAATATAATCAAATTAAACAAGAGAATCAAAAAATTGATTTTGGAATGGCCCCAATACCTCAAGCAAAAGATTATAAAACTTTTTCAACTGGTATGCGTTTGTACGGTATTGCTACACTTAAAACAAGTAAAAATATAAACACCGCAGTTGAGGCACAATCTTCTTTTGCTGGAACTTACTCTAAAGACGTTTCTAATCTTATTGGTGGTGTTTCTCCAATTAAAGCAAATCTTATGAATAATAATTTAGATGAAGGTTTGGTAAAAAGTACACTTAACGCTCGCGGATTTTATGATCTTTATCAAAGTAAATCAACAAATCTCTTTTCTGCAATGATAAACGATATTATAACAGGCAGAGCTCTTGTGGTTGATTCTGTTGTGAATTTTGTTAATAAATTTGCTAGGTTATATAACGTTTCGAAATAAAATGAAAAAAATATTTTCTTTAATCTTCTGCTTATCTCTTTTAATACCGAACGCTTTTGTGTTTGCTGTCGCTGGCGACAATACTCTAGACCCTTATTTGTTAGGACAGACTTATACATCAGTCGTTACTAATAATTTATCTCCAAAACCAACACAAGCAGAATTAAATAATGTCGGTAGTGGTTTAGGCGGGGGCCTTGCTACTAATTGTGATAAAAATCCAGGAGATTCGCAGCATGGACCAGGTTGTAATTTATATTCTGATCTTAAACCTATATTTAAAAATGTGATAGAAATAGTTGTAACTCTTTCTGTTTTTGCTGTTATTATTATGGTTGCTGTTGCTATTATTAGAATTATGTTTCTTCGTGAAGCACAAAGATCAACAGAACTTAAAGAAGCTAAAGAAAAATTTTTGTATGCCATATTTGGTTTTATTATAATTGTAGCTGTTGGGTCTGGTTTAGTTATTGCTATATATCAAACAATAGGTGTTAAGAATGATTTTATTCAAGCAATAAAAAATATTTTATCTTATTCTTTTATAGATACTGCTTACGCAGGGACAGATGCAAATTTACTTTTACCTAGCCCAACAAACATAACAAATCTTTATGATTTTCTTCTTGTTATCTTTCAAGCTGTTGTTCGTTGGTTTATTTTTCCAGCAATAATATTTGCATGGTTTTATGTTGGCGCTGCCTTTGTTTACGCTAAAGGTAGTCCAGATAAATTAAAGGAAGCTCGCAAAAATTTATTGTATGTTTTTGCTGGGACTGTTATAATTATGATGTTACAAGGAATGCTCATAGCCTTACAAGAAACTATAAAAAATATTTTTGCTTAACAATATGAAAAAAATAATTCTAGCCTCTATTTTAATTACAAGTTTATTTAATACTTATGCGGTAGCTGGTTTTGGTTCAGGTATTAAATATTTTATAGATGATATTACAACTAATATAGTTGCTACCGTTGGTTATTTATTTATGACTGTTTCAGTGGTTGTTTTTTTGTTTGGTATGGTGGAATTTGTTTTAGCACAAAGAGAAGGTAAAGACGCTGGAATTAAAGCAGGAAAAAATATGATGACATGGGGCATACTTGCACTTTTTGTAATATTCTCTGTTCCTGGAATAATTAATTTTATGCAGAGGACTCTGTCTCAGGGTACTAGTACTGATTTTTCACAAAGAAATATTAATGTTCCAAGGTTTCAGTTTGGTGGTTCTGATCCTTCAATAACTCCGCAAGCTGTACAAACTGGAAATATGGGAATAACAAATACTTCTGGGCTTGGTGGTAGTGGTTCTGGAACAACCCCTTGCGCATCAGGGGGGACTTATTGTCCAAATGGTCTTAGCTGTTCAAATACTAACGGTACATTTTCTTGTCAGTAACTGTGCATTACTTCCTTGCTATATATTCTTGATGTGCGGTATAATATAAGTATTAAATAAATAATTTAAAAATATGAAAAAGATTTTAATAGGAATTTCAAGTGTAGTGTTTGGCGTAAATGTTGCTCTGGCGCAGATTAACGTGACTGTTGGAACAGCAAATAATAATGTTGGAGGAAGTCTTCACTCCTTGATTGCTGTGATTCAAGGTTTAGTTAATCAATTAAGTGTTCTTGCTTATGGTGTAGCTACTCTTGCTTTCTTTTGGTTTTTGATACAACTTATTGCTCATAGGGGTGATCCAACAAAAACAGCAAATGCTTGGAAAGGTATAGGGTGGTCAGTTGGTTCTCTTTTCTTAATGTATGCAATATTTGGAGTTATAGGATTTATTAGTTCTATTGTTGGTGTTGGTGTTGGTGGATCAATTCCTGTACCATCTATTCCTACAGGTCCTACACAATAATTTTTTCTTTTTCAAAATTTAAAATACAAAAATCGCATCATTGATGCGATTTTTGTATTTTTTAAATTAAATGTTAGGATGTTATAAACTCTTTATAAGGAGAAGTACGAAATGAATACAATTCTTTGGATTTGGTTTTTTGGGTGTTTTGTCCTTTTGGTTTCTTACCGTTGTTCATATGCCATGTTTCTTTTGGTGTGTATATGAAGCAGAGGGGTCATACTCTGATTTTACAGAGAGAAGAGATGCGTTTTGTGTGTCTTTTCAGATTACAAGATTGGTGATAGTACGGCAATGGCTGATAATTATTTTGTGGCCATTAGTGTTAGTCTTAGTGATTCTCTTCATTATTATTTTGATATATTTGTTACAGAGGGAGGACTATAGCGAGATACATTGATGTTGTATTGGGAATATGGCGCGCTGTTTTTACAGCGCGCCATCATTGTTTTCAAAATCAAAAAAATATGCTAATATATCATCTATTGGTTTTAGTAGTTTTGGGTTTATCTATTGGCTATACCCTAGTCCCTAAAACCTAGTTTCCGCCGCTTTAGCTCAGTTGGTAGAGCAACGGTTTTGTAAACCGTAGGTCGTCAGTTCGAATCTGACAAGCGGCTCCCTAAAAAATTTCGTAGAAATTTTCGGGCGAATAATTTTTGCTCCATTGCATTTTGCAAAAATTATTTTAGCCAAAAAGAATAACAGAATTAGATGAATAAAAAACTTTCTCCCTACTTAAAAATCGGTCGTGCAACAGAACTGTCAGGTTCTGATTATGTTATTTATCGTGCTTTAGAAATACTTCCTGGTTCTCTTGCTTGGATTACTTTATTTTTAGTTTTTTATTCATCATATTTTTATCCAGTCTATACTTCTTATTTTATTATTACGTTTTCTGTTTATTGGATATTAAAAACTATTTATCTATCAGTTCATCTTCGTCATAATTTCAAAAGAGTAAAAACAAATCTTTCTATAAACTGGAAAGAAAGAATTGAGCATATGAAGTATGATCATATAAGACATTTAGTTTTACTTCCTTATTTTAATGAAAGTGAAGAAGTTGTAGAAAAAAGTTTGACAGCACTTCTTGATGCACACTATGATCCTAAAAAATTATTTGTAGTTTTGGCTAGTGAAGAAAAAGCAGGAAAGGAAGCAAGTGATATAGGAAAAAAAATGGAAGAAAAATATAAAGATATTTTTGGAGCTTTTCTACTTACTGTTCACCCAAAAAATATTTTAGGAGAAATGCCAGGCAAGGGATCAAATATTGCGTATGCTGCTGAAGAGGCGAGACTTAAAATATTAAATAAATTATCTATTAAGTATGAAGATGTTATAGTGAGTGCTTTTGATATCGATTCTGTTGCGTATAAAGATTATTTTAACTGTTTAACTTGGAATTTTTTAATTCATCCTACACCACTAAAAGTTTCTTTTCAGCCTGTACCATTTTATAATAATAATATTTGGGATGCTCCTGCGCTTTCTCGTGTAGCAGCAACCTCTTCTACGTTTTGGCAAATGATACAACAAGAACGTCCAGAGAAGCTCGCAACTTTTTCTTCCCACGCAATGTCATTTAAAGCTCTTTACGATATTAATTATTGGCAAGTGAATATGGTATCAGAAGATTCTCGTATTTATTGGAATTTGTTTATTGCTAATGATGGTAATTATGAAGTTGTACCGATATCGTATCCAGTTTCTATGGACGCGAATTTGGATGTAAGTATTTTGAAGACGCTTGTAAATATTTATAAACAACATCGTCGCTGGGGTTATGGTTGCGAAAACATTCCATATATTATTTTTAATTTTATTAAAAATAAAAATATTCCATTTGGAAAAAAGTTATCAGCAACATTTGTACAAGTAGAAGGATTCTGGTCTTTGTCTACTAATCCATTAATTATTTTTCTTTTAGGTTGGCTTCCTGTTATTATCGGCGGAACACATTTTAATACATCAGTACTTTCTTATAATCTTCCATTCGTAACACGCGATCTTATGCTTATGGCTATGCTTGGACTTATTTTTTCTGCGTGGATTACACTTTCATTTTTACCACCAAGACCTAATGGTTACAAAAAACATAGAACAGCTTTTATGGTTTTACAATGGCTTCTTTTCCCAATCAATGTTATTATTTTTAGTGCGATACCAGGACTAGAATCACAAACAAGGTTGATGCTCGGTAAGTATATGGGGTTCTGGGTCACACCTAAACATCGTAAATAATTTTATATTATGGAATCAAAACCTTTATCAAAAAGAAAAAGATATTTTTACCTTTCTGTTTGTGTGATTGCTTTTTTTATTCTTTCACCAATTGTTGCTATGTATGCCACAGGGTATCGTTTTGGTGATAAATATGAAGTAATGAAGACTGGTGGAATGTATATTGTTACCCAAGCAAAAGATTTTAATGTTTTAGTTGATAATGTACCACAGAAATCTTCAAGTATATTTCGTCGTAATTTTTTGGTGCAAGATATTAAACCAAATACTTATGATGTAAAAGTAACAAAAGATGGTTTTATGTCATGGACAAAAAAAGTTGTAGTTTATCCAGAAAAAGTAAATGAAATGTATCCATTTAATTTACCAGAGACTATTGATATGATAGAAATTCCAAAGACTGTCATGTCTCCGGTATTTAGTAATGGAACAACAACCCTAAAGAAAAAGGAAACCGAAAATAAAGAATTTGTTTATGTAAAAAATCTTTTCTTTGCGACAACAACTAAAGATGTTTTAATTAAAAACAAAATAAGCAATACTACATCTACTTTAGATCAAGCAACAAGTACAGTAAGTCGTAAAAAAATAGCAATAGAAAATATAGCTAATGAAATTTTTGTTGAATGGTTTGGAGATGAAGATTCTATTCCTCTTTATTTTTGTGATTTAGATAAATGTTTAAAAAGAATGAGTATTTACAAAGGAGAAAATATTAACAGGTCAGAATTATTTTTAGATAGAAATGATTTAGTTATTTTTTCTACAAAAGATGGTATTTATGTAACAGAGACTGATGGGAGAGGAGGAAGAAACATACAACCAATAGTAATGGGTGATTATGATTTTCGTATTGATGAAGACGGAACATTATATCTTAAAAAAGATGATAAGACTTTTTATAGAGTAGATTTGAAGAGTTAGTGGCTAGTGTCTAGTTTTTTTGTTAAAATGATGTGATGCAAGGTCACTCTCATCCTATTACAATCTTAACTGACGAAATCACTCGTATTTTTACTGAGATTGGTTTTGATGTGGCAGATGGTCCAGAACTTGAAAATGAATGGAATAATTTTGATGCGTTAAATGTTCCGCGTGATCATCCTTCACGCGATATGCAGGACACTTTCTTTATTCGTGATTACACGAATAAAGCGCAGACAAACGCAGAACAAACGCAGATCAACGCGGAAGGAATACAAAGAAATGCTATTGATAAATTAGGCAGACCGATGAGTTTTGTTTTGCGAACACACACTTCATCTGTGCAAATTCGCGAAATGGAAAAGTGGGCGAAACTTTCTGATAAGGAAAAGAAAAAAAATCCTCTCGCCATAGTTGTCCCAGGAAAAGTTTTTCGTAATGAGGCAACCGACGCCACTCACGAAGCGCAATTTCATCAAGTAGAAGGATTGCTTGTCGGAGAAAATGTAACACTTGCACAAATGAAAGGAACACTACAACACTTCTTTACAAAATTTTTTGGTAAAGAAATAAATGTTCGTCTTCGCTCCTCTTTTTTTCCGTTCGTAGAACCAGGATGTGAGTTTGATGTCGAGTGTTTTAAATGTGAAGGAAAAGGTATACATGAAGTATCTTCTGAAAGATTTATTGCTTGTTCATTGTGTAAGGGGACTGGCTGGATAGAAATCGGTGGAGCAGGAATGGTTCATCCTCGTGTGCTAGAAAATTGTGGAATTGATAATCGCAAGTATCAAGGCTTTGCTTTTGGTTGCGGTATGGATAGAATCGCAATGTTGAAATGGGGAATGGATGATGTGCGTTTGTTATACAATGGTGATCTAAGAGTGGTTAATCAATTTTAATTATGAAATTCTCACTTAAATGGTTACAAGAACATATAAAGGAAACTATTCATAAAAATGAATATGTTGTTGGAGAAACATCTTGGACGGATATCCCTGAAATGTTATCAAAAAAATTCTTAGAGGTTGAAGGGTTTGAGGAGGTAAATGGAGATGTTATATATGATATAAAAGTTTTGCCACATAGACAGCATGATTGTTTTTCTCATCGAGGTATAGCCCGCGAAATTGCCACTCTATTTTCACTTAAAAGAGAAGAAAGAAAAATTATTCGTCCTTCAATTGATCAAAACATAAAAATAAAAGTTGTTGTAGAAGACAGTAAACTTTGTTCTCGCTACATCGGTGTTCGTGTTGATAATATAAAAGTTGAAAGCTCTGTTGTGTGGAAAGAAAAATTAGAAAGTATTGGTCAACGCTCAATTTCCGCGATTGTTGATATTACAAATTTTGTGATGAACGATATCGGTCAGCCTATGCATGCTTTTGATGCGGATAAAGTTATTGGTGGAATAACTGTGCGTCTCGCAAAAGAAGGTGAGACAATGACAACTCTTGATGGTAAGGAATTAACCATGAAAGGCACAGAAACTGTTATTGCAGATGATGAAGGTGTGCTTGCTCTCGCAGGTGTGAAAGGTGGCACAAAAGCTATTGTTGATGAAAATACAAAGTCTATTATTTTTGAATCAGCAAATTTTAATGCAACCGCAACACGCAAGTCATCTGATTTACATAATATTCGTACCGATGCTTCTAAAAGATATGAAGCACAAATGACGAGTGAATTTGCAGGTGAGGCAATGGATTATGCATTACAACTCATTAAAGAAATTTATCCAGAATGTATTATCGGAGAAGTTGTTGATGTGTATCCTCGCACAGATAAAATATTTAAAATCGGAATCGGTACTCACGAAGTAAATAAATTACTTGGCACAAATTATTCTGATGAAATAATTGAAAAAACTTTAAAGCAATTAAATTTTTCATTTGAAAAAATAATTCCAGAGCAAAAGTTAAAAGAAATTATTCCTCAAACACTTGATAAACCATACGACCGTTTAGCAAGCACGCTTCACGATGCTCCAAATAAATTTTCTTGCGGCTCGCTCGTGAATTGGTTTTATAAAGAATGTGGTTATCCAAGTCCTCGTGTGGCGCTTGATATGTATATCTATTGCAAAAATGTTGATCACGAAGATCTCCGTTTTGGTGATTTCGTTTTTACAAATACAAAAATAGAAAAACCAAAAGATGTGATGATATATTCACAAGTTTTAGGTAAAGAAATTCCAGATGCTCCAAAATATACACAGACAGTTGAGTATATGCCAGGAATAGAATTTGCTCCAGGGATTGATCATGTTGGAATGTATATTGGTGATGGAAAAGTTTTACACACAGGAAGTGGTATAGGAAAAACTGTGATTGAAGAATTAAAGACTAGCGAATATTTTAAAAATGAATGTTGGTATGGAAGAATGGTTGAAGATTTATCGGTGGAACAATTTGTTATCTCTGTTCCATTTGAAAGATTAGATGTTCGTATCAAAGCCGATGTGATTGAAGAAATTGCTCGTGTTATTGGTTATGATTCTATTGCAAGTGAACTTCCAAAATTAAACCGCACAGGTTTACCACATAAGCGTCTATATTACGAAACAAAAATAAAAAATATTTTAATCAAGAATGGGTTTTCTGAAATTTATACTTATACTTTTGGTGATAAAGGTGAGGTGGAGATTGTGAAAGGATTGGCGCATGACAAAGAAAAACTTCGAACGAATTTGGGTGATGGAGTTTTGGGTGCGGTCAAAATGAATTTACACAACGCGCCACTTCTTGGAGAAAAAGTAATTAAAGTTTTTGAATTTGGAAATGTTTTTAGTAAAGAAGTAGAAGAGAGACATTTATCATATGGTTTTGCATGTTCTACAAAAAAAGATAGAGAAGAACTTGTTATTTTATTAGACGCTGTATACAAACTTATATTTAAGAGTTTAAAATTAAACGAATCTGATTATCAAGAACCAAATATGTATATTAGTAGTGATTTACATCATAAAGAAACAATGATGACTGCTGAGATTAATTTTGATAAACTAATAGAAAGTTTACCTGAACCAAAAGATTATGAACCTCTACTACAAAATAAAATTGATGTTTCTTACAAATCCGTCTCTGCTTACCCGTTTATCGTTCGTGATATTGCTTGTTTTACTCCTGCTGACACAACATGGGAGGATGTCCTTGCTATCATTAACAAAAACGATAATCCTCTCATCGTTCGTCGTTCTTTATTTGATACATTTAAGAAAACATTCGAAGACAGCACAATAAAAATGTCTTATGCTTTTCGTTTAGTAATTCAATCATTCGAAAAAACTTTAACAGATGATGAGGCGAATGAAATTGCTAACAAGACCTACAATGATCTTAAAGAGAAAGGTTGGGAGATAAGATAATTATGAAACTAGAAGTACCATACTACTCACAATATTTAGAAGTAAAAGATTCGGAGTGGAATATTCGTTCTTGTTCTGGTTCGTGTGTGGCGATGGCGATGGAATTTTTAACTGGGAAGAAAATTGATATTTTGGAATATATGAAAGAGGCGGAGAGAGATGGTGGTTATGATAAATTAAACGGTGCCAGTCACGATTATATTATTTCTTGTTTTGAGAAAGTCGGACTGAAATCTTGGCGATATAAAAACACGGAAACTAAAGACGTGAACAATGACATCGCTCCACTGATTGAAAGTTTAGAAAATGGTTTTCCTGTTATTGTTTCCATAAATAAAATTATTTTAGAACAAAAAAAGTTTCATTTAGTTTTACTTGTCGGTTTAGAGAAAAATGAAAAAGGAGAAGTAACACATTTTTATTATCACGAACCAGAAGCAACAGTCACAAGCGTAGAAAACAACCCTGCTGTCGGTGGCGCATTTAGAAAGTGTGAAGTAGAAATTTTTAAGAATTTTTACCGCGGTCGTGCTATATTTGTAAGTAAATAATTATGAAAATTTTTTGTATCGGAATTGGAGGGATTGGACTATCGGCGCTAGCGAGATATTATAAATCACAGGGACATACTGTGAGTGGATCTGATATGTCTGAAACAGAATTAACGAAGACACTTCAAGACGAAGGAATAGAAATCTTTATTGGTACAGATATGTATCATATTACAGATAATATAGATGAAGTAGTTTATACAATTGCGATTCCAGAAAGTCATCCAGAGTTTTTACAGGCTAAAAAATTTGGAATAGTTTGTAAGACTTATGCAGAGGCGCTTGGCGAAGTGACTAAAGAAAAGAAAACTATAGCTGTATCTGGTACGCATGGTAAAACTACAACTACCGCCATGATGTATCACGCAATGAAAGAGTGCGGAATAAACCCGACTGTTATTATTGGAAGTCTAATTGGTGGAACCGGAACAAATTTTATTCATGGAGATTCTGAATATATGATTGTTGAGGCTTGTGAATATCGTCGTTCATTTTTGAATTTATTTCCAGAATATCTTATTGTTACAAATGTTGATGCTGACCATCTTGATTATTACAAAGATCTGTATGATATAAAAAGTGCCTTTCAGTCTTTTGCAGAAAAAATTCCTGCGAGTGGATTTCTTGTTACTCATAAAGATCTTTCGTTTGAAACAGTTTGTAAAAAAATTAATGCTGACAGTATTAATGCAGACGAGATCGAGTTATCTGTTCTTGGAAAACATAATCAGTCAAATGCACAACTCGTACTCGCAGTGATAAATGCATTAGGATTAGATGAGGTAAAGGCACGTGCTGGTTTAAGAAAATTCAAAGGAACATGGCGCAGGCTTGAATATAAAGGAGAATATAAAGGTGCTAGTTTTTATGATGACTATGGACATCATCCTACAGAAATAAAAGCAACACTAGAAGCGATTAGAGAAAAATATCCAGATGGACTAAACGCGACCGGGAAAAATGTCGCGTCGTCTGACCACCCAAAGGGTGGTTTAAGAAAGTTTAAATTAGTTGTTGTGTTCCAACCACATCTTTATTCAAGAACAAGATTACTATTTAATGATTTTATAAATTCATTTACTCTTGCTGATAAAATTTTGATCCTTCCAATTTATGCGGCTCGTGAAGATTTTGATAGTAAAATTTCATCTCATGATTTGGTTGAGAATATTAATAATTCTATTTATATGCAAGATTTAGAAGAAGTAAAAAAATATATTGATGATAAGTGTCATTCTGGTTCGGTGGTAATCACAATTGGCGCAGGAGATGTTTATAAACTTCATAATCTTTTTGAAAAAGAAAGTGTTTTGAATTTGGGTGTCATTCCCGTGAAAACGGGAATCTAGGTTTGAATTTTTAGACACTGGATTCCAGATCAAGTCTGGAATGACAATACAAATACAATCTGTTACACTTTTGCTGACGACTAACGAATAACTTCCTAACGACTAACTATATCTATGATTAAAGAAATTTATTTACCATATTTCAAAAATAAAAAAGTCACCATGATGGGGCTTGGGTTACTTGGTCGTGGGATAGGTGATGCAAAATTTTTAGCAGAAAATGACACAGAACTTTTAGTCACAGATAAAAAAAGCAAAGAAGAACTCGCAAGTTCGACTAAACAATTAAAAGATTTTCAAAATATAAATTATGTTTTAGGTGAACACCGACTTGAAGATTTTAGAGATAGAGATTTTATTTTAAAGTCCGCTGGTGTGCCGATTGATAGTGAATTTATAAATGAAGCTAAGAAAAATAATATCCCTGTTTATATGTCGGCAGCGTTGGTGTGTGACATTGTTATGAAAGAATTGCCTGAGGTGGTGATAATTGGCGTGACAGGTACTCGTGGTAAATCTACAACAACAGAACTCATTGCTCATATTTTACGTGAGAACGGTAGTCGTGTACATATTGGTGGAAATATTCGTGGTGTGGCCAATCTTCCAATTCTTAATGTTATTGAAGACGGAGATTTTTTAGTGCTCGAACTCGACTCGTGGCAACTGCAAGGCTTTGGTGATTTAAAAATTTCTCCACATATCGCAGTGTTTACATCTTTCTTGGATGATCATCTAAATTATTACAAGAATGATAAAGAATTATATTTTAATGATAAAGCAAATATTTATCGTCATCAAAAAGATGGTGATGTTTTAATTGCGAGTCCTCAAGCTAGTAGCGAAATTATTATGAGGGGTGAGAGGGTTGCGATTGATGTTCCAGAGGATGTTAAATTTGAAATGAATTTAATTGGTGAGCATAACCAGATGAGTGCGAGACTTGCTTATGAAGTTGCTCTGCAGTGTGGTCTTGATGATGAAAGTATAAAAAATGCGATTAAAAATTTTAAGGCGATTGAAGGAAGGCTTCAAGATATGGGAATGGTTTGCGGTGTTAGAGTTTTTAATGATAATAACGGCACGACAGAAGATGCGACAGTGATGGCGATAAATTCTATTGTGGAAAAGTTTAGTAAGAAACCAGTTTTGATTGTTGGTGGTGCAGATAAATTTTTACTGATAAATAAATTAGAAGATGCGATAAAAGAAAATGTGAAAGAAGTCGTGTATCTTTCAGGAACCGGAACAGACAGAATTAATCTTCCAAAAAAATATGAATTTGAAAAATTAGAAGACTGTGTGAACAAAGCTTTTGAGATAGCAGAAGAAGGCGATATAATTCTTTTTTCTCCCTCCTTTGCTTCATTTTCAAAATATTTTAATAATGAATATGAGAGGAATGACTTATTTGTAAAAATAGTTGAAAGTAAAAAATAAACCCCCGCTAATTTTAGCGGGGGGCGAAGTTGTTTCCGTGTAGTTACACTTTTCCTATTGGTGGATTTTTGATGGTGAATGCTTCCAGCCATTCAAACACCCCTTCATTTGCCATACTACGTATTTCGATTTTTATGCCGTCGGGTTTTTTGACCACACGTATGGCATCTGTGCCACCATCCGTTCCTCGGATCATGTGTAGTATCCCGTCAGTCTTTGGGGTGCAACTATTCCATATCTTTGACGCGAGACGTTCGTTTTTGCAAAGATCAATCAGAGTTACTTGTTGCCAGGTTGTTAAAAACCTTAATGTATTTTGATCGATGGTTTCTGCACTCATCTTTATCTCTCCTAACTTATGATGATGCTTACTATACTAACACAACATATAAAATATGTAAAGGATAGTAGTTAAGTTTTAGTTTGGTTTTTGAAAATAAATAGCCGTCGTAAAAATCTTACGAACGGCCATATTGCGAAGAAAATAACGTTGAAGTAATTCATTGTATGAAATACCAAGTTATCCATTCGCTGTCTATTTTTTTTAGAATGGTGTGACCATTGACTTTCAGTGTCTCTTTTTCTCCATCTTCGAAAAACATTGTTATTGATCCATCGCAGTAACTGGGCATATATTGTACCCATTTTGACGTATCAATTTTTTTTCCGAACGGATCAATCAGTTTCAGACTTTTGTCTCGCCACTGTTTCAGAAAGTTTTCTGTAGCTTCATTTAAAACTAATGTACAAGTATTCATTTACATTCTCCCGAATTATTTGAATGTTGTAATATTAACAATTATTTTTTGATAAGTAAACACTAAAATTTAAAATTGGGATAATTATTTCAAATTTTAATTTTAAGACTTTTTCTTAAAATTATTTAACAGGATGAACTAGCGAAAATGTTTGAAAAATGATATAATTTATAGATATTTATGGTAGCTAAAAAAGACGAAGAAAAGGTTAAAAAATCAAATTATGGGGCGGAATCCATTCAAGTGTTGGAAGGTCTTGAGCCGGTTCGTAAACGTCCCGGAATGTATATTGGTTCAACAGGACCAGATGGCCTTCATCATTTAATTTGGGAAATTTTCGACAACTCTCGTGACGAAGCGATGAACGGTCATGCTAATCGTGTTGAGATTACACTTCTTCCTGATGACACTATTCGTGTTGTGGACAACGGTCGCGGTATTCCAACTGATATTCATCCAAAGACAAAAGTTTCTGCACTCGAAACAATTATGTGTACACTCCACGCTGGAGGAAAGTTCGGTGGTGATGGTTACGCTGGAGCAACTGGAGGTCTTCATGGTGTCGGAGCATCTGTTGTGAACGCACTTTCAATTATGTGTAAGGTGGAGATTCATCGTGATGGCGGTCTTTTCGTTCAGGAATATTCTCAGGGAAAGAAAAAAGCAAACGTAAAACAAATTGGTAAAAGTAAATTACACGGAACAATTGTAACTTTTAAACCTGACGCAGAAATTTTTAAAGAAGGTACCGTTTTTAATATTGATAGAATTATTTCTCATCTTCGTCAGCAGGCATATCTTGTGAAAGGTATTTTCATTCATGTTATTGATGCGAGAAAATATGAAGGCAAATTAAATTTTGAAGGGGAAACTTATTTGTATGATTTAGGATTGGAACAACCAACTGAAAGTTTTTATTTTGAAGGTGGACTTAAATCTCTTGTAAAACATTATAATGAATTTACAAAACCTGTTCATAAAAATATTTTCTATATTGATAAAAATGCAGATGCAGAAAAAGTTGGTGTAGAAATTGCTCTTCAATATGTTGATGATATGACCACAAAACTGGTGGCTTTTGCAAACAATATTCACACAACCGAAGGAGGAACACACGTGACTGGATTTAAAACTGCTCTTACTCGTATTATAAATGCATATGCTCGTAAGAATAATATTTTAAAAGAAAAAGATGAAAACTTAACAGGAGATGATGTGCTCGAAGGACTAACTTGTGTGATCTCTGTTAAACTCCGCGAGATTCAATTTGAAGGACAAACAAAATCAAAATTAGGAAGTATGGAAGCACAATCCGCGGTGTCTTCTGTTTTCTCTGATGCGTTTACATTCTTTATGGAAGAAAATCCAGATGATGCCAAAGAAATTATCAATAAAGGATTGCTCGCGCTTCGCGCTCGCAAAGCCGCGAAAGCTGCAAAAGATTCTGTGCTTCGTAAAGGTGCTCTCGAAGGATTTTCTCTTCCAGGAAAACTTGCTGACTGTCAATCAAATGATCCTGCAGAATCAGAATTGTTTATAGTGGAGGGAGACTCAGCTGGTGGTTCTGCAAAAATGGGACGTGATCGTCGCACACAAGCGATACTTCCTCTTCGTGGAAAAATTTTGAACGTAGAACGTGCGCGTCTTGATAGAATGCTTGGTAGTGAACAAATAAAAAATCTTGTGCTTGCTATGGGGGCAGCGATCGGTGATACTTTTGATATTTCAAAATGTCGTTATCATAAATTAATTATTGCAACCGATGCCGATGTGGATGGTGCGCACATCATGACACTTCTTCTAACTTTCTTTTTTAGATATTACCGTCCGATAATTGATGCGGGTTATGTTTATATTGCTCAGCCACCACTTTATAAAATTACTTATGGTAAGGAAATTAATTATGCTTATACTGATGAAGAAAAATTTGCTGTATTAAAAAAATTAGGATTTGGTGATGAGTCTATTGAGGAGAGTGAAAGTGGAGAAACAGAAGAGAGTGAAGAAGTAACAGAAGGTGAGGAAGAAGTGAGTGAAGGTAAAGGAAAAGAAAAGATAGTAAAGAAATCAAAGAAGCCGTCAATACAAAGATACAAAGGTCTTGGAGAAATGAACCCAGATGAATTGAAGGAAACAACAATGGATATAAATAAAAGAATATTAAAGCAGGTTAATGTTGATGAAGCTGAAGAGGCGAGTCGTGTATTTGAAATGCTGATGGGATCGGAAGTGGGACCTCGTAAGAGCTTTATCCAGACTCACGCTAAATCCGCGAATTTGGATATTTAACATCTAAGTCAAAAAATATTTCATCTTTTAATTTTTGGAGCCTCTCACGCTCAGTCAATGTACTATTCGTACACCTCCTTCGTGTGTTTCTCCAAAAAATTAAAATCTAAAACATTTTTTGACTTAGATAAAAATTGTTCATCTTCGTTGTCGCTACGAAATTTTTCTATCGCAAGTGTCGCGTTTCAATGGACACTACGCGACGTGATTTTGCAAAATCAACTCTCGTACATCTCAAGGAAGCGAAGAGCGACGAAGATGTCCGAGTTAGTAAACGAGGACTCATCAATTTCTGACCTAAATATTTCTGCTGTCTGAGTTTTAAAGTATTTTTGTGAATTGTCATTCCCGCGAAAGCGGGAATCCAGGTTAGAATTGAATTATGAAAACATACTATATCTATTTACTTACAAGTGAAAGAAATGGAACACTGTATATCGGAGTTACAAATGATTTGAAAAGAAGGATACATGAACACAAACAAAAATTAATAAAAGGATTCACAGAAAAATACAATGTAAGTAATTTGGTTTGGTATGAACAAACCGAAGACATAAACTCAGCAATCAAAAGAGAAAAAGAAATTAAAAAATGGAATCGTGATTGGAAAGTTAAACTGATAGAAGAAAATAATTTTGAATGGAAGGATTTATATGATGATTTGTAAGACCTGGATTCCCGCTTTCGCGGGAATGACAGAGAAGGGTTTGAATTTAATTAATTACTGACTAATTATTTTTTATTCTTAATCTCACTTACCAATCTCTCGACTACATCTTCAGTTTTCATTTGTCCTAATTGCCCAGCGTTTCTTCCTTCAAGTGTTACCATTCCTGCTTCAATGTCTTTGTCACCAATCACGACCCAATATGGAGTTCTCATTTCGCGAACAGACTTTATTTTTTTACCTAATCCTTCTTTTGAGTCATCAAGCTTTACTCTAATATTTTCATTTTCTAATTTTGCGACAACTTCTTTTGCGTACTCGTGATGTTTATCAGAAATAGGAAGCACAGCAACTTGAGTAGGTGATAACCAAAGTGGAAATGCTCCAGCGAAATGCTCAATCATTATTCCCATAAATCTTTCTAGTGATCCAGTGATAGCACGATGTATCACAACAGGTCTTTCTTTTTTACCTTCATTATTTATAAAAAATAATTCAAATCTCTCTGGAAGGTTGAAGTCACATTGAATTGTGGCGAGTTGCCATTCGCGCCCGATTGCATCTTTGAACATAAAGTCTAATTTTGGTCCGTAAAAAGCAGCTTCACCTTCGACTCTTTTATAATTAATTTTATTTTCTTTAGCGGCATCTTCTAGAGATTTTTCGGCAATATTCCACACCTCAGGTGTTCCTAAATATTTACTCATATCGTTACCACGAACAGAAAGTGATACCCAATATCCCTCCATCATTCCCATAGTTGTATAGAATTCTTTTATAAATCCAACAACAGTAGAAACTTCTTCGTTTATTTGTGCTTGTGTACAGAAAAGGTGTCCATCATCTTGTGTGATTGAACGCACGCGAGTTAATCCACCTAGCTGTCCTGATTTTTCATCACGATAAACAGTTGCAGGTTCGAAATATCTAATCGGCATATCTTTGTAAGAGAATTGATTGTCGGCAAAGAGTTGCATATGATGAGGACAATTCATTGGCTTCAAAATAAATTTGTCTTCTTTACCTTGAACACGAAAAAGTTCATCGCCAAATTTTGCTGCGTGACCTGATGTTTCGTAAAGTGCTTCTTTGGCAATATGTGGAGTCCAAACGCGAGAGTAACCTTTTTTTGAATGTAGTGACCAAAGATAATCTTCGATTTCTTTTCTGATTATCATTCCATTTGGTTGCATAAGTGGAAGACCAGCGCCGACAAGAGGAGATGTAGTAAATAATTTTAATTGAGCACCTAGTACACGATGGTCTCTTTTCTTCGCTTCGGCTTGTTGTGTTGTATAAGCGACAAGTTCTTCTTTGTCATTAAAGGCGATACCATAAATACGGGTGAGCATTGCATTCTTTTCATCTCCTCTCCAATATGCGCCTGCAATTTTGTCTAATATAAAACCATTTCTATCAATTTCTTTTGTATTATCAACATGAGGTCCTTCGCAAAGATCAAAGAAGTCATCTCCTGTGTAATAAAGAGTAACTTCTTTACTGAGATCATTTATTATTTCTGTTTTATATTTATTCATTTTAAACAAAGCAAGAGCTTGTGCTTTTGAAACTTTTTCTTTTCTAAAAGCAAGATGTTGCGAAATAATTTCACGCATAGTTTTTTCTATTTTTGGTAAATCATCTAATGTAGGCTTCTCCCCACCAGTAAAATCGATATCGTAATAAAAGCCAGTATCAATAACAGGCCCGATTGTAGCTAGAGAGTGAGGGTAATGATGCTTAATTGACATCAATAAAATGTGTGATAATGAATGTCTCTTTTTAAATAAAGTATCGCTGTTTTTATCTTGCATAATTTGTTTATTATAACACAAACGATTGATAAATATGAATAATTTGATAACTTCATTGACTTCTTGTCCTTATCTTGTAGTATTAATATACAAGTCGGTTTATAAGGTTTAATTAAAAATTTTTATGACTATTCTATATATTATTATTGCTATTGTACTTTTGTATGTAATCTTTGCTTACAACTCACTTGTAACATTAGTTAATCGTGGAAAAGAGGCGCTGGCAGATATTGATGTGCAACTTAAACGTCGCTATGATCTTATTCCTAATTTGGTAAATACAGTAAAAGGCGCCGCAAACTTCGAAACATCAACTCTTGAAAAAGTTACACAAGCAAGAGCGATTGCAATGAGTGACGGAAAAACATTAAAAGAAAAAGCAGAAAATGAAAATCAGATTTCTTCTGCGCTTAAATCTATTTTTGCACTTTCAGAAAATTATCCAGAACTTCACGCAAATCAAAATTTTCTTTCTCTTCAGTCAGAACTTTCTGATACTGAAAATAAAATTCAATCAGCGCGAAGATTTTATAATGGCAATGTTCGTGATCTTAATACTGCAATTCAATCTTTCCCAAAAAATATAATTGCAAAATTATTTGGTTTTGGAGAAATGGAACTTTTCGAGTTAGAAGAGTCTGCTGCTAAAAATCCAGTTGAAGTTAAGTTTTAATTTTTGTTTTTTAATTTAGTATTTTTGTATTTACTATAAACTATTAACTACAAACTAATAACTATCTTATGACCCTATATACTCATCAAGCATCAAATACACGAAAGACAATTGTTTTAATGACAGTGTTTTTGGTTTTGATTATTTTGATTGGGTTTTTGTTTTCATATATTTATCAATCACCAAATATTTTGTATATGGCTGTGATATTTTCTTTGTTGATGAATTTTTTTTCTTATTTTTATTCTGATAAGATTGTTTTAGCACAAGCAGGAGCAAGAGAGATAAAAGATAGAGCTGAATTTCCTGACCTTTGGAATATTGTAGAAAATTTATCTATTACTGCTGGATTACCAATGCCAAGACTTTTTGTAATTGATGATCCAGCACCAAATGCTTTTGCAACAGGAAGAAATAAAGAACATGCCGTGATTGCTGTGACTACTGGGATTCTTCCACTTCTAAATAAATCAGAGCTTGAAGGTGTGATCGCTCATGAATTATCGCATATTGGAAACAAAGATATTTTAATTCAAACTGTTGTGGTGATTTTTGCTGGTGCGATTTCTATTCTTGCAGATATGTTTTTGAGAATGTCTATGTTTGGTGGAGGGGACAGAGAAAATAAAAATGGAATGATGATGTTTTTGGCAATTGGGGCTGCGATACTTGCACCGATTGCCGCAACAATTATTCAACTTGCTATTTCAAGAAAGAGAGAATTTTTGGCAGATGCTGACGGAGCGTTGCTTACTAGATATCCAGAAGGATTGGCGAGTGCACTTCAAAAAATTTCTACATTTCCAAAACAATTAGAGAGAGTAAACAAAGCAACAGCTCATTTGTATATTGTTGATCCAATGGTAGCAGGACTTGCCAGTGAAGAAACAGAAGCGGAAGAAAAAGTTTCTTGGTTTGCTAAACTCTTCATGACTCATCCGCCAGTCCGCGAACGTATCGTTGCACTTCTCGGTGAAAAGTCATAAATCATTTCATCGTATCTCGAGGAAGCGAAGAGCGACGAAGATGTCGGAGCCAGCAGGCGATGACTAAACAATTTCTGACTTTTATAGATTTCTTGGGTTCGGGTGTCATTCCTGCGAAGGCAGGAATCCAGTGTGTTAGAATAGTTTTTAAATTGGAGACGTCGCATAGAGGTCTAGTGCAATCGCTTGGAAAGCGATCGAGGGTTAAACCTCCGGAAGTTCGAATCTTCTCGTCTCCGCTTATGAAAATAGTAATTTTAGATAATCTTAGAAGTGTTCATAATGTTGGATCTATTTTTCGGACTGCCAATGCGTGCGGGATTGAAAAAATATTTTTATGTGGCATAACACCGACACCTCTTGATAAAAAAGGAAATAAAAGAAGTGACTTTGCAAAGGTGGCTCTTGGAGCGGAGGAGTCTATTGAGTGGGAATATGTGGAAGACACTTTAACGCTCGTTAAAAAATTAAAAGAAGAAGGATGTTATGTAATCGCAATCGAGCAAGATGAAAAGGCGATTGATTACAAAGAAATAAATCTGTCTAGGACTTTCCTAGACAGAGGGACTGTTTTTATTCTTGGCCCAGAAGTTGATGGAATAAAAAAAGAAATTTTAGATGAGTGTGATATGATCGCTGAAATACCAATGCTTGGCACAAAAGAATCTTTAAATGTGACTATCGCTTTTGGGATTGCTTTGTATAGAATTTTAGGTATATAAAAAAAGAAAATGCCTGCGGGATATAAATTCTGCAGGCAGTCATCTAAACTCTTGTGAGTATTTCATCACAAGTAAGATAAAAATTCGCCACATCCGACACAGAATATGCCTTTTTTGTTTTTTATTTCTGTTTCGGCGGTTTCAGTGTTGTCTTGTGCGCAAAATTCACAGAAAGGAGTTCTTGGTCCAACACGCAAAGTGTTTGTCGGATTATTTTCCTTTCTTAACTTCATGAATTTATCTATTATTTTTTCGTCTTGGATAATTTTCCCGTCGTTGTCACGTATTGGAGAGTATCTCGTCGCTCTTTCTGACACGAACTGTCTACATTTTCCACCATTATCATCACCGAGTGATGTATTGTTAGTGCTTAAACCAGTATCCATTTTATTTCCCCTAAAGATCAAAATTAAAAAACAAAATTACAAATTTAATTTGCATTATTGCTAAAAATCTATCAAAATAATTCGTAAACTATGAAAATTATTTCGACTACCTTACGAGTGTATCAATTTTAAAATCACTGTCAATTTTTAATCTTACAGAGTCTTACAGGCCGGGCCTGTTACCTAGGTCCGGCCTGTTAATAACTCATGAAGAATAATTTTAAAAAGATTTATAATGTAATTATGCCACACAGATCACATCAACTTGTAACTGGAGAGTATTATCATATTTATAATCGTGGTAATAGCAAGAAACAAATTTTTCATGATAGTTATGATTATGAATATTTTCTCACTCTATTAAATTTGATGAACACAACAGAGAGAAGAAAAACAGTTTTTATTAAATCTTATAATGATCCTAAAAAAGAAAAAGAACTTATTGTTTCTATCGGTGCTTATGTTTTAATGCCGAATCATTTTCATATTTTAATAAAACAAGAGCATGAAGAAGGAATTACTTCGTTTGTGCAAAAATTGTTAACGGCCTACGTAATGCATTACAATAAGAAATATAAACACACAGGCAGTCTATTCGAAGGTAGATTTAAATCAAAGTATGTTGGCGAGGATAGATATTTGAAATATTTATTTGCATATATACATTTAAATTGTTTAAAAATTTTAGACAGCGAGTGGAAAAAGAAAGCAACGATCTCAACGAAAGAAAAAATTAATTTTCTTATTAATTATAAATGGTCTAGTTTTAATGAGTATTATAAAGATAAAGAGATCGTAATAAATAGAAAAGCATTTCCAAAATATTTCCCTAGTAGTAAAGATTTTATGAAGGAGATATTTAGTTGGATTATATTTGATGATTTTTAATAATAGGGAAATATTTTTATAGATCCTTTTACAGGCCCGGCCTGTAAAATTTAAAAGAAGTATTGGATACTCAACTCTTAAATTTTGTGGATAACATATCACGTCTTTAATTTTTACCATGATATAATTTAGTAAGTTAAATTGTTTGTTGTTTCGTTAATGAATTAAGAGGTTGTTAAACTTTTACAGGCCCGGCCTGTCGGCCTGTAAAAGTAGGTTTGATTATTAAAAAAAATATTAAAAAAATTGAGAGGTGTTGTGATGGGTTTAATTATTAAATAAATGAAAATAAAAAGAGGGAATAAACTATATAAATATATGAAATTTTTACAAAAAATATTAGATACAAATTATGATACGCAAACAGGTGGTGTTATTCATAAAAAGGTAAAACATTTACTTCTAGATATATTTGTAATTGGTGCAGTTTTGTTTGGTATAATTTCTTCTTTTTATGTAGCGAGTGCGGCGACGTTTACTTGGGTGCAAAATGATTGGTCAGGAGGAATTTCTACGGCGACATCAACTGACCCAACAAACAGAACTGGATGGACGAAATATTCAGCAACATCATCAACTTCAGTTCTTGCGAGCGCAAGCGGAGTGAGTTTAGCGGCGACAAGTAAATCAATTACAAAATTAAATGGAGGGACACTTCTTGTTCCACTTGCTACTCCAACCGTCTCAGGTGGAAGTGGTGGCATTGCTGTATCTAATGTTGGTGTTTCCTCAGTGTATGCGGTAAGTAATACGCTTCTTTATATGTTTTCTCGCGATACAAGTACAGGGGCTCTTACCGCCCTCGCTACACCGACCATCGGTATAGGAAACTCCTCGGAAGCTATTGATATTTCCCCAGATGGTAAACATGTTTATGTAGCTGCTTATTCTTCCGGCTACATAAACATGTTTTCTCGCGATACAAGTACAGGGGCTCTTACCGCCCTCCCTACACCGACTATCACTTCAGCTACTCCACGTGGAATAGTCGTTTCTCCAGATGGTAAGCATGTCTATACAACCAATTCAGTAAATGGCACTGTTTCTATGTATTCTCGCAATACAACCACAGGTGCTCTTACCGCCCTAGCTACACCGACTATTGCAGCAGGAACGTATCCTTTTGGTTTAGCTATTTCCCCAGATGGTTCTTCTGTGTATGCGGCAAATAATACTTCAGGCACTGTTTCTATGTATTCTCGCAATACAACCACAGGTGCTCTTACCGCCCTCGCTACACCGACTATTGCAGTTGGGGGTAATGCTAATCAGGTAACAGTATCTCCAGATAGTAATTATGTGTATGTGTCCAATAATGTTAATAATACTATTGCTATGTTTTCTCGCGATACAAGTACAGGGGCTCTTACCGCCCTCGCTACACCGACTATAAATGGAGTAGGATTAGTAAGTGGTTTGAAAATTTCTCCAGATGGTACTTCAATGTATGTCACAACTAACACTAACGGTATTTTAATGTATGAACGTAATATATCAACTGGTTTACTTACTGCTTTTACTCCAGCAACTATCTCCGCAGGTACAGGGCCTTATAGAGTGGCTATTTCCCCAGATGGTGCTTTTGTATATGTAGCAAATAATACTTCAAATAATGTATCTATGTATAGGCGTGGCGGTTTTGAAGCTGGTACGAATTCATCGACAGTGGTGACAGGGAGTGGGATTGGGGCGAGTGTGGCTTTGATACCAAATTCTTTGGCGACAGGTGGTGCAACAACGACATCTGGTGCGTATATGATTCATACTTTTACAAGCACAAGTACAACAAGTTCTTTTATACCAAGTCAGACTATTTCTAATCTAGATTATCTTATAGTTGGTGGAGGTGGAGCAGGCGGTGGAGCATCGGCCGGTACATATTCTTCAGCTGGTGGTGGAGGTGGTGGAATGGCTACAGGAACAATAAGTTCTTTATCTTCGGGTACTTATACTATTACAGTTGGTGCGGGTGGTTTAGGTGTGGTTAATGGTTCCGGAAACAGAGGAGCAACAAGTAGTATTTCTGGACCTTCAACACTTATTGAGGCTCCTGGCGGAGGAGGAGGAGGAGGAACAAATATGGCTGGTGGTAATGGTGCTTCTGGTGGAGGTAGTTCGGGTACTAATGCTACCTATGGTGTTGCTTATACTTTAACTCCAATGCAGGGTAGAAATGGCGGAGCAGGTAACTCAACTACATGTAGTAATGGTGGAGGTGGAGGTGGGGCTGGTGGTGTTGGCGCTGCTGGTGCCTGTCTTGTTTGGGTTAATACGACTACCGGTGGTTACGGTGGACCAGGTTTATCGTCTTCAATTTCTGGGTCTGCTATGTTTTATTCTGCTGGAGGAGGAGGAATGTCATCTAGCAGTGGTTATTCTGGTGGTTCTAGTATTGGTGGAGGTAGAAACGGTGTACAAGCTACTAATTATACAGGAGCTGGTGGTGGTGGTCTTGGTGGAGCTTCTGCGATTGCTGGTGGTTACGGTGGTTCTGGTATAGTAATTGTGAGATATCCTTCGTATACTTCCGGCGTATTTTCTTCAGCGGTTATTAACCTTGGTGGTAAATCAGGTTTTTCTGGTAAGAATCTTAATTTCACTTCGGTTACAACAGGTGCACAAAGTTCTTGTGCTTCTGGGACAGGTGTAGGGTGTGCGATAAGAATACAAATTGCGACGTCGACAAGTGTTAGTGGTCCGTGGAATTATTTTGGAACTGATGGAACAAGTGGTTCATATTTTACAGCGAGCGGAGATGCAATTCCATCAGCTGCTAATGGTGCCCAGTATATTAGATATCAAGCATATTTACACTCTGACTCTCCAACTGTTACTCCAACATTAAATGATATCACCATTAATTACGCACAATATGTAGCAAGTGGCGATCTTACATCATCAGTATACGATTCTGGTTCTGCTTCAAATCTAATTAATGATATTTGGTGGACTGCGACAGGTGTCGATGGTGTATATCCTGTTGCTGACGAAGGGGTAGGGTTTCAAATTCGTTCATCTCCAGATGGTGCTACTTGGAGTAATTGGTGTGGGTCTGCAGACACAGGTTCTACTTGTACTGGAACAAATTACTTTACCGCAAGTGGTGGAACTGGCGGACTACCTACAACCCACCCACTTCGTTCGGGTGGTAACGACAGATATTTCCAATATAAAGCTTTTCTAACTTCCGGTGGAGATATAACACCAACGATTACTAATGTGACTGTGCAGTATGTAGTGAATGCTAATCCAGTGTTTGATACAAGTTATGGAACAGGTGGAGTAAGTGTAGCTGAGGCAACAACAACTCAAGCAAACACCGGCAAAGTAGTGTTTAGTTATTCTGTGAAAGATCCAGACACAACCTCAGGAACAGTTATCAATGGGTATATAAAACCAAGTTTCAAGTACTCTTTAGATGGGACAACTAATTGGACAGCGATAGATCCTACAAAAATTACATATTCACCAACAGTAACGAATACAACAGGTGGAACACAAGCATCTTGTGGTAGTAACTGTTTTGGGACATATCAAGGAAATGTTACTAATGCAGTAGATAATAGTATATCGAGAACTTATACAATGTTTTGGGATGCAAAAGGTCAACTTGGGTCTGCGATAGACGTACCATCAGCAAAAATTGCTTTGACTATCGACGATTTGGAAGCGGCGAATAATCAAGCGGTCGCTACAAGTACTTCATTTATTTTGGATACTACGCCACCTCTTGTTTCTTTCAAATTAGACGATTCAGATGATGAGATTACATTTAACGCTACAGACACACAACAGATTTATTCTTATAATATTTCAAACAATTCTGATTTTTCAACTCCAACAAGTGGGTCACCAGTAGGTAACGTAATATCACTTGTAGATTTTCCATGGACAACATTTGTTTATGGGACAAATTCAATAGTTGCGTATTCTAGGGTACAAGATATTTTTGGAAATAATTCTACAACAACATCGGCCGCACCTTACTTCATTTCAGCAGGATCGATGTCTATAACTGACTTGTCAAATTCAAAAACAAATCAGTACAGAGAGTTCCTTGCTTGGCCTTTGTTTACGGAAGATACAGGTGTAAGTTTTTCTGGTGGAGCAGGTGGTAAATATGAATTATGGCGTTCAACAGATGGTATAACTTATACTTTGCAAACAACAATAACTAATTCAACAACAAACTATTATACTGATTCGTCAGTTGTTAAAGGAACAACTTATTATTATAAAATGCGTATGGTGGATTCTAATGGAGATATTTCGAATTGGTCTAATATAGTTAATGATGTGGCTGATGGTCAAGGAGGAACTGATACCATACCACCAACAATCTCAAATGTGCAGGCAACAAGTAGTAATAATACACAAGAAACTATTACATTTGATACGGATGAATTATCAAGTTCAGGAGTGGTTTATGGAAAAGACACAAATTATGGAAGCAGTGTTCCGAATCAGTCATATGTGAAGTCTGGTGTTAATGGACACTCTGTAACTATTGGAACTATCACAGCACTTGAACCAAATACAACATACCATTATAAAGTTTCCGCAACTGACGTTATGGGTAACACAGGAACAAGTGGTGATTATACATTCACAACACTCGGTGGTCCAATTGTTTCAAATGTATCAAGTGACACCACAGATCCTTCCGGAACAGTTGCTTTGGTTACTTGGAATACAAACACACTCTCGAACTCTATCGTTAAATATGGACAAGATTCGACACTGGCAGTTTATGCACAAGCAACAGGAATTGATACTTCGACTACATCACACAGTGTTTTGATAACAGGACTTAACACAAACACAAAATACTTTTTCTCAGTATCTTCTTCTGATGCACAAAATAATATAACAGTGAGTGATAATCTAGGAGGAAATAAATATTCTTTCCAAACAGGGTCTGATGCAAATCCTCCAATTATTTCTAGTGCTACTTCTTCAGTGGTGGCTCCAACTTTTGCAATTATCACTTGGGTTACTGATAAGGTTGCAGATTCTGAAGTGAGATATGGAACAACTCCAGGTGTGTATACAAAAACTTATACAAAAGGCACACCAACCATATTACATAGTTTGCTTTTGTCAGAAGATACACTTAGTTCAGGTGGTTCAAGTAATGCTCTGGCAACTTCAACTCAATATTATTATGTGGTTAAATCAACATCTGCTAATAATCTTTCTACAACAACAAATGAATTAACATTCAAAACACCGAATGATTCAACGGCTGCATTACAAGGTCAAATTGCTGATTTGCAAGCACAAGCTGCGGCAGGTTCAGGTTCTCTATTAAAGCAGATAGGAAGTTTGTCGAGTCTTCTTTCAGGTAGTGGAAACGGAAATGGAAATGGAAACAGTAATGATTTTCTTGATAAAACAAAGCCAATAATTAGTGATATTAAAGTTGACAAAATAACATCTTACGGAGCAGAAATATCATTTACTACAAGCAAGGATACAAGAGGACTTGTAGAGTATGGAACAGATAGTAAATATGGTGTAAATACAGGGGATAAAATATTTACTAAAACACACACGATTGTTCTTAAAGGTTTAATACTCGGAACAGAATATCATTTTGCAGTTGATGTTATAGACAATTCAGGAAATATTACAAATTCTGAAGATCAAACATTTAAAACAACATTCATCGCAGAAGATTTAGGGGCTCTTGCTAGTCTTGGAAACACATTTAATTCCGTTCAAGATAAACTTGAGAGTTTGATTACCTCAGCTCTTCCATCACTTAATCCACCATTTATTTCTAAACCAGAAATAATTAACGCAGAACAAACTACAGCCGAAGTTGATTTTACAACAAATGTGAAAGCTTATGGCAGTGTTCAATACGCAACTGAAGAAGAATGGAGTAAAGAACAAAAGTATACAGGAGAAATGGCAGATACAGATAACAAAGTTACTGATCATAAATTTAATTTAACTAATTTGAAAGCTGGAAGTAAATATCATTACTCTGTGCATTCATATGTATTTAATCAAGCTTTAGCAAAAACAGACGACGCAACATTCTTAACAAAAGCAGGAGATGTAGAAGCAAGAATATCTGAAAGAAAGAAGGATTCATTTAGAGTTGTTTGGACAACAGATAAACCAACTTCATCAATTGTGGAATATAAAAAATCAGGAGGAACTTCTGCAGAAAGAAAAACTGACTTAACATTAAATACTTACCATGATGTATTGGTTGATAAAGTTACACCAAACACAACTTATTTAGTGAAAGCTTATGGTGATGATGCAAATGAGAATAGAATTTCTGCTAAGACTGAACTTACAGTAACAACAAGTCAAGATGTAACACCACCAACAATTTCTAACTTCAAAATTGAAAGTACACTTGTTCCAGGAAGAGCAGACAAAATTCAAACTCTAATTTCTTGGAAAACAGATGAACCAGCAACGACTGCTGTTTACTACGGAGAAGGTTCAGGATCATCAAAAGATGTTCTCCCAAATAAACAAGAGGATACTTCAACACTAACAACAAATCACACAATGATTATTACTAACTTGAAACCTGGCGCCATCTATCGTTTACAAGTTGCTTCAAAAGATGATGCAGAAAATGAAGCTAAGACACCAATGAGAACGATTATTACTCCAAAGCAAAGTGAGTCAATCGTAGATGTGATATTCTCGAACTTTGATTCTACTTTCCAGTTTATGAATAACATCAAACGATAAATCATAAATTGCGAAATTACTTCGTCGCTACAAAATTTTACTCTGTCGAAGTAGTGTTATCTACATCTCTCTCGTAAAATTTTTAGGCTCCTTGTACTTTCATCAATTTCTGATTTAACGAGATAAAAATTTTATTTCATACTTACAGTACTGCAATTTCAAAAGATTGATTACAATCTAAGAAATTGGGAGTCTACTGCGTTACAGAAAATTTTTCTCCAGCGAAGTACTATTCGTACGTCTTGGTCAAAAAATTTCTATACTCCTAGTATCTAAAACAAAATTTGTTATCTTTTAAAAACGTTAGATAAAAATTTTATTTCATACTTACAGTACTGCAATTTCAAAAGATTGATTACAATCTAAGAAATTGGGAGTCTGCTTCGTTAGAAAACAAAAATATAGGTTCCGCTTTGCGGAACCTATATTTTTGTGATTTTATTTTGCGTTAAACTACAATATATGTCATTCCAGTTTCTCTTTTGTCATTCCCGCGTAGGCGGGAATCCAGGTCTTACAATTCATCATACAAATCTTTCCACTCGTAATTATCTTTCTCTATTAACTCTATTTTCCAGTTACGATTCCACTTTTTTATTTCTTTTTCTTTTTGAATTGCT
>CAIQWN010000032.1 GCA_903875555.1 uncultured bacterium
ATTATGGAAAAACACGCAGATCTTCTCACAAAAATTGAGAACATGACAGTTATTGAATTAAACGATTTAGTAAAAGCTATTGAAGAAAAATTCGGAGTATCAGCAGCAGCGGTTGCGGCAGCCCCAGCAGCGGGAGGCGCAGCAGAAGCTGAAGGAAAAAGTTCATATACAGTACACCTAGCATCAGCAGGTGAACAAAAGATTGCTGTTATGAAAGTTGTTAAGGAAGTTCTAGCACTTGGTCTAAAGGAAGCTAAAGACCTAGTTGATGGAGCACCTATCGATCTAAAGGCAGATGTAAAGAAAGCAGAAGCTGAAGAATTCAAGAAGAAACTTGAAGAAGCCGGAGCAAAAGTTGAGCTTAAATAATAAAAAGTCCCGCAATATGCGGGACTTTTTATTATTTAAGCGAAACCCCGTAGTCATTTCATGTGAAGATATTTAAAGGAGGAAGTATGATGGTGTGTTTATATAAATTAATTACAAAAATCTATCTTTAATTAAAATGACTTGCTGGGGTAGAATTAAAATAAATACAAATATTTATTCTTCTACATTTTGAACAAATAAAGAAAAAGAGCGACACCGAAGGTGTCGCTCTTTTTCTGTGGACAACTTTTATTAAACTTCTTGTTTGTGCGATATAATTATTATCATGAAGAAACATTTACATAAAGTTAAAAAATTAGCAAAACATCTACATCCTTTTTCTTTTATAAAATATTTTAAGTCTCCAACTTTTCTTTCTGTACTTATTTTGTCTGCGGTTTTGATTTCTTATAACGCTGATTATTTAAAATTAAAAGCACAGGCAATTGTAACTCCATATATAAGTGGTTATGCTTGGGCTGATGTAATTATTGGCTGGCTGTCGGCCGATTGTCATACTGGAGGTGTTAATGGTAGTGATGTTTGTGCAACTTCAAATTATGGAGTAACTGTTAATGCACCAAACGGTGACCTTAGTGGATATATGTGGAGTGACAATATTGGTTGGTTATCTTTTAATTGTAAAACAGGCGGACCAAACGGTGAGGATATTTGTTTGAAATCAGATTATAGAGTAGTAGCTAAAAATACAGGAGTGTTAGATGGTTATGCGTGGAGTGATAGTCTTGGTTGGATATCTTTTAAGGCAATCGATATGACAACAGGTTGTCCTGTGTCTGATTGTACACCAAAGTTAGGTATAACTCCTGGAAGTTTTAATTCTGGTTTTGCTAGGGTTCTATCTGTTGTTGGTGGAGGAGGTGCTGGGTTTGATGGTTATATAAGTTTAGCCTCGACTACTTTTAATTTTGATCCAGCAACTTTTGTGTTACAAGATATAAAAACAGATAATGGTGCTTGTGGAGTAGCAACAAGTTCGGCGTCATATCCTGCGATCTCCGATTTATGTCTTAGTTCTTATGGATCTTCACCAGTTTCTCCTGGTTTATCTGGACCGGCACCTTGGTCTTGGTTGTGTTATGGAACAGGTGGTGGAAGCGATCTTCCAATTTGTACAACTAAAGCACCGGTATTCTCTGTTGATATAACACCAAGTTCTAGTGCGCATGCTTATCTAGGTAAACAATTCAATCTTTCTTCCGTCGGTGGAAATAGTTCTGGTATTGGAACTGTTTATCATGATGTAGACGTATCAAAACCAAATATTACTTATGCTCAGGCTACTGATAGTGCTCATGATTCGACTTATTGGGTTTATGGGTCAAATGTATGTAATCCAGTATACGGATTAAATATAACCTGTGGAGGTGATTCGTTAAATAAAACAGGTACCGGCTTAGATACAATTAATGCAACACTCCTTTTTGGTGGTTTAATTAATCCTGCTGGTGATACTTATTATATTCGCGCAGCTGCAAGTAAAGATAACTCAACTTGGGTACATACATTACCACCAGTTCAAGTAACTGTCACAGATCCAATAGTTGTTAAAGATATTGGAGTAAAGGCCATAACTCAAAATGATAGTGGTAATACTTGTGATGGTGCCTATCTTCAATATTCTTGTTCATCGACAGCTGATTCGTATTCTGTGTATTTTAGTAATTCTAAAACATATGGAACATCAACATTATCATTACAAACAGATGTTCCACCAAAATCGACACCTAAATTAGGAAATGGAAGTAATCCACCTTCTTTGCAAAATGGAACCTACATATTAAATTGTATAAATTCAGCAACTGGAGAAACTGCTTCAGCGCAAGCAACTTGTAATACAACACAACTTAATGATGATCCTGGAATTGTTGTAAACACAACATCGAGAAATATTAGTTCAGGTGGTAGTTTCAAATTAGATTTTAAGAAAACTTCATCAGACACATTGTCAGACCCAAGTCATATTAATCCTTCGCAATGTAAAATTTATGAGACAATTGGTACAAACAAAACTGAAATCTTTTCTTCTATAACAAATTCTAGTCAATCGTTAACAAGAAATCCAACAGAAAACAGAACTTACACATTAACTTGTTATCCAGCCCTAGGTGTAAATGATCCTTATAGTAAAATTATACAAGTAACAGTTTCAGCTGGAGGAGAAAATTAAAAATAATATTTAACAG
>CAIQWN010000033.1 GCA_903875555.1 uncultured bacterium
ATAAAACAAGTTTTAGGAAAAATAGTTTCAAAAATTAAATTGATAATCCACATAAATATAAGTTTATTGTATTTATAAGAAAAATATAGTGTATAATTAATTTATAAATAATAAATATGTTCTCAATTTTTAATAAAACAAATAAAAAAGATGCAATCGGTATAGATATAGGTCCTTCATCTGTTAAAGTTGTTCAATTAAGAAAGGAGGATGAAAGGATAGTGCTTGTTACTTATGGAGAAATAGAACTTGGTCCTTATGCTGGACTTGCACCATCTCAAGTTGCTATTTTAGGGGAAGATAAGATGACAGAAGTAATAAAAGATCTTTTAAAGGAAACAAAAGTAACTTGTAAAGAAGCTGTTATGGCTGTTGATTCTTCAGCTGCCTATGTTTCTACTATAACGGTTCCAAAACTTCCTCCAAATGAAGAGAAATTTATGATACCAATAGAAGCTAGGAAATATATTCCTATACCAATATCTGATGTTAAATTAGACTGGTGGCAAATACCAAGTAAAGAAGAAAATGACAGAACTAAGGAAATAGTTTTGGTTGCAGTAAAAAATGAAACATTAGAATCGTACGCTCGTATTGCTAAGAATTTAGGTTTTGTTAATTTGGAAGTAGAAATAGAAGGTTTTAGTTTGGTTCGTAGTTTATTAAATAACAATCAAGGATTTTTTATTTTTGTTGATCTTGGATCTATATATACAACAGTTAATGTGATTAAAGACGGTGTTGTTATCGATATGAATATTATAAATCATGGATCACAAGAAGGCACAGTACAACTTTCTAAATCACTTTCCCTAACTGTTGAAACAGCAGAAGAAACAAAAAGAACTTTTGGATATGTTGGTGATAGTTCTAATGAGTATGTTAAAGAAATTTTAAAACTTTCGAGTTATCCACTGTTTGGTGAACTTGCTAGGCTTTTACTTATGTATGAAAGAAAGTATAATCAAGTAATAGAAGGAGTAGTTCTTTCTGGTGGAGGAGCAAAGGTCGCAGGTGTACTTGATGTATACAAAGATACAGTTCATAGTGATGCAGTTATTGCAACACCTTTTGATAAAATAGTTTATCCAGATTTTTTGAAAAATATAATTTCAAAAGTTGGACCAACTTATTCTGTGGCTGTTGGTCTTGCTCTTAAAAAACTACTATAATATTTATGTCTTTTTCTGATCCAAATATAAATAACACTAAACAACCCACCGAAGAGGCTTCGTATAACTTCGTTAATCGTAAAAAAGATGAGGGAATGGGTTTAGTACAGCTTTTACTTGTGATAGTAACAGTTTTTGTGATTTTATTATCTCTTGGTTTGTATGGATATTCTTTTTATTTAAAAACAGAAATAGCTAAAGATACAGATATTTTAAAAAATAATGGAAAAGCATTAGATAAATTTAATTTATCAGAAATAAAATCACTCTCTTATCGCCTTAAAATGGCAAATGGTTTAATTGCTGAACATCAATATATTGGATCTTTGTTTAATATTTTAGAAAAAAGCATTGAGGGCAGGATCGTTTATAATAGTTTCAATTTGTCTTTCGATGACTCAAAAAATAAGTACAATCTTTCTTTACAAGGTGAAGGAGCAAATTATGAGTCTGTGATTAAACAAATTGATATTCTTAAATCAAAAACTTATTCAGATTATTTTTCTAATCTTGAAGTTAGATCAATTGTAAACAAACCAAACAGTATTAGTTTTAGTTTGAATATGGATGTAAGTTTAACAGGAGAAGATAAAATGAAAGACAATCCTTTGTTTAATTTGAATAATCAACCATCTAATTCAAGTATAGATACTGGTACATCATCTATACCAATAGCAACATCTACACAAGATATTTTTAATATAGACACCTCAAATACAGTAAAGAAAAGTAATCTAAAGGTCGAGAGTATTAATTCGGGAAGAACTAATAATTAATAATATGTCAAAATCAATCGCTAATCTATTTTTAATAATCATAATTACCGCTTTATATATATTTGTAATTAATCCTTTACAGAAAGGCGATGGAACTATAGTTGGTCTTGATAAAAGTATAAGTGAACTTTCTTTTCAAAGAAACGATCTAATAAATAATCAAGAACAAGTA
Source organism: uncultured bacterium (assembly GCA_903875555.1). Taxonomy (GTDB): domain Bacteria; phylum Patescibacteriota; class Minisyncoccia; order Phycocordibacterales; family UBA5272; genus UBA11704. The sequence goes on from CAIQWN010000033.1 coordinate 2,121, forward strand.
AAAAATTTAACAGATAAAGCTAGTAAGTATGAATCAGAATATGAAATACTTAAAAAAGTAGAGTTAGGGAAAAGTGAAAGTGCAGAGCAGTCATTGCTGGCTATGATACCAAAATCAGTTGACCCTGTTAGAGTAGAGGAAGAGGTTTCTCGTATTTTGATAAATAGAGGATTTTCTTTGGATTCAATTTCTTATTCGCAAAATGGACAAACAATAAATAACAGGTATGGTTCTTATAATATTATTTTTACAACAAAAGGGGACTATAAAAGATTCAAAGATCTTATAAATGATTTTGAAACAAGTAAGAGAATATATGTAATTAAATCAGTATCTTTTTCTTCACCTTCAGTATTAGATAGTAAGGCATCAACTGATAGCATGCCTTTCCAAGTTAAATTAGAAACCTATTATATGAATTAATTTTATGAAATCAGAAGATATATTTAGTGGTAAAAAAGAAATAATAGTTGAATTTTTTATAGGAATATTATTTGTCGTTGGTGTTTATTATTTGTTTAATATAGTTAAGGATAGTTCTTCACCAGTAACAACAAATACAGCTGGTGCAAGTTCTGGTTCCAGTTTTAATAATCTTTTGCAAGATTTGGACAAAGACAAGATTAATTTAGATGAAAAGACTTTTCAACAGAGTAATCTTTTTGGACAAATGAAAGATTTTTCTAGAACGATTTTGCCAAGTAACACCCCAGGTCGTGACAACCCATTCAATATATATGTTACTCCTAGATCTTCTAATTAGTCAAAATAGAATAAGTGAAGATATTGCGAAAGAAATAAAAAATGACCTTGAAAAAAATAATGACGAGGTCATTGATAATTTACTTTCAAAACTATATATCACAGGTGAAGAATTAACACAGATTAGATCTGTTCTATATGGTTATCCAATTTATAAAGGTGAAATAAAAAAAGATGCTGAATTGTCTAAATTTATTAGTACAATACAAGCAAAGTCTTGGATGGCTCTTCCCCTTGAAGTAAAAGACGATGTTGTTTATGTTGGGGTTGTTGATCCAGACAGGGGAAATATTTTAAGTAGTTTGCAATTTTTATTTGGTGGCGAGCATCGTGCATATAAAATATTTTTAATTTCCTTTGATGATTTTAAAAATTATTTAGGTGGAGATTTTATTATTTCTGATGTTAAAGATAATGTAAATGGTAAAAATAATATAGACGATAAAGTAAAACTTTCAAAAATTAATGAGAAAGACGCCAATGAAGTTGATTTAGGTAATAATGACACTGTTGATTTAACAGACGTAGATGCAATACTTGACGATAAATTAGAAAAGAAGGCTGTACCAATGATTTTAAATATTTTACTTCGTTATGCAATAGATCATAATGCCTCAGATATTCATATAGAAGATTCAGGAAGCTCAGTAAGAGTAAGGTGTCGTGTCGATGGTGTTTTAAATACAGTTATTTCTTTACCAATAAAAGTTCATTCAATGATTGTTGCTAGAGTAAAAATTCTTTGCGCAATGAAACTTGATGAAAAAAGAAAACCACAAGACGGTCGTTTTAGTACAAAATTAAATGATAGAAATATTGACTATCGTGTTTCTACTTTCCCTGGATATTATGGTGAAAAAGTCGTGATAAGAGTGCTTGATAGTTATAAAGGTGTTAGAGAATTAAAGTCTCTTGGTTTTTCTATTTCACAAATAGCACAAATTAGAGATGCCCTAACTAAACCTTATGGTATTGTTTTGATCTCTGGTCCAACAGGTTCTGGTAAAACAACAACGCTTTATTCTATGCTTAATGAAATAGATAGAGATCATAGAAATGTTGTTTCTCTTGAAGATCCGATAGAATATAACGTTCCAAATATGAATCAGTCACAAATATTTCCAGAGATTGGTTATACTTTTGCAACAGGTCTTCGTTCTATTTTGCGTCAAGATCCAGACGTGATAATGGTTGGAGAAATTCGTGATGCAGAAACAGCAGAACTCGCAATACAAGCTGCGCTTACAGGTCACTTAGTGTTCTCGACAATTCACACCAATACAGCGGTGGGAGTTATTACTCGTTTACTTGATATGGGTGTTGAGCCGTTTTTGATTGCACCAACACTTATTTTAACTATTGGACAAAGATTAGTTAGAAAAATAGATGATACTTGTGCGAGTCCTCTTCCTATGGATGTAGGTATGAAGGCAATGATCGATGAAGAATTTAAAGAGTTAGGCGATGAATTCAAATCAAAATTAAAATTAGACAGACCATTTAATAATGCTGTGGGTAATGAAAATAATCCAAGTGGTCTTAAAGGAAGAATACCAGTTTTGGAAGTTTTGGAATTAAATAATGAGATACAGGAATGTATTGTTGCTAAGAAGGGTGAAGATGAAATTACAGATGTTGCTAGAAAATTTGGAATGATAACAATGAGACAAGATGCGATGTTGAAGTCTATGGAGGGTATAGTACCTTTCTCAGAAATCCACGAGTTATAAGCAAAAAATTACCACATATGCTTCGTTAAAAGAAATTTTTATTTCGTCGCCGTACTAAATGTACGACTTCTTATAAAAATTTCTTTTGCCTTGCCTCTGCTGTATTTTAATGTTTGTAAAATTCTAATTTTTGTGTTTCAATTCTAAATGAACTAACTTTGTTGAAAGGATAGAATGTGAAATCTTACGAGTGGAGTAAACCAAAGTTTGTTTCTTACTGGCCGATCATACTTGTTTATGGTTTTGCTTTGGTTGGATTGATAGACATGCTTACGATGATTCCATTTAAGTGGTTATATCATTTGTTTTTTTAATTTCAATATTCAGATGATAAAAAGGTGGTGTCGCCCGCATCACCTTTTTGTATTTTGTATTTTTTCTGCGTTGTTCTGCGTTCCGTCTGCGAGTGTCCGCACTTTGATTGTCCACAACTGACATTTCATAATGAGTGTTATAATTTTATTATGAATTATGAAACTGAACTCGATGATTTAATAATGACTTTAGTTAAAGAATCTGGATCGGATCTACATCTTACTGTGGGGACATTTCCAACTGTTCGTATTAACGGTGAACTTATTTCTTTAACAAGAAAAAATGAAGTTACAGCAGAAGATAATGTTGGTTATCTTAATGCTATGATTTCTGAAAAATTATTTACTAATTTTGTTATCAAACAAGAATTAGATTTTTCTTATGAACATAAAAAGGAGTATCGTCTTCGTTGCAATGCTTCTTTCCAAAAAGGTGTTATTTCTATAGCGATGCGTTTGGTTGTTAAAGCAAAAAGTATAGAAGAATTAAATCTTCCAACACAGTTACTTGATTTTGCATCAAGAAAAGAAGGTTTCTTTTTGGTTGTTGGTCCTGTTGGCCAAGGAAAATCAACAACATTGTCAGCAATGATTTCTCATATTAATACTTTAGAAAAAAGACACATTGTAACCATTGAAGATCCAATAGAATATGTTTATACACAAGACAAATCTTTAATAGAACAAAGAGAAGTTGGTATAGACACAGAAAGTTTCCACGAAGCTCTAAGACGTGCCTTTAGACAAGATATGGATGTGATCATGGTTGGAGAAATGCGTGATAAAGAAACAATGGCGACCGCTGTTACCGCAGCTGAGACAGGGCATTTAGTTTTGGCTACACTTCACTCAAATTCAGCAGCGCAAACAATAGATAGAATAATAGATACATTCCCAGGTGATCAACAAAATCAAATTAGATCACAATTAGCAGCAACTCTTATCGGCATCTTGTCACAAAGATTACTTCCAAGTATTTCAGGTGGGATGATTCCTGCTTGTGAACTTTTACTTAACACAAAAGCCGTAGCGAACCTTATTCGTGAAAACAGAACTTATGAAATAGATATGTTAATAGAAACTGGTTCATCAGAAGGTATGATTGATATGGATAGACACTTAGCAGAACTTGTAAAGAGTGGGCAAGTTTTGAAAGATGTCGCTCGTAAATATTCAAATAAGACAAGTTTATTTGATAAACTTATTTAATTATTATGATTTTTAAATACATTTGTATAAATCAAGAAAATAATCGCGTTGAGGGTACTATTGATTCCAAAAATTTAGATACAGCAATTTCAGAATTACAAAAGAAAGACCTAACAGTTATTTCTATTAAGGAAGGAATACAAAAAGGAAGGAATGAAAAAAATGTTTCGGTTGATAGTGCTTTGTTTAAACAAAAAATAACAGTAAAAGACGTTGTTATTTTTTCAAGACAGATAGCTATCTTGTTTGAGGCTGGTGTTTCTGCTCTTAAATCTTTTAGATTGCTCGCTACAGAAAACACAAATAGAACATTCGCATTAGAGTTAACAAAAATTGCAGATTTTATTGAGTCTGGTACATCTCTTTCTAATTCACTTGGAAAAAATCCAGATCTATTTCCTCCTTTTTATGTGAATATGGTGAAGGCTGGCGAAGAAAGTGGAAAATTAAATGATACTTTTATGTATTTGGCGGATCATCTTGATCGTGAATATGAATTATCACAAAAAATTAGAAAAGCGGTAACATATCCGATATTCGTGGTCGCAACATTTATAATAGTGCTAACGATAATGCTTCTTTTTGTTGTTCCAAAAATTTCTGGTATGTTTGCTGAACAAAACATGACGCTACCTTTAGTGACTCGTATAGTTATTGGGCTATCAAACTTTGTTGTCGATTATTTTATCTACGCTTTTCCTTGTTTGATTTTCTTTTTATGGGTTTGTTATAAATATAATAAAACAGAAAACGGCAAAAGATATTTTGATTCTCGTAAATTGGAAATTCCTCTACTTAATGATTTTTATAAAAAAGCATTTCTTACAAGACTCTCTGATAATATGAATACAATGATAACATCAGGTGTGCCAATTGTTCATGCTCTAGAAATTACTGCAAATGTTTTAGATAATTTAATATATAGGGATATGGTTATTCGTATTTCTAAAAAAGTAGAATCAGGTGTTCCTTTTTCTAAAGCTTTGTACGACGAAGAAGAGATACCAAATATTTTAGTGCAAATGGTTAGAATTGGTGAGGAGACTGGTAAGATTGGTTATGTTTTGAAAAATTTAGCGAACTTCTATAAAAGAGAGTTGGATAATAGTATTGATAATCTGATTTCTCTAATTGAACCTATAATGATTGTAGGGTTAGGTATTGGTGTTGGTGGGCTTGTAGCGGCGATTCTTCTTCCAATGTATAGTTTGGCCTCGAATCTATAACTAGTTAATAGCCAATAGCCACTAGGGTTTAGGAAATACAAATTCAAACGCGGTTTCGCGAAGCGAAACCGCGTTTGAATTTCACTATTGGTTATTAACACATTCGGCTTGCTAGCCTCAGTGTCTTCGTCATCTTCATTCCTCGACCTATTGGCTAACAACTAGTCCAGATATCCACCTTATTCCTTTGCTTTTATTTGTGTAGGTTATATACTGTATTTAATTACTAAACAAGTAAAAACAAATTATGAATATATTTAATTACTCAAATAAACAAGTTCGCGGTTTTACACTTATCGAATTGCTAGTGGTGATTGCTATTATAGGTCTTCTATCAACTGTTATTGCACAACCAGTTACACAAGCATTTAAAAAAGCTCGTGATGGTAAAAAGATTTCAGATATTCACGCAATAGAAGCAGCTCTTCAATCTTACGCAACAGCAAATGGTGGTTATTACCCTAATACTTTAGCGGATCTTGTTACATCTAAAGATTTACCAAAATTACCAACAAATGCAGATGGTGCGACTGTATTAAGAGATAAATATATGTATGTGGTTTATCAAAATAGTGATGTTCCACCTAAAAATATGGGTTATCATTTAGGTGTTAAATTAGAAGTAAATGGACCAGCTCTTGATGATGACAAAGATTGTACTGGTTTATCTGGAACTACTCCTTGTTTGGTTTATTCAGGTACAGCAGTTGCTACAAATGTTGGTTCTACTGGTTTTTCGACAGGTGCTAATGTGGCTTACAGTGGTTCTGCTGATTTTGATGGTGCGGATCTTGGTTCTAAAGAAAATTGTTCATCTACAGTTTTCTTTGGTACAGGTGCTTGTATCTACGATTTAACACAATAATAATTGTCCCTGTGTTTTACTTTCTTTCGTTTATTTTTGGATCAGCTATTGGGAGTTTCGTTAATGTGATAGTTGCGAGACTTGGTGTTTCGTCAATAGTTAAAGGTAGAAGCAAATGTCTTCACTGTAATACAACTCTTTCTTGGAAGGAGTTGTTTCCAGTTTTGTCTTATGTTATTCAAGATGGTAAGTGTAAAACATGTGATTCTAAATATGGATTTGAGCATTTAGTTGTAGAAATATTTTTTGGCCTATTATTTATTTGCGTCTATTATTTCATTTTACTTGGACAAATTGATAAAACTCATCAATTATTTTGGCTTATTTATTATACTTTGTTTTTTATCACATTAGGCACTGTTACTCTCTACGATCTTAAACATAAAGTTATCCCAATAAATTATTTTCTAGGTTTTTTTACTCTAACTCTTATTGAATTGTTTTTGAGATATCAAAGTGAGGGAAATTTAGTTGTTTTTTTGTCTCCACTTGTTGTTTCTTTCCCATTTCTTTTACTTTTTGTTATGTCTCGTGGAAAGTGGCTTGGCTTTGGTGATGTACTTATGCTTATTGCTGTGGGTTCGTTTTTTGAATTGCTTCAAGGTATCACTGTGTTTTTCTTTTCTGTTTGGATAGGGGCGATAGTTGGTTTGATTTTGAAGTTTATAAATAAAAAAGTAAAAATGAAGACAGAGATACCGTTCATTCCATTTATTGCGGTTGCGATAATAATTGTTTTATTTACAGATACTGATGTTTTTGGTTTGATTAATGGACTGTCTTTATAATTTTATTACGAGATTTGTATTCTAGGTGTCATTCCCGTGAAAACGGGAATCTAGGTTAGAATTAAATAATGAAAATGTATTATGTATATTTGCTCGCAAGTGGAAGAAACGGAACTTTATATATTGGAGTTACAAATGATTTGAAAAGAAGAGTATATGAACATAAACAAAAGATTATAAAAGGATTTACAGAAAAGTATAATGTAAATAATTTAGTTTGGTATGAACAAACAGAAGATGTAAACTCAGCAATTCAAAAAGAAAAAGAAATAAAAAAGTGGAATCGTAACTGGAAAATAGAGTTAATAGAGAAAGATAATTACGAGTGGAAAGATTTGTATGATGATTTATAGAACCTAGATTCCCGTTTTCACGGGAATGACAATACAGTTTTCCACCTAAATTTAATTTTTCGTGTGTTAAAATTAAATAATGAAGCCGTCTCTAAAAAAAATGAAAGCGTTTACTTTGATTGAGCTTTTGATGTCCACTTCTATATTCGTTCTAATGACAACTATTTTAATGGCAAATTATCCGAATTCTTTGGTTAGATCAAATCTATTTAATTTATCAAACAACACCGTACTTCTCCTTCGAGAAGCACAAGTTAAAGGAAGTTCGATCGATGCACAAAGAAATGCTTTGGGTGTAGATACTGTTACTGGTTATGGTATTTATTTTGATAAAATAAATAATAAAATAATTTATTTTAATGACAAAGGAAATATGTCCAGTCCTGGAAATAAAGTTTATGACGCGGGTAACGGAGAAGCTATCTCTACTGTAAATATTGTGTCTGGATATCTCATAAATAAATTACGTATTAAAAATAACGATAGTTCAAATTCATACAGTGACACAGATTCACTAACCGTAACGTTTACAAGACCATCAGTAAAAGCTTTTTTTACCCCAATAACAAAAGAAGTTTGTGTAGAATTAACAACTAAGAAAAATCCAGCTTTAGTTAGAAGTATACAAGTTTATAGTTTGGGGAGAATAGTTTCTGGTCCAAAAGAATGTCCATAATATGAAAAATATATTTTTAAAAATTAAAAATACGAAATATAAAGTAAACACAAAAGGATTTACATTAATCGAACTCCTTGTCTCTCTTAGTATTTTTTCTTTTGTTGTTGTTATGGCAATTGGAGCATTGTATTCTGCTCAAAATTATTCAGCAAAAGCACAAGGTTCACAAGTTATTTTAGATGGACTTAATTTTACAATGGAAACAATGTCTCGTGAAATAAGATATGGAACAAATTTTTATTGTGACACAAATTCTAGTATTACTCTTCCTGGTAATAGTGAAAAGAAAGATTGTTCAGATTTAAATAATTTAGGAAAAACTCTTTATTTTTTACCAAACGGTAACACAGACAGGGTTTATTATTATTTATTTAAAGATCCTTTTACTGGAAATGGGATAATTAAAAGAATGCAAATAGGTAGTAGTGGACCAGAAGACGTTACCTCTCTTGAAGATATAGATGTAGAAACATTTAGTTTTTATGTTGAAGGAGCAAAATCAACAGGTCTTTCAGATTATGATCAACCAAGAGTCACTATAATCATTGCAGGAAAGACAATACCTAATAACGTGAATATTAAACCAACAATATTTAGAATTCAAAATACAGTAACTCAAAGAGTTTTAGATACGGTTCAATAAATATATCAAATTTATGTTAAAAACTTTTACAAAAAATAAAAATCAAAAAGCTTTCACATTAGTAGAAACACTAACGGCTATGACTATTATTATTTTGGCCATACTTGGTCCACTTACGGTGGCTGTTTATTCTTTTTCTTATGCCACAGAAACACGAGATAATATAACAGCAACATATTTGGCTGGGGAAGCGATTGAATTATTAAGATACAAAAGAGATTCAATACATATTGATGGAACATTTAAAACTGGAAGTATTTATGCGGTAAATCCTTGGAGTAGTTTTAAAAATATATTCGGTACCCAATCACCAGTAGGGGGATGTTATATAGATCCGACAACACATATTGGAAATGGTTGTGCTTTTGATATTTTTACTATAGATGATCCGTCACCAATAGTTGCTTGCCCATTTTTGTATCGTAATGAAGCAGTAACTAATCCAACATATTTATATAGTTGTAATAGTGGTTTGTATAGTAGTCCTGATAACGTAAAGACATCTTTTTCAAGAAATGTAAAAATGGAAAATATTGTGCAAGTAAATAATCCAATACCAGACGAAGATGATATTCGTGTAACTTCTACTGTTACTTATAAAAAAAGTAATGGTCTTTCTAAAAATATTACTGTAATTGACTTCATACACAGAAGATAAAATATGAAAACAAAATTATTTAAAATTAAACTTATAAAAGAACAAATAAATAAGAGGGGTTTCGTGATACCTTTCTCTCTTCTCATTTCTACTATTATTTTAAGTATCTCTTTAGGGGTGTCTCTTATCTTAGTTAAAGAGATTTTCTTTTCAAAATTAAATAGTGATTCATTGCTTGCTTATTATGCTGCTGATGAAGCCCTTGATTGTGCAATATATTTAAATAATAAATACGTTACAACTGGAAGTGGTAATAGTTATGGTCTCTTCCCACATACAAATGAGTCCGAGATTAGTAATACTCTTGGGTTACCTATATATGGTTTAAGTAAAGATAATATAGTTTGTAATACATCACATATTTTTACAAGTCCTAATTATAAAGGGGTTGATAGTGTTAATTGTAGTAACAATATATGTGAAACAAAATATGATATGAAAATGGATTTAGGTGACGGATCTTTTAGATGTGCAAGTGTAAAGGTTACAGCTAACCCTGATGTAAATGATCCAACAATATTTAATTATTCTTATGTTGCAACAGGATATAGTAGTTGTGATTCTAGGAATAGAATAGAAAGAAGTTTATTTAAGTAATTTTCTGCTTGTTAATCGCTGTGATATAGTTTAAATATGGATAAGAAAGTATCTAAAGAAAGAATAGGCAATCTAAGAAAAACTCTTGAAAAGCACAGGGTTTTATACCATGTTCAAGATTCACCATCTATTGCTGATGATGTTTATGATTCACTTATGAGTGAGCTTGCTACGCTTGAAAATAAATATCCAGAGTTTCAAGACTCTCTTTCACCGACCCAACGTGTTGGTGGTGAACCAATAGACCACTTTGAAAAAGTTAAACATGATTTTGCACAGTGGAGTTTCGACAATGTGTTTAATTTTTCTGAGCTAAAAAATTGGGAAGAAAGAAATGAGAAGATTTTAGAAAAAGCTAGTATAAAAAATAGACCTTCTTATGTTGCTGAAATGAAAATTGATGGACTTAAAGTTATTTTGACTTATAAGAATGGTTTGTTTGTTCGTGGTGCGACTCGTGGCGATGGAAAGATTGGTGAAGACATAACAGAGAATTTAAAAACGGTTCGCTCAATACCACTTACTTTAAAAGAAAAAATAAATATAACTGTGATTGGTGAAGCATGGATGAAAAAAGAAGATCTAATCAGAATAAATAAAGAAAGAGAAAAGAATTGTGAAGCACTTTATGCAAACACGAGAAATTTAACAGCGGGTACACTTCGTCAACTTGATTCGAAAGTTGTGGCAAGTCGTAATATACAAATTTATGCTTATGATATTGATGCTGTGCCCCGCGAAGCCTTGGCGAAGTGGGGGTTGAAATCTGATACACAAGAAGGTGAACTTTTGTTTTTAGAAGAAAATGGATTTCTCGTAAATAAAGATAGAAAACTTTGTAAAAATTTAGAAGAGGTTCAAAAGTTTTATGAAAAATGGATAGACAAAAGACATAATCAAAATTATGGTATTGATGGACTTGTGATAAAAATAAATGAAAGAGAAATATGGGATACTCTTGATTATACAGCGAAGAGTCCGCGTGGTGGTATTGCATATAAATTTCCAGCAGAGACAGTCGCAACAAAATTATTAGCTATTACTTGTCAGGTTGGTCGCACAGGGGTGATTACACCTGTGGCAGAACTGTATCCAGTACTTCTTGCGGGTTCAACTATTTCTCGCGCGACACTTCATAATGCTGATGAAATAAAAAGATTAGATGTGAGAGTTGGTGATACTGTTATGCTTCGTAAAGCAGGGGATGTGATTCCAGAAATTTTTGATGTAATGAAAGAACTTCGTGATAAAAATTTAAAAGTTTTTGAAATGCCAACACATTGTCCAGAATGTGATTCAATTCTTGCTTATGATAATTCAGGTAAAGAAAAGTCTGTTGCAATTTATTGTTTGAATAAAAATTGTCCCGCAAAACATTTAGAAGGTCTTATACATTTTGCAAGCAAAAAAGGTTTGAATATTGAAGAGTTGGGTGATAAGACAATAGAAATTTTTCATGATATCGGTTTGATTTCTAGTTACATTTCTATTTTTCATTTGAAGAAAGAAAATATTGCAGGTCTTGAAGGTTTTGGAGAAAAATCAGCAGAGAATATTATTGCTTCAATAGAAAAATCTCGTACAGTAATGCTCTCATCTTTTATTTATGCTCTTGGTATCAGACATATCGGTGAACAAACCGCGAAAGATATTGCGACTTATTTTGGCGATATTGGAAAAATTAGAAAGGCGAGTCTTGAAGATTTGTTTGCTGTGGAAGGTGTTGGGGAAGTTGTCGCAAGATCTATGTTTAATTTTTTTACTGATGAAAAAAATTCACACCAAATAGATTTACTTCTTCATGAAGTGAAAATAGTTAGCGATAAAAAGAAATCAGGAAATTTAAATGGCCTAACTTTTGTGATCACAGGGACACTTCCAAGTTTGTCTCGTGACGAAGCAAAAAATTTAATAGAAAAAAACGGTGGTCATGTTTCTGGTTCTGTTTCTACGAAAACAAATTATTTATTAGCTGGCGAGGAAGCCGGAAGTAAACTTGAAAAAGCACAGGAGTTAGGTGTGAAAATAATCAATGAAGAAGAATTAAAGAAAATGATTCCTAAATCTTCATATATGCTCCGTGAGTAGGGATCGAACCTACGACCAACTCGTTAACAGCGAGCTGCTCTACCGCTGAGCTATCACGGAATATTTTGTTTTAATCTTAAGCGAACTTTATATACTTTTACCGCTGTACCACTCGTTGCTACTCGCGGTATCTTCCTCGCTCTTCGCTTCGTCGAACTATCACGGAATATTTTAGTTTTTATTTTAAAAAACAGTTACTACATAATACACAGAAAATAACACCTTTGCAAGGTGTTATTTTCTGTGTATTTAATTTTTTGGTTTATATGCATTTGCGAGACCGATGAGTAGTGCAAATACAGATATTGTTAATGCTTCTAGCTCATATCCACCTAAGAAAGTGAATGTTTGATTTATATACCAACGTACATAAGTTTGTCCTGCAATTAAAACTAAAATAATAATTGAAGATATAATCGCTATTGTTAATGAAAATCTGTAAACAGTTTTTTCGTGTTTTTCTAAATTTTTATTCATATTATGTAATTTTAACACAGTATTTGTAAGTCTTTAGTTATTGTGGTGGATAAGTATATTGTTGTGTTATACTTAAATATATCAAGTAATTAAATTAAATATATGCACATAACAATAACTGGGGTTCATATTGAAATTACAGAAGCAATTAAATCTTATACGGAAGAAAAAGTTAGTAATCTTGAAAAATATATCGGAAACAGAAACACAAAAGTGGATGTATTTTTGTCAAAGACTACAGAACATCATAATCATGGAGACATTTTTAAAGCAGAGGCTAATATGCATATTGATGGCAAAGCTCTTTCTGCAAAAACAACAGAAGACGATCTATATAAAGCTATTGATGGGTTAAAAGATATACTTGCCAGAGAATTAACTCATCATAAAGATAAAAAGATTTCTGTTTTTAGAAGAGGCGCACACAAAATTAAAAATTTATTAAAAAGAGGTAATTAAATAGTTATGTATAACGAGTCAAAATCAATTTATATCATCGTTGCATTTTTTATAGTAGTTCTAAGTGTTTCTGCATTTTTTTTGCAAGATAAAGTTGGAAATAAAACAAATACACCTGTTGCAGAAGAAGTGAAAGAAGCAACAAGTACTAATGTGTCAACGATCTCAAAAATTTTTAGTACAAAAACAGTGACAACTAAAATAAAAAGTACAACAATATTAACAGACAAAGCAAGTACAACATTAGCAACAACACAAATAACATCTATGAATGGAGAAAAGATAGAAATACCAGCAAACGTAAGTGGGGCAATATTAAAAACAAATTTAGGTGATATTGAAATTCAATTTTTAGATGCAACACCAAACACTGTTACAAATTTTATTTCCCTAGCAGCTTCAAAGTTTTACGATGGAGTTCGTTTTCATAGAGTTATCAGAGATTTTATGATTCAAACAGGCGATCCACTTTCAAAAGATATAAACAAAAAAATATATTGGGGAACTGGCGGACCAGGATATAAATTTCCTGATGAAATAAGTGGCAAAGAAGAATATACTCAGGGGATAGTGGCCATGGCGAACTCAGGACCTAATACAAACGGTAGTCAATTCTTTATTATTACTGCTTATCCTGGTTATCCGCTTCCTGTAAGTTATACTGTATTCGGTAAAGTTGTAAAAGGTATCGACACAGCTCTTAATATACAAAATGTAAAAACAGATAATGCAGATAGACCAATTACTGATGTAATATTGAAGGAGGTGATATTGAAATAATAGTTTAGTAATTAGCCACTAGGGTATAGTTAATAGTAGATCCAAATTCAATACAGGGTTTCGCTTTGCGAAACCCTGTATTGAATTTTAGTTTCTTAGTCCCTAAAATCTATCACCTAAAATCTAGTTAATATATCCTCTTTTAAAACTCTCGAAATTTATTTCCTTTTTCCCTTCTGGGATTACAGATAAAATAATTTTTTCTGATGTGTCATTGTTTTCTATTTCCGAAACAAGATCTATTTTTGTAATTTTTACTCTCAAGTTTCTTTCATTGTGTTTAATAAAAAAATAAAGTAGAGGCCAAGGTGATAGTGCACGGAATTTATTTCTTACAATTAGTGCGTTGTCTTCTAATTTAATTTCTCCTAATTCTTTTCCTATTATTTTACAGAATGTTGCTTTCGAATGATCTTGTTCTTTTGGAATAAGTGTTCCATCAATAAAATGAGGAATTATTTGAGTCAGAAGTTCACCACCTAGTTGCCCGCAAGTTACTTTAAGTGTGCCTGCTGTTGCTTCCTTGTCGATTAAAAATTTTGTTTGTGCAAGAATTGGTCCATGATCCATTTCTTTATCTAATTTCATTATTGAAATTCCTACTTCTTTTTCTCCATCAAGTAAAGCACTTTCAATAGGGGAAGGTCCACGATATTTTGGAAGTAGTGATGGGTGAACATTTAGTGTTCCATGTTTTGCTAAATTTAAAATTTCTTCTGGAATTATTTTCCCATATGAGGCAACGATAAATAGATCATATACATTAGGTCTTAAACTGTTAGAAAATTCAGAATCTAATTTTATTGGTTGTAATACAGGAATATTTTTCATTTCACACCAGGTCTTGATATGTGGTGCAATAAGTTCCATATGACGACCCTGTTTTGAATCAGGTTTTGTCACTAAAAGTTTTGGTATATAGCCGGCACGTACAAGTGAAGCAAGTACAGATTCTGCAAGCGGCCCTGTTCCAAAAAAAGCAAAAGAAATATTATTCATAATTATTTTTTGTCTGTCTTGTTAGCCTCTCTAATTTCTTCTTCTGTAAATTCTTCGAAATCAAAACCAATATCAGTAAAAAGTACACCATCTAAGTGATCCATTTCGTGTTGAAAGATGTGAGCGATAAGACTAGATGCTCCATAGGAAAATTTATTTCCATTTTCGTCGTAAGCCTCAATGGTTACATTCGTTGCTCTTTCTGTCTTTCCATATATCCAACGAACAGATAGGCATCCTTCTTGAACGATAGCTTTCTTTTTTGAAGCTTTTGTTATTTTTGGATTTATAAAAACCAAAGGTTTCCATTTTGCGTCAGTAGGGTACGATTTTTCTGCAACAACGAAGATGCGTTTATCAATTCCGATTTGCGGAGCAGCGATAGCCACACCATCATCTTCTTTAATGAGAGCTTTCTTCATTGCAGAGATTATTTCTTTCAGTTCTTTGTTTCCGAATTCATTCTTTTTAATATCACGAGAAATAATACGGAGAGGGTTATCTTTTTTATCATCGATCTGAACTATTTTATTTGAGACAGTCATATCTATAATCTATCAATAAAAAACATAAAACACAAGGAAGTCAATGGTTTAAATATGAATGATTTACAAAATATCTGGTATGTTGTAGTGTATTAATTGAGGTTTTTATTTTTTGGAGGACGTTATGTATATAGACTTATCTGATATGGATACATTCAACTCCTTGCCAATAGACGACAGTGTTCTTTGCGATAGGGTTGTTGAATATTTACAAAAGTATCATTTGATTAAGGGTGACGCAACTAACTGTTCTACTCTTGCAAGATTTTTGTTTGATGGTAAGTTCGTAGAATGTTCATCTGGTAATGAATATTTTTCTTTTGAAGAAAGTTTTGTTTTTTATTCTAATCAAGAAATAAACACAGGAGACACTATATGTTTTTTATTTCACAGAAGAATTGTAAATGATCACGAAGATATTATTACAAGGCTTTATCTTGAGATGAAAGATTCCCTCGCTAAACATTTGTTTTGTGGTGGTGGTTCTGTTTTAGTTTCTTCGTCTGATATAAGAACAGCTTTTAAAAATTCTCAATATGACGAGTTTCATCTTGTTGTGTGTTTGGATGGTGAGAAGAAAATGTTTATTCACCAAGATGGAATTGACGGCACGTGTTCTATTTTTACATTGAAAGATGTAAGTGGTTTTTCAAAAATCCCAGCAACTATATTATTAAGGAGGAAAAAATAAAAGACGATGTTTTTCGCAAGGTGCCACGAAGTAAATATTTATTGCGTGGCACTTATCATTTTTGTAATAAAAAACATAAAACACAAGGAAGTCAATGGTTTTAAGTTGATTGCCATGGTGTTATAATGCGCTCACTATGAGTTTTTTCTCTAAAAAAATTGGTATAGATTTGGGGACGGCAAATACTTTAGTTTTTGTTCCAGGAAAAGGAATTGTTCTTATTGAACCTTCTGTGGTGGCTGTTTCTCAAACAGAAAATAAAATATTAGCTGTTGGAAGTGAGGCGAAAGATATGATTGGAAAAACCCCTGATTCAATTATTGCTTATCGTCCAATGCGTGACGGAGTGATCGCGGATTATCGTGTCACAGAAGCCATGCTTCGTTATTATATAAATAAGGCACTGGGCTCTTATAATTTTTGGAAGCCGGATGTGATGATTTCTGTGCCTGCGGGTGTGACAGGAACAGAACGTCGTGCCGTTATTGAAGCTGCTATAAACGCCGGAGCAAAAAATGCTTATGTTGTAAAAGAACCAATACTTGCAGCTATTGGTGCAGGTATTCCTATTCATGAAGCAAAAGGAAGAATGATTGTAGATATTGGAGGAGGAACAACTGATGTGGCCGTAATTTCTCTTGGTGGTATTGTTTGTTCTACATCTGTTAAATGTGCTGGGGATAAAATTGATCAAGCGATAATTGATTATATAAAAAAGACTTATAATCTTGCAATTGGAGATCAGACAGCTGAAGAAATAAAAATAAAAATTGGATCAGCTCTTCCTATTGAAGAAGAACTTGTAATGAAAGTAAAAGGTAGAGATTTTATTGCTGGACTTCCAAGAACTGTTGAGATAAGAACAAATGAGATTGTAAAAGCTATAGATAAAGAATTACGTTTAATGGTTAAAGCAATTAAGGATGTTCTTCAAGAAACCCCACCGGAACTTGCTAGTGATATTATTGATAATGGAATAATTATGTCAGGTGGATCATCAATGCTTGCCAATCTTCCAGATTTAGTTGAGAGAAGAACTGGTGTAAAGGCAGTACTTGCTCCTGATGCATTTTATTGTGTTGTTAAGGGAACTGGAGTTGCACTCGAACATTTGGATACGTACAAAAAATCTATCTTCACAAAACGCTAATAAGGGTGTCATTCCCGCGAAAGCGGGAATCCAGTGTTAAGAATTTTAAATTTGTAATTTTTTAATGAAATACAAAATGAAACCTAGATTCCCGCTTTCGCGGGAATGACACCCAAAATAGTGACACAAAAATAATTTTCTGACAACAACATTTTTTAATGCTTTGTGAACTGTTTTTAAATTTTTGTTTAAGATAAACTTTCGATTAAAGTAGTTTTCGTAATTTACAGCAGTTCGTTAATTAATTATTTGGGAGATCGTCATGGCAAAGATACAAGAGTTTCAAGCGCCTAAAGATGATCTCTTTGGGTTTGATAGCAAGACAGTGAGTGTTGTTCCTGTTAGTGAAATGTTTTATGGAAAAGTAGTTGATGAAGTAATTAAAAATTATCAATCATTAATTAAAAAAATAACTGTCGACGTTGTCACAAAATATTCCATTTTATCTGGAGTGATTTTTGTTCGCAGGGGAAAGAATAGTTTTGCTTTTTATGTTCATGTTGAAACAATAAGTAAAGAAGGTATTGTAAAGTTTTCTTTCACCACTAATCGTCTTTATGGTGAGACATTAAGATTAAATGAATGCCTATCTTTTGTTTTACAAGAATGTGGTTTGTGTGATTTACACCAACCTCTTTCCATACACAATGGACATCTTTCTGGTTTTATTAATATATCTGACGCTGTTTATATTCAGGAGTCAGAAAAAAGTATTGGTATGTATTATTTGAAGGATGAGATAAGTACAAAGCAAGAAGGTTTGTTTTAGAGTGTGGTTCGATATTATGTGTCGTCCACACTCTGTTTGTTTTTGTTATACTTAAAAAATGAAATTAAAGGACTTACCAAATAGTCAGGTGATATTGATTGTCGATGATGCAAGGCAAGACCTTGCAGAAAATTTTTGGAGTGAGATAAAAAATGAACACTCTCCAAATATTTTTATAAACAAAACTGTGGTTGATATGGATACGGGTAGGAATATTATTTCTTGGGCGAATACACCTTTTAATGGAAACAAAACTTGTATAATTTCTTTTCATACAATAACTCTTCCAACCCAGAATTCATTACTTAAGGTTTTAGAAGAAGTTAAAAACGGTATTGGTTTTATTTTAATAACAAGCAATGAAGAGGCCTTGATTCCAACAGTTCTTTCAAGATTACATAAAATCAAGAAGCAAGAATCAAGAAGCAAGAATCAAGAAGACGCACAAAAATTCTTTGAAACTAAATCAACAGAAAGGATGAAATTAAAAAGTGTAGTGGGGCTTTTAAATCAAGAAGATGAAGAGGGGAGAAAAGACAGAGAAGCAGTTAAAAGTTTTATTTCAGATTTAATTAAATTTGGCAGAGAAAATAATTTAGAAAGTAAAAAATTAATTAAATTAATTGAAATGGAAAATTATGCAGGTGATCCGTCAGCCAGTGGAAAAACCATCGTAGAATTTATTTCACTTTACTTGCCCGTTATACGTTGATATACTTTTGTGTATTCCTTATGAAAAATAAAGCAACATATATTGTAATTATTACAGTTATTATTATCGGGTGTGTGGTATTTTTTACACAAAAAAAGAAAAATGATTTATTAAAATCAAATTTAAATATTAATTCAACAACATCTATGACAACAGAAACATCAGGACTTATTATCGAAGATAAAATTATTGGAACAGGGACAGAGGCGAAAGCTGGAGATAGTGTGACAGTTCATTATGTTGGCTCACTTTTAAATGGAACTATTTTTGATGCCTCAAGGAATCACGGAGATCAAGGATTTACTTTTTTACTAGGTGCAGGACAAGTAATTAAGGGTTGGGATCAAGGTGTTGCTGGTATGAAAGTTGGCGGAAAAAGAAAACTTACAATTCCTGCTGATCTTGCATATGGTAGTCAAGCTGTTGGAGGTGTGATTCCAGCTAACTCAACACTTATTTTTGAGGTAGAACTTTTGAAAGTTGGGAAATAAAGGTAACTACCCCTATGCAAAGCATAGGGGTAGTTACCTTTTTAACTCCTCAACTCGAAAAAGAAAAAGATTACTTTTAAATTAGTCTACGGCCAAGCCGCGAATCTGTTGATTCGTTTACGTCGTCAATAAAAAATATTTCAGAAATTAATTTTACTTGTTATAAATTAAATAGTGTGGTATTGTTTGGTGTAAGTTTCCCTAATTAATTTTTAATGGAGAAAAAAATGAGCAAAGGAGAGTTTAGTGATGAGAGTGGTCTTTTTGATTCTTTTCCGGAAATTGATTTTAATCGCTTGCGTGCAAGTAAAGAAAAAGGACCTGATAACTTTTTTAGCAGAGGTGATGAGACAGATTTTGTCACACTGCCTCAGTTGTTACCAAGAAAAAAACAAGAACCATTGGATCTTGACACGATACCTTTTCTTGTGAATTTTAAGTAATATTGTGTGGTCTGTTTTTTAGTTCCGCTGCCCTTTGGGTGGCGGTTTGTGTTATAATCTAATTTATAAATTAAAAATTACACTATGTATAATTTCAATCAAGTAAAAGAAAGTAAAGAGAAAATAATTGAATGGTTACTAAAAGAGTATTCTTCTATTTCAACAGGTAGAGCTTCTCCACAAATTTTAGATATCATATCTATAAATATGTATGGATCAAGAACTCAAATCGCTCATTGTTCAGCGATTTCTATAGAGGATGCTAGAACACTGCGCGTTTCTCCTTGGGATAAAAATATAATCCACGATATCGAAAAAGCAATTAATGAAGCAGATCTTGGACTCTCTGTTTCTTCAGATGATCAAGGTTTACGTGTTCATTTTCCTATGCTTACAACAGAGACTAGAGCAAAACTTGTAAAAGTTTTAAAAGAAAAACTTGAAGATGCTCGTGTGAAGATACGTTCTTTACGTGAAGATACAAATAGAGACATTGATGCTCGTGGTAAAGATTCAGAGTTTGGTGAAGATGAAAGAATGAAATATCGTGAAGAGATGCAAAAAATAACTGATGAAGCAAATGCCGAATTTGAAAATTTATTTGAAAGAAAAGAAAAAGAAGTAATGGGTTAAAAAGTCAAAAATAAGAAATAAACAAGGCGAGCCTATGGCTCGCCTTTGTTGTCAGTGATATTTCAACTGAGAACATCCTTACTTTTTTTCGTTGGTTTTTTGGGATCCTCTGATAATTTCTTTTTTGCACCGTTTGCACAGTCAATAAACATTTTCTGCGGTATCTTTTCGTATTCGATATCCGCTGAAAAGTTTATTGTTATCATGCTTGGTTGACCAAATGATTTGCTTGCGACACATACAAGTGGGCCAAGCCTTTCTTCGTGAACCTGAGAAGGTGGATAGGTATATACCTGTGTAGATTGCTGGGCAAATGCTTGGTCGCCGTTTAGAAAGATCATAACCCAGTATGTAACGAATAAAACTCTAAAGATCATGTTCATGTTTTACTCCCGTTGGTGATTTTGAACTTTTAAATAATAACACTTATTTAGTTTTTGGTCAAATTAAATTTATTTTGATAAATTTTATGTTTCTTGTAAAGTTTTCTGTTATACTCTTCATATGTTCATAATTCTATTTTTTATAATTTTACTTGCACTTGTTTTTGTTCACGAGTTTGGTCACTTTATTACAGCTAAATGGGTTGGGATGAGAGTTGATGAATTTGCCTTTGGATTTCCTCCTCGAATTTTTTCTAAAAAAGTTGGTGAGACAGAATATTCTGTGAATGCTTTACCTCTTGGTGGTTATGTTTCTATTTACGGAGAGAATGGAGAGAAAGATGATGTTGCAAAAACTGACAAAAGAAGTTTTGGTAATCGTCCAATTTGGTCTCAGCTTTTTGTCTTGTCTGCCGGAGTAATTATGAATATTTTATTTGCTTATTTTATTTTTGTTGTTACCTCTATTGGTAATACAGAAATAACTTTGAGTGATAATCAAAAATTTTTAGGTAAAGTTAAAGAAACAAGTGTGATTGTTTTAGATACAAGTAAAGGTAGTCCAGTACAAATGGCAGGGATTAAAGCAGGTGACAGACTTTTGAATTTAGAAAGTCGCGGTGCAAAAATAAAAGGAGATACCGCAGAGAAAACAATTTCTTTTATCGAATCACATATAAATGAACCAATCAAAATAACTTACAAAGATTTAAATAATAAAATAAAAGATACAACAATTACAGGTGTTTATGGAATTTTAGAAAACAAAAAAGCTCTTGGTATAGCATTGGATACAGTTGGGGTTATAGATGCTAGTTTCGGTGATGCTATTGTTTTAGGTAAAGATAAATTAAAAAATATTTTCTTTGCAGTTTTTGGCGGAATGTATCATATAGGGGATTCTGTTTTACATGGAGAAAATGTTATTAATTCTTTCGTTGGGCCGATTGGTATAGCCAAGATGGTTGATGATACAAAAGCTTTTGGTTTTGTTGCACTACTTACTTTTACTGCAGTTCTTTCTGTTAATCTTGCGATATTTAATTCATTACCATTACCAGCACTCGACGGGGGAAGATTTTTAATTATTATTTTAGAAACAATTTTCAAAAAGAAAGTTCCAATAAAAATAATGACAATAATGAACAGTTTCTTTTTCTTGTTGTTAATTATTATGTTGATCGCAGTTACTGTGAAGGATATTATAAAGTAGTTATTTATTAGACAAGTATAATGTAGTGTGTTAGTGTATTAGTGTGTTGGGTGTGAGTTGTCCTTTTAATCTATTGGGAGAGTGTTATGAAAAACGCCTATGCTACAATCAATGAACTCATTCTTTTTTTGAAAGAATTGAAAAAAGAATTTGGGGAGGGTCAGTCGTTGTCGCATTTATCTATGTCTCAAATCAAAGATGTTCTATTTCTTGAAGTATTAATGGATGCAAAAAACACAGAGAGTATTAAGAAAATTTTTGAACACAGACATCTTTTTGACGACGAGGATTATAAAGTCAAAACGCGAAGATTCTCTTTGTTGTTGCAAAAATGGGTATCGGTATGTAACACAGAAGAAGAGTTAATTCATTTGCGTTGGGCTAGTGGTATAAATAACCCAGATATGATTACCGATTATCGTGATTTTGTTGAAAAATATTACGATCGCCTCGATCAATTTAAAAAAGAAAAAAATAAAAGTGGTCTTGGCTTCAAAGGTGTCCAAGATTGAGACACGGTCATCCCCGTTCGCGTAATTGCGGACGGGGATTTGTAATTTCTTCCGCGTTATTCTGCGTTACGTCTGCGTGTTTCTGTGGTTTTATTTTTTATGTTAAAATAAAACAATGAGACAATCAAAATTATTTATAAAAACAAGAAAGGAAGCTCCAGCTGATGAGGTTTCGAAGAATGCAATATTGCTTACTCGCGCAGGGTTTATTCATAAAGAGATGGCTGGTGTTTATACATTTTTACCACTTGGTCTTAAAGTTTTAAATAATATCGAAAATATAATTCGTTATCATATGGATGAGATTGGTCGCGAACTTTTAATGTCAGCGTTATCTCCAATGGAAAAATGGCAGAATACAGGCAGACTTGAAACTGTTGATGTTCTTATGAAAACTTCTGGGGCCAATGAGGTATCAAAAGTAAAATCAACAAATGAATATATTTTAAACTCTACTCACGAAGAAATAATTACTCCGATCGTTGCTGAATATATTCGTTCGTACAAAGAATTGCCGGTATCGTTTTATCAAATACAAACAAAATTTAGAAATGAGGCGCGTGCTAAGTCAGGACTACTTCGTGGTCGTGAATTTAGAATGAAAGATTTATATTCTTTTCACAAAGATGAAGAGGATATGAAAAAATATTACGAAGAAGCAAAGAAAGTTTACATGAATGTTTTCAATGATCTTGGAATTGGTGATGATACTTATATAACACTTGCTAGTGGTGGAGATTTTACAAAAGAGTATTCACATGAATTTCAAACACTTACAGAGACAGGTGAAGATACAATTTATTTGGATAGAAAAAATAATATTGCTTATAACAAAGAGGTTGTGAATGAAGAGACAGAGAAAAAATTGGGTGTTAAATTTAATGATATGGAACAAGTGAATGCGTCTGAGGTTGGAAATATATTTCCACTTAATATTAAATTTAGTGAAGCTCTAAATTATACTTATGCAAATGATAAGGATGAACAATTACCAGTTTATATGGGTTGTTATGGTATGGGTCCATCAAGAATTATGGGTGTTATCGTAGAAAAATTTGCAGATGAAAAAGGTTTGGTATGGCCAGAATCAATTGCACCGTATTCACTTCATTTAATTTCTCTTGCAAAAAGTGATGAGACAAAAAAGAAAGCAGAAGAAATTTATGAAAAGTTATTATCCTTCGGTGTAGAGGTTTTGTTTGATGATAGAGATGAAAGTGCTGGAGCAAAATTTGCTGATAGTGATTTGATTGGTATTCCAATGCGCGTAGTAGTTTCTGATAAATCACTTTCTGCGGGTGGTGTAGAAATAAAAGAAAGAGTAGCTGAAAAAAGTGAAATAGTTGGAGTAGAAGAATTTTTGAAAGAGTGGAGTACTGGTGGAAGTTGTGCTTGTTGCTAATATAAAATGAAAACACCTCGCAATGATCTGCAAGAGTTTTCATTGTGAGGTGTTGTTGTTTGGTAGAAGATTTTGGTTTTTCCAGACGGTCAATATGGCCCATTCCATTTCTCCGGTTGTATACTCTACCAAACACTCAGGATGCCTTTTTCTGAGTTTAAGTATAAAATCGTGATTTAGTAAACGTGTAGCAAGCGGAGATAAATCGTTCCTATTGCGGTGTGTGCGTAGATAACTAGCCATTCTTTCTGGAAGGTCTTGACAATTTTCCAGTAACACATTTGATATCTGTTCTGCTGTTATCTGTAGTCGAACATTATTCATGGGTTATCTTTCTTTGTATATGTTAAAGGACAATGTATTACGACAAGTTATCACAACAAACTACTTTCGTCAATGTAAAATGAAAACACCTGCATAGAAAAACTTTTACAGATGTTTTTTCTATGCAGGATGTTGAAAGCTTACGCAACACCATGTTTCGTTTTCCATGTATTGATGTAAGATGCCAAGAAACTATGTCTACTTTCATCAGTAAGGAAAAGATCAAGGATGACTTGTAGTGTAATATCTGTCGACATAGTTTTTATTTTTTCAGTGACACGATAAAGACATTTTTCTGAGCAAACCTTTCGACAGATATCCTTATCGAAAGTAATGTTTGGATTCTGATTTAACAGGCCTTCCACTGCTTCATGATGATTTACTATTTTTGTCGTCATGTTTCCTCCAGGATACAACTCATGTTATAGGTTTAGAAACTTTATAATAAAACATATCACTCGACTATATATTTGTCAAGAATACTCATATATTTATTTATGTTAAAATAGCCGAATGATTGCTAGTTATTATAAAAACTTTGTGAACAAATTCTCTAATGATATTGGTATTGATTTGGGAACAGCAAATACTCTTGTGTATCTTCGTGGGCGCGGAATAGTTATAAATGAACCATCAGTTGTTGCATTAAATATAAAAACAAATCGCATTGTTGCACTTGGCAGTGAAGCGAAAAATATGATGGGTCGCACACCAAATCATATTAAAATAGTTCGCCCTTTAGTAGATGGTGTAATTTCTGATTATGAAGTTACAGAAGAAATGCTCTCTTATTTAATTAATAAAGCAAATGAGATGACAAAGAAAGTTTTGCGTCCTCGTGTGGTGATTGGTATACCGGTTGGTGTTACAAATGTAGAAATGCGCGCTGTGTATGATGCTGCTAAGTCTGCTGGGGCACGTGAGGTTTATATTGTTGAAGAGCCAGTAGCAGGAGCGATAGGCGTTAAACTACCAATACATGATCCAGTTGGAAATATGATTGTTGATATTGGTGGTGGAACAACAGATATTGCTGTGATTTCACTTTCTGGAATTGTTCGTTCAAAAAGTTTGAAGATTGCGGGAGATAAACTCATACAAGATATCTTGTCTTATATGCGGGACGAATTTAAAATATTAATCGGAGAAAAGACAGCCGAAGAGATAAAACATATTTTAGGATCTGCAATGCCAAATGATGAAGTAGAAGAAATAAGTATTAAAGGTCGTGACTTAGTAACAGGGCTTCCTCGTGAGGCTGTTGTTACAGATACAGATATTCGTGAGGCAATGTACTCTTCTATTTCACAGTTAGTTGATGCAATAAGAGAGGTTTTAGAAACAACACCACCTGAGGTTCTCGGTGATATTATGCGCAAAGGTATAGTTGTAGTCGGTGGTGGAGCATTAATTAGAAATTTACCAGAGTTACTCCAAACCCAACTTAAAGTTCCAATAATGGTTGCCGACGATCCACTTACTGCTGTTGCTAGAGGAACAGGCATAATCTTAGAAGATATAGATTTTTATAAACAGGTTTTAATAGAAAATACAAATGACATATCTTTTAGATAGAAATAAAAAAAGAAAAAATATAAAATTATTTTTTAGTATAGTTTTATTTTTGATTGTAATTATTTTTTGGTCACCAGTTAAAAAGTTTTCTTATCCAATCGTAGAGCCAGTTTTAACTTTTGTTGTATCAGTAAAAGATTTTATATTTCTTATACCGAAAAATATAGTTATTTATTTTCATTCTAAAAATTATTATGATGAGAGAGTAAAAAATTTAGAACAAAATGTGGAAGATTTAGAAAATAAATTAGCAATTAATGAAGAAATAATTAGAAGTCAAAATTTACTTAAAGATGTTAAAGATATTAAAAAAATAATAGTTGCTAATCCAGTATTAAGAGACCCAACATCAATATATAACACAGTTATTTTATCAAAAGGATTTTCTGATGGAATAAATATTTCTTATCTTGTTTATATAAGAGGGATGGAGCCGGTGGGTAAAATAGAAAAAGTTCATAGTAAAACATCAGAACTTAATTTATTTTCTGCTTCAGGAAATAAAATAGATGGAGTTCTTATTAATGAAAAAATAATTCCTCTTGTTGGTACAGGTGGTGGAAATTTTATTGCTAATTTACCAAAAGACTTTGCAGTAAATGTTGGTGATAATATTTATTATGCGACAAAAGGTTATGGTTTGCTTGGAACAGTTAGTGATATACAGAATGATATACAGGACACATATTCAAAAGTTTATATAAAAGGAACATATAATCCAATGAATGTGAATAATTTTTATATAGAAAAAAATGATTAAATATTTTCTTATTTTTTTAGCTTTTTCTTTTGATGTTATTTTGGGAAATTTGAAGTATCCTATTTTAACAATTGTGGTTTGTGTTATAGTTTTTATATATGTTTTCATTTCGCAAAATATTAGGTTTAAAAAATAATAAGATTAAATATCATGATATAAATCCAGAAGATGTATTTCTGGATTCTTATAATGTTTCAGAAATGAACCTTCATCAAATGGAAGGATCTTTAGAGAAACCTTTACCTTATCAGACATCAGTTATTGTTTCATTTTTTGTTTTGATCCTATTGTTTTCTTTTTCTTATAGATTATTTAATTTACAAATTGTTCAAGGGAAGAATTATTTAGAAATAGCAGATAAAAACCATTTAAAGAGTACTCCTATATTTGCGTTACGTGGAACTATTTCTGATATTAATGGTACTTTACTTGCTTTCAATGAAGGTGTAACAGATGATAAAGAGGTACCGCTTAGAAAATATATTAACTTAGGTGGCTTTTCAAATATTTTAGGTTATGTTTCTTATCCTAAAAAAGATAAAGGTGGTTTTTTCTGGCAAAATGAATATATCGGCAAAGATGGTGTTGAGAAACAATATCAGCAAAAACTTCAAGGTAAATTAGGTGAAAGAATTATTGGTGTTAATGCTCGTAATGAAATAGAAATAGAAAATATAACTTCTCCAGCGGTGAATGGTGAGAATATTAAATTAACAATAGACGCAGGTGTTCAAAATAAACTTTACGAGTCAATAAAAAATTTAGCGAAAGACACACCTTTCTTGGCTGGATCTGGTGTAATTATGGATGTGGAGACAGGGGAAATATTAGCCATGACTACATATCCTGAATATGATAGTAATTTAATGACTAATGCAAAAACTAAAGAAGAGTTTAATCAGATATCAGATGATTTACAGGATAAAAAACATAAATTTTTAAATAGGGCGGTTTCCGGTCTTTTTACACCTGGGTCTACCATTAAACCATTTATTGCTATTGCGGCTCTTATGGAAAAAGTTATTACCCCAGAGAAAGAAATTTTATCAACAGGAGCTCTTGTTATAAAAAATAAATACGGAGGAGAAGATTCCGTTTTTAAAGATTGGAAAGCTCACGGATTAACAGATATGAGAAAGGCGATAGCAGAATCGTCTGACGAGTATTTTTATCAGGTTGGTGGTGGTTATGAAAATCAAAAAGGTTTAGGTATTGAAAGGATAGATAGATACGCAAAGATGTTTGGTTTTACTTCTGATTCTGGAATTGATTTACCAAACGAAAATTCTGGAATTATCCCAACACCAGAATGGAAGAAAAAAATTTTTAATGAAGACTGGAAACTCGGGGATACTTATCATACATCAATTGGACAGTATGGTTTTCAAATTACACCAATTGAACTTGCTAAGGCTTATGCGTCTATTGCAAACGACGGATATTTTGTAAGTCCACATATTTTGTTAGATGATAATTTAAATAAAAAGATTTCTCTTAATTTAAATATAGATGATTTAAAAGTAGTTCAAGATGGGTTACGTCAAGGGGCAACAATTGGAACAGGACAGGTTTTAAATATACCCGGGGTTAAGGTTGTAACAAAAACAGGAACAGCTGAGCTCGGTGTAAAGAAAGATTTCGTTAATTCTTGGATAGTTGGTTATTTTCCTTATGATAAACCAAAATATACTTTCGTGGTGATTATGGAAAAAGGACCCAAAACTTATGTCCATGGAGCCATATTTGCTATGAAGGATGTACTTGAATATCTTCGCGACAACACAGAATATATGAAATAGTTTATGTTATAATTAATTTATGTCTACAATTTTTACTAAAATTATAAACGGAGAATTACCTTCTTATAAAATTTATGAAGATGAAATAGCTGTTGTGTTTTTAGATATTAATCCATTACAAAAGGGTCAAGTATTACTTGTTCCAAGAAAAGAAATTGATTATATTTATGATTTAGATCCAGACACATATGCGAGTCTCTTAAAAAGAACTCAATATATTGCACAAATATTGAAATCAAAATTAAATTGTAAACGTGTTTGTATGATTGTTGAAGGTTATGAGGTTCCACATGCTCATATAAAATTGATCCCAACAAACAGTGGTGCTGATTTAGATGTAAAAAATATTTATAGTGCTAGTAAAGAAGAATTAGAAGATATTCATAAACTTTTAAATTCATAAATATGATTCACCTACATATATTTTTACGTATTGTTGCAATTCTCGTAACAAGTTATATAACCAAAGTTGGTGTTCCTATTTCTTTCTCTGTTCATACTTTATGGATTGCACTTGTGTCTGTGATTGTTATTGCAATAATTAATCACACAATCAAACCTGTTCTTCATATTATTACTTTGCCGATTAATGCTTTAACTTTAGGACTCTTTTCATTTGTTATAAACGGTGCGATGATTTATTTAGCAAGTTTAATTGTTCCGGGATTTTATATTCCCAGTTTGATGATGGCAATTTTCTTTTCAATCGTTTTGTCTGCTGTAAACTTCGCTCTCCACATTTTTGGAATGAAGAGGGAGTAGTCGTGTTATAATATATTTATTAAAAATTAATTTAATAAATATGGAACCAAATTTAAATAATCAAGTTTCTCAAAAAGTTATTCCAACAACAAAAGATGCAATTGTTTATATTGGTATACTTATTTCGCTTATTGTGAGTGTTTGGAATATTATTAATGTTGTATTTGAAGCTATTAATAAAGCTTTCCCTGACGCTCTAAATAATAATTACAATTATATTTATTCTTTTGATAGTTTACGATGGTCAATATCAATTCTTATTGTTATTTTTCCAATTTATATAATAATTTCACATGTTGCAGCGAGAGATATTGAAAAAGATCTTTCTAAAAAAGATTTAGGTATTCGTAAGTTTACTTTATTTGGCGCTCTATTTATTTCAGGTATTTCTATTATTGGTTCATTAATTACAACAATATATTTTTTCTTAGGAGGAGAGACATCTCCTAGATTTTTCTTAAAAGTTTTGTTTGTAATCCTTGTCTCTATTATAATTTCTAGTTACTATTACTATTTAACAAAAAGAGATTACACACAAAAAAGTTTTATCCCAAATATGTTTGCAATAGTTTCAGTTGTTTTAGTTTTAGGTTCAGTTATTTGGAGTATTTCTATTATTGGAACTCCTTCTGATGTTCGAAAGCAAAAGTTAGATACACAAAGAGTGACGACTTTGACCGCTATCAGTAATCAAGTGCTTACGGAATATAAAAATAACAGAGAGTTACCAAAATCATTAAGTGATATAAAAATTAAATTAGGTTATGGTACATCTGTTGTTGATCCTGTAACTAATGAAGAATATGAATATAAAGTTATAGACAATGGTTTATATGATAATTCAGCAACATTTGTAACAAATGTAACAAATGTTGCAAATTGCAATTATTTACTATCTGGTTGTGAAGTTATACAAAAGCCTGCAATATTTAAGTTGTGTGCTAATTTTGAATCAAAAAGCGACACAATGAAAAATGTAAATAATTATTATGATAATAGGAATAGTCAAATGAATGATCATGTTGTTGGTAGAAATTGTTACATTGGAACAATTACAGATAAAGTTTTCAAAGGAACAGAATATAATTTTATGACTAAGGAATAATTATTTCTTAAATACAAAAATGAGTCGCCTATGGCGACTCATTTTTGTATTTTCTAATTCCTTATATTTTTGATATTATAAATAGATGTCAGAATATAACTTTAAAGAAATAGAGAAGAAATGGAAAGAGAAATGGATTGCTGAAAAAATCTACAAAACTTCTACCGACAAAGACAAGAAAAAAATGTACGTGCTTGATATGTTTCCTTTTCCGTCTGGTGACGGTCTTCATGTTGGTCATCCAAAAGGTTATATTGCTACAGATGTTTACTCAAGAATGAAAAAGATGCAAGGATATAATGTTCTTCATCCAATGGGTTGGGACACGTTTGGTCTTCCAACAGAAGAGTTTGCTATAAAAAATAAAATTCATCCTCGTGTAGCTTCAAACAATAATATTAAAAGATTCAAAGAACAGTTAGCTTTAATTGGTTTTAATTATGATTGGGAAAGAGAGATAAATACTGCAGATCCAGAATTTTATAAATGGACACAGTGGACAATAAAACAAATGTTTAAAAAAGGTTTAATGTATGAGAGCAATGAACCAATAAATTGGTGTCCGTCTTGTAAAACAGGTTTAGCTAACGAAGACCTAGAAGATGGTAAATGTGAAAGATGTGGAAGTATTGTAGAAAAGAAACCAATTCGTCAGTGGGTAATTAAAATTACAGATTACGCAGAAAGATTGGTTAAAGACTTAGATCAATTAAACTGGCCAGAATCAATAAAAGAAAGTCAAAGAAATTGGATAGGAATATCTACTGGATCCGAAATTGATTTCGTCATTAAAAATTTTTCTGATGAATATAAATTTACAGTGTTTACAACTCGTACAGACACTATCTTTGGTTGTACTTATTGTGTGCTTGCACCAGAACACAAACTTGTAGAAAAATTATTACAAAAAAATGTTATAAAAAATCGTGAAGAGGTAGAAAAATATATAAAACAAACAGAACAAAAAACTGACATTGAAAGAGGTGGAATAGGCAGAGAAAAAACAGGGGTGCGTCTTAATTGGGTTAATGCAATTAATCCAGCAAATGGAGAAGAAGTTCCGGTTTATATTGCTGACTATGTTCTTCCAAATTATGGGACTGGTGCAATTATGGCAGTTCCAGCACATGATGATAGGGATTTTGAATTTGCAAATAAATTTAATATTCCAATAAAGGAAGTTGTTCGTCCGTATGTTATTGATCATGTAAATGTGCCAAGAGACGATAAACCAACCAAGACAAGAAGAAATGTGCATGCGATAGTATATGATCCAAAGAATAAGAAATATTTAATATTACGTAACAGTATTCATCATTGGGACACAGTTGTGATTGGTGGTGTTGAAGAAGGTGAAGATTTGATAGAGGCTGCGAAGAGAGAATTAAAAGAAGAGACTGGATATGTTGATATTAAATTCAAACGAATATTAGGTAATCCTGTTCAAGCTGGATATTTTGCTCCACATAAAGATGAAAATAGATTAGCTATTGCATCAGCGGTTTATTTTGAACTCGTAAGTGATAAGAGAGAAGACATAGCTATTGATGGTGAAAATGAAGGTAACGAAATTTTATGGATAGATGAAAGTGATTTTGTTCCAGGAAAAATGATTAATTCAGAATTATCTTTTTGGCTTACCCGTCTAAAAAATGAAAATGATAACACTCATAAAGATGATGGGATTTTGGTTAATTCAGGTGAGTACAATGGACTTTCAAGCTTAGACGCTAGAATAAAAATTACAGAAAAAATTGGAGGTAAAATTGTAAAGAAAACAAAACTTCGTGATTGGGTTTTTGCACGTCAGCGTTATTGGGGTGAACCATTTCCTATAGTTTTTGATGAAAACCACAAACCATTTATTGTTGCTGATAGTGAACTACCAGTTTTACTTCCTGATGTAGAAAATTATGTTCCAACGGGGACAGGTGAGTCACCGCTTGCTAATATAAAAGACTGGGTAGATATTTATGGATATATAAATAAAGATAATGAATTTATATCATGTGGAAAGAATGAAAAAGGAGCAAGGTTGTTTAAAAGAGAAACGAATACAATGCCAAACTGGGCTGGATCATCTTGGTATTATTTAAGATATATTGATCCACATAATGATAAGGTTTTAATTGATAAAGATAAAGAAAAAAAATGGTCACCTGTAGATTTTTATGTTGGTGGAGCAGAACATGCAACTAGACATTTAATCTATGCGCGTTTTTGGCATAAATTTCTTTTTGATATCGGCTTAGTAAATTACGAAGAACCATTTATGAGATTACAAAATGTTGGTCTAATTCAAGCGGAGGATGGTCGTAAGATGAGTAAACGTTGGGGGAATGTGGTGAATCCAGATGATGTTGTAAATGAATACGGAGCAGACGCACTTCGTCTTTATGAAATGTTTATGGGTTCATTTGATCAGTCGGCAGCTTGGAATACAAAAAATATTGCAGGAGTGTATAGATTTTTAGAAAGAGTTAATAAATTATTAGACAAGGTTTATGGTGAAAAGACAAAACTTTTATTAAAGAGTATTGATCAAAAAAAATCCACAAATAATAAAACAGTAAAAAACAAAGAAGACGAGTATCTTCAAGAAGAAATATCGTTAATAGTTAATAAAATTAATTTTATTACTAGGGTTAGTGATTCTATTCAAAAAGAAGTATCATCAATTGTTAGTAAACTTAATTTTTTCTCAAAACAAAAAAAACAAGAAGAAAAAAATGAATTTGAAAGTGATGTTGATGAAGTTTTATTGAATCAAACTATAAAAAAAGTTAGTGAGGATATAGAAAATTTTAAATTTAATACAGCTATTTCTCAAATGATGATTTTGCTTAATAATTTTGAAGAAGTGAATAACATTTCTAAAAAAGATTTTGAAAAGTTTATTTTGATACTCGCACCTTTTGCGCCGTTTATTACAGAAGAACTTTGGTCAAATCTTGGAAATAAAGAAAGTATACATTTGAACAATTGGCCAGTATTTAATGAGAATAAATTAATAAAAAATACTGTGATTTTGGCTGTTCAAATAAATGGAAAGCTTCGTGGGACTATTGAAATCAATATAGATTCTACACAAGATGAGGTTTTGGAAAAAATAAAAAAAGAAGAATTCTATATAAGAAATGTTGATAGTAAAGAGACAAAAAAGGTTATCTTTGTCAAAAATAAACTCGTTAATGTCTTAATTTGACTCTTTTAACAAAGTATAGTAGTATAGTATCTATTAAACAAAACCATAAATTATGTCAGTTATTACCTTTAAACCAAAAGCGGTTTCAACAAAACTGCTAACAACACTTAATCCACGAACACGTGAGATTATTGTTAATCGTTATGGTTTAAATAAACCAGATAGAATGACTCTTGAATCAATTGGTAAGAATTATGGTATCACTCGTGAACGTGTTAGACAAATAGAAAATTTTGCATTAGCAACAATTAAAAAGTCAAAAGAATACAAAGACAATCTTTTTATATTTGATGAATTAAAGAAAGTAATTAAGGATTTAGGTTTAGTCGTATCAGAAGATCATTTAATGAAACATATTTCTAAGGATCCAGTTATTCAAAATCATATTAATTTATATCTTGCTCTTGGTGATAATTTTATAAAACATAAAGGTGACGATATTTTTCATCCACATTTTTCTGTAAATAAAGAAAATGCTGAGAATGTTCGTAATGCATTAAATGGTCTTTATGAATCGATCACACCGGAAGAATTAGTAAAGGAAGAAGAAATTTATGAACGCTTCTTGAAGCATTTAGGAGAAACTTTAAAAGAATATAAAAATAACAAAGAAGTTATTTATAGATATTTAGCGCTTTCTAAAGCTATAGGTAAGAATCAATTAAATGAATGGGGACATACATCTTCTCCACATATTAAAGCTCGTGGTATAAAAGATTATGCATATTTGATTATGAGAAAGAAAGGTGAACCAATGCACTTCAAAGATGTGGCTTCTGAGATAAACAAAATTTTTGGAAAAAAGGCGCACGTTGCTACTTGTCATAATGAACTAATTAAAGATGATAGGTTTGTTCTTGTTGGACGTGGTATGTACGGTTTAAAGGATTGGGGACATACAGGTGGTGTTGTTCGTGATGTTATCGAAACAGTTATGAAAGAAGAAAAAAGACCTCTAGGAAAAGATGAACTTGTTAAGTTGGTTCTTGCAAAGAGAATGGTAAAGCCTAACACTGTGATTGTTAATTTACAGAATAGTAAGGAGTTTAAAAAGAATAAAGACGGCCTTTGGTTATTAGCATAAAAAAGTCATAAATCATCCCATCTACTTTGTCGCAACTTCATTTTTGTCAGTCGTCGTACAGTTGTACGTCTTCTTCCAAAAATTCGTTGCTTCGCGTATCTGGAATAATTTCTGACTTTTTAAGTTTTGTGATTAAAGTAATTTCAAACCGCGTCTACGACGCGGTTTGAATCTTTTACTCTCCACTTTCTACTCTCGACTTTCCTGCTATAATATATCTAATGCAATCGCAATTTTTTATAGATTTAATTTTGATATTATTTTACTCGGGTATACTTTTTTTGTTAATGGTTTATGTTTGGCGTTTTTGGATGCTGTATTTACATCAGAGATTTTTAAATGCTTTCAATAAAGATTCTATAATGCTCGAGATTAAACTTCCTCGTGATATTTTTAAATCTCCAGAAGCGATGGAAAACGTAATTCGTTCTATGTTTCAAGGTGGAGGTGTTGGACATGTTTACAAAAGACATTTTTTAGGTAATCTGCCAGTATATTTTTCTTTGGAAATTGCCTCACTTGAAGGAACGATACATTTTTATATTAGAATGCATAAAAAGTTTAGGCCTCTCGTTGAGTCAAATCTTTATGCGCAATACCCAGGGATAGAAGTTACTCTTGCTAGTGATGATTATACAAAATTAGTTCATTATCATCACAAAAGTAAAGATTCAGGTATGTGGGGTATTACTTATGGAACAGGAGAAAGTTGGACGCCGTTTGATCCAGAAACTAAACAGCCTTATAAAAAGAAAGACGGTAAAGATTATAAAATGAAAGCAGATTTTTTGCCGATAAAAACTTATGTCGATTATAAATTAGATAAAGATCCAAAAGAAGAATATAAAATTGATCCATTAGTTCCATTGCTTGAATTTATGGGTCAAATGGGTAAAGGAGAATTCGTTTGGTATCAAATTATTATTCAAGACGAAGCAGGGACATTTAATGGTGATAAATTTCCTGAAACTTTTGTTAATGAGCAAACACATAAACGATTTACTTTAAAAAAACTTGCAGAAGAAAGGAAAAACCAAATTCGTAAAGTTACAAAAATTAAAAAGGGATCGATTGTTTTTGATCAATACGGTAATGTTAAAAATGATATGAAAAAAGTTGGAGAAATCTTTGTTCCAACACCCCTTACTTATGCAGAAGATCAAGAAACAAAAATAAAAGAAAACGAATTAACTGTTGAAGAAAAAGATGAGATTGAATCTATAAATAAAAAAATGTCTAAACCAACAGGTCGTGCTGTTATTCGTTTGATGTATGTCGTAAAAAATGTAAATGGAAAAAATTCTTTTAATGGAGATCACGTTCAGCATATTTTGAGCATTATGCGTCCATTTAATGGCGGTGATAACAGTATAGGTATTAGAACAATATGTGCTCCGTACGAACAACCTTGGGAAGATTTAGGTGGAAGAAGAACTAAATGGAGACAAGAAGAAATGTTTGAGGCATACGTAGAAAGAGAAGGTTTTTATCCTCATATTCCTCCTATAAAGACAAGAAAATTTTTGGAAAGCATGGAAGATATATATTTTTGGAGATTTTCTATGAGACATAGAAAGATTTGGCGTATGTTTTATGAGGTTTTTCTTTATCCTTTTTCTCACCCTGAATCAAACGATATAAGTGTTCTGAATACGGAAGAACTCGCGACACTTTATCACTTCCCAGGACAAGTTGCTTCAGTGCCAACACTTCCTAGAATTGATTCTGCAAAGGCTGTAGCCCCAATGAATATCCCTAGATAGAGAGTTAGTTGTCAGTGTTTAATTTTGTTATAATTATAATAACTATGAAGAATTTTAAATACTTTTTTACTTTTCTGTTTCTTGTGGTATTTATTTATGGTTTTAACGTTGTAAAAAATGTTCCAAAAGATTTTCCACAAAACGAAACTTTTTTGATTGAAGAAAATGAAAGTTTAAAAAGTGTAAGTGTTCGTCTTGAACAAAAACATATCATAACTTCCGCTCTTTGGTTTCGAGTCTTTGTTTCTTTCGAAGGTAAAGATAGAAACATGCAAATTGGTTTTTATAAATTTAATGAACCAATCACTCTTGGTGCGGTTGCCAAAAGAATTTTCCAATCAGGTCCAGATCAACCGCTAATAAAAGTAACAATCCCAGAAGGAAATACAAATGAAGATATCGCAAAAAAAATAAATGAAGCATTACCAAATATTTCTGCAAGGTCTTTCCTTGCAAAAATTTCAGAAATGAATGTTTATGGGAAACTGTTTCCAGAGACATACTTCTTACTTCCATCTTATGATGAAAACAGAATCATAAATAAAATGAATGAATTATTTGATAAAAAGTATTTAGAAAATTTTGGTAACGAAAATATTCCTGTTGTATTGAAAAACAAAGAAGATGTAATCATTCTTGCTTCTATTATAGAAGGGGAAGCGAAAACTAAAGAAGATATGCAGATAGTATCAGGTATTCTTCAAAGAAGATTAAAAGAAGGTATGAGATTGCAGGTTGATGTGGCCACAGAAACTTATAAACAAAAAGGTTTACCAAGTAAACCTGTAAATAATCCGGGATTAAATTCTATTTATGCTGTATTTCATCCAACTACAACAAATTATCTTTATTATCTAACTGGTCATGATGGAAATATGTATTACTCAAAAACTTTTGAAGAACACAAGAGGAATATTCAGAAATACCTGAGGTAGCCGTTGGTCGTTAGGAAGTTATTCGTTAGAAAGGTAAAAATTTTCAAAGAAAATTTTTGTGTTATACTTTATGCATCAAAAAGAATTTAACGACCAACGAATAACTACCAACTAATTATGAAATTACACAACCTTGCATTTATCGATACCGAAACAACAGGAACAGATCCAGAGAAACACGAGATCATTGAACTTGCTGTGATTATTGCAAAGCAGGTTGAGAGACCAGGAAAGGGGCCTAAGCTTGAGATAATAACTGAAAAGGAGTGGAAGATCAAACCAGAACATTTGGAAACTGCAGAGGAGCAAGCGCTACGTGTAAACGGATACAATGAAGTTGATTGGATGTTCGCATCACCACTCAAAGGTGTAATGGAAGAGTTTGCAAAATTAACAGAAAGTTGTACATTTGTATCCCATAATTTAACGTTTGATTATAATTTTGTCGCGAAAGCTTTCGAAAAAACTGGAGTAGAAAATAGAATGCATTATGGAAAATTAGATACGATCTCAATTGCATTTGCTCGTTTGTATGATGCACCACTTGCGGATAGATTTTCTCTTCGCGCACTTTGTGAATTATTAAAAGTAGATAATACAAAAGCCCACACTGCTCTTGCCGACACTCGAGCTTTGGTTGAGGTTTACAGAAAACTAATGGGAGCCTAAATAGTTGGTGGTTTGTAGTTAATGGTTTTAAATACATTAGTGAGTTCAACAAGTAAGTGCAACACTTTAATATATTAAATATAATTAAAAGTGTATGAATTATAAGCATTTTACGATTGAAGAAAGAGAGAAAATACAAGAACTGTTCTGGCAAAAGAAA
>CAIQWN010000034.1 GCA_903875555.1 uncultured bacterium
GTGGTAATTTAGTGATTACTTTTGATTTATCTTTAGGTCATCCAATCGCGATTGTGGTTCTTAATTCTACAAAAGAGGGAAGATTTACCGACGCTTACAAACTTTACGAAGCCACAAAGGAGGCGATAAAGTAAGATTAATTTTATGTGGTTATAATTAACAACCTACTATTTCTTGTGATATAATATATTAATTATGTTATCTCTTGATCCATTTAAAGTGTTGCTTCCAGCAGTTGTTTCTTTTATTGTTGGAATTATTATTGCACCTTTTGTTATTGATGTTTTAGTTAAAAATAAAATTTGGAAAAAGAAATCAGTTTCTAAATCAATCGACGGAAAAGATAGTCCGATTACAGCTAAGATTCATAATGATGAAGAAAAAAAATTACCAAGAATGGGTGGGATGGTGGTGTGGCTTTCTGTTTTTATAACAATGTTTTTGTTTTGGTCTATTTCACATTTATTTCCAACAGAAATTACAACTAAACTAGAATTCCTTTCTCGTAACCAGACATGGCTTCCTCTTATGGCGATGATTGTTGGAGCAGTTGTTGGAGCGATTGATGATTTACTTGTTGTAGAATATTTTAATAAATCAGGAAATTATATTGGCGGAGGTCTTTCATTTTATAAAAGATTTATTGCGGTTGCACTACTTGGTCTTTATGCTGGGTATTGGTTTTATTCTAAATTAGGAATCGATAGTGTGTATATTCCATTCTCTGGAGATTTTCATTTAGGTGGATTATTATTTATTTTATTTTTCGTTTTAGTTACACTAGCTACTTTTTCGACAGGAATTATTGATGGAGTAGACGGTCTTTCTGGTGGAATATTATCCGCAGTATTTACCGCCTATGGAATGATTGCCTATGCGCATGGACAAATAGACTTGTCTGCTTTTTGTTTTGTTATAGTTGGGGGAATTATGGCCTTCCTTTGGTTTAATATTCCTCCGGCAGCTTTTCAATTATCAGAAACAGGAATGCTTTCGCTGTCTCTTTCTTTATCAGTTATTGCATTTTTAACAGACTCAGTTATGTATTTACCAATTATTGCTTTTCCACTCGTTGTTACAACAATGTCAGTAATTCTTCAATTGTTCTGGAAAAAGTTTTTCAAAAGAAAGTTGTTTATAGTCGCTCCACTTCATAATCATTTTCAAGCAAAAGGTTGGCCAAGTCACAAAGTGTCTATGCGTTATTGGATAGTCTCATATATATGTGCAATGTTTGGTGTTATTATTGCACTTATTGGATAATATGTTTTCTTTGATTGATAAAAAATTATTTTTCACAACAATTTTTCTAGTTATTTTTGGTTTAATTGTTTTTTCTTCTTCGGCACTTGGCATACTTTCATATAATGATGTAAAATTTTTTGCTGTTTTAAAAAGCCAACTTATATATGCTTTGTGTGGTGGGGCAATCGCTATGATTTTAGGAATGAATATTCCTTTTAGGTTTTATAAAAAATATGCATATATTATTTTTGGATTAACTCTTGTTTTTACTTCATTAGTTTTTATTCCCGCGTTGTCACTCTTTCATGGTGGAGCACATAGATGGATAGATTTAGGTTTTTTTAGTTTACAGCCTAGTGAATTTTTGAAATTTTCTTTTGTAGTTTTTATAGCTATGTGGTGTTCAACTTATAGAGATAAATTTAAAGATTTTAAATATGGTCTTCTTCCTTATGCTTTTGCATCAGCTTTGGTTTCAGTTATCATGCTAGCACAACCAGATTTTGGAACTTTTCTTATTATTATGACAGCTTCTTTTTTTGTTTATTTTATTGGTGGTGCTAGGAAAAAACACATAATGATTTTATTTTTAAGTTGTCTATTAGGAGTAGTCTCACTTATTTATTTTAGACCATATATGATGGATCGAGTAGTTACGTTTTTTGATTCGTCACAAGATGTTAGGGGGTCATCTTGGCAACTTAATCAATCGTTAATTGCTATTGGTGGTGGAGGATTTTTAGGTCGTGGACTTGGACAAAGTGTCCAAAAGTTTAATTATTTACCTGAACCAATAGGGGATTCTATTTTTGCTGTCCTTGCAGAAGAACTAGGTTTCCTTGGTGTTATTATTTTAGTATTTTTTTATGGTATATTAGGTATTAGGGGCTATATAATATCAATGAATTCAGAGAGTAATTTTGGAATGTTGCTTGGTATAGGTATTGTAGTTATTATACTATCTCAAGCAACACTAAATATTTCGTCTATGATTGGTCTTACCCCACTTACAGGCGTTCCTCTACCTTTTGTTTCTCATGGAGGAACAGCATTAATGGTTTCTCTTTTTGAGATTGGTGTCTTACTTAACATTTCTAAATCAAGAATATTATGAAAATAGTTTTAACAGGAGCGGGCGGGGGTCATTTTTATCCACTTATAGCAGTGGCTGAATCTTTACGTAAAGAAGTTTTTAATCAAAAATTGGTAAGCCCAGAAATTTATTTTTTTTCAGATGCCCCTTATAATGAAAAATCTCTTTTTGATTTAAGAATTAAATTTATTCAAATTCCTTCTGGAAAATTTACTGTTTATCCATCGATTGATAATTTTTTTAGTATATTTAAAAATATTTTTGGTATATTTGTTTCTATATTTAAACTTTATAATATTTATCCTGATGTTGTTTTTGCAAAAGGTGGTTATGCAAGCTTTCCTGTTATCATCGCTGCAAAATTACTCGCTATACCAATAGTTGTACATGAAAGTGATAGTGTTGCAGGAAGAACAACTATCTTCGCTGGTAAAATTGCAAAAAGAGTCGCTATTTCTTATAAGGAGGCATCAAAATATTTTAATAATAAAAATATTGCACTAGTTGGTCTTCCAATTATGGAAAGAAAATTACCACCTGTTGGTTATAAAAGGGTTTGGGAAAAGAAAGATAGATATACTATTTTTATTCTTGGTGGTTCACAAGGTAGTCAGAGAATAAATAGTGAAATAATAGACTTATTGCCTTCACTTTTAGATAAGTATGATATCGTTCATCAAGTTGGACAAAATAATCTTGAAGACATGAAAGTTTTGTCTAATTCGGTTATTAAAACACATCCATTTAAAGATAGATATTATATACAAGGATTTTTGGATGTTTCAATATTTTATCCAAAAGTAGATTTAATGATTACAAGAGCGGGATCATCTTTGTTTGAAATAGCATTATGGCAATTGCCAAGTATTGTGATTCCTATTCCAGAAAATATAAGTCGTGACCAAAAATCAAACGCTTACACTTATGCCAGAGAACAAGCTGGAGCTGTTTTAGAAGAAGATAATTTCACAAAAGAAATTTTCTTAAAAACTTTATCTGATATTTTAAACAATAAAGAAAATTATGAAAAGATGATTACTGGTTGTCATTATTTTGATTACACAAGAGACGCAGGAAGTGTAATTGCAAAAGAAATAATTAAAATTGCTCTAACCCATTATTAATTTATGTCTGATAATATTTCTTATACATCTAAAATAGTTACACGTTTTGCACCTAGTCCAACAGGACTTTTACATCTTGGTAATTATCGAACCGCTGTCTTCGCTTATTTATTTGCTCGTAAAAATGATGGTGAATTTATTTTGCGTATTGAGG
This sequence comes from uncultured bacterium, assembly GCA_903875555.1. GTDB lineage: Bacteria > Patescibacteriota > Minisyncoccia > Phycocordibacterales > UBA5272 > UBA11704. The sequence continues at coordinate 3,617 of CAIQWN010000034.1, forward strand.
ATACAGATAGAGAAAGAAGTAAAAAAGAATTTGAAGATAATATTTTAGAGAGTTTAGAGTGGCTTGGTCTTAAATATGATAAATTTTTTCGTCAGAGTGAGAATATAGAACGTCACACATTTTATTTAAATAAATTAATTAGTGAAGGCAAAGCTTACATTTCAAAAGAAGAAGCTAAAGATGGAAGTGGTGTTATAAAAGAAATTGTTCGTTTTAAAAATCCAAATAAAGTTGTGGTGTTCAATGATTTGATTCGTGGTTCCATTGCAACAGACACAACAGATTTGGAAGATTTTGTCATTGCTAAATCTATAACAGAGCCACTTTTTCATTTGGCTGTAGTCGTTGATGATTTTGAAGAAGGTATAACACATATACTTCGCGGAGAAGATCATATACCAAACACACCAAGACAAATGTTGATACAAGAAGCGCTTGGATTTCCTCATCCAAATTATGCCCATCTACCTCTTGTCTTATCACCAGACAGAACAAAGCTTTCAAAAAGAAAAGGGGCTCTTCCGGTTACGTCATATAAAGATAAAGGTTATTTACCATCAGCAATTTTAAATTTTATTGCACTTATTGGTTTTAATCCAGGAGGAGAGAAAGAAATATTTACTTTAGATGAATTAGTAAATGTTTTTGATATGTTAAAAATTCAAAAAGGTAGCGCAATCTTAAATGAAGAAAAATTAAACTGGACAAACAAAGAACATATTAAATTAGAATCAAAAGAAGAACAGTTTGCAATCATTAAAAAATATTTTAATGATTACGATGATGAATTACTAAAAAAATTACAAATAACAATTATTGAGCGCATTACTCATTATGGGGAACTTTCAGAAGTCGTAAATGAATTTTCTTATTTTAAAGAAAGAGAAACTCCAGTATTAGAAAAACTTTTATGGAAAGAAACCACGAAAGAAAATATTATCAAACACTTGAATTATATCCTATCCATGATGGATACCTTAAATTTTTCTAATGTAGAAAAAATAAAAGAAGTTGTTTATGCTTATGCAAACGAGAATGGAAAAGGGGAGGTACTCTCACCACTTCGTGTGTCTTTATCTACTAGAGATAAATCACCTGACCCGTTCATGCTTCTTTATGTTTTAGGAAAAGAAGAATCAATTATTCGTATTAAAAATGCAATAAATATTCTTTCTTCATAAAATTTATGTGGCCACGTTCTTTTTATAAAAAAATATTTTTAAGTTTATTTATAGCAGTACCTTTAGTTGTTTATTCTGCAACAATAGATGAGCTTAATTCTAGTATGAATAATTTATCTTCTCAGATTAAATCATTAGACAAAGAGATAGCAGAATACAATAAACAAATAAACCAAACACAAGGGGAGGCGAAGACTTTAAAACAAGCTTTAGCTTCTCTAGAGACTAGAAAAAAAGCTTTACTTAAACAAATAGATAAAATAAAATTACAAACAATTGAGACAGAAACAAACATTAAACAAACTGAAGGGAAAATATCAATAACAGAAAATAAAATTGAAACAAATAGTAAAGCACTCGCAGAGCTTTTAAAAAGTATTTACAAGAAAGAATCAGACCTGCCTCCTTTTTTAGGTATTTTAACTAACAAATTAAATTTTGGTGATACTCTTAAAGTTATTAAAGAAGAAGGTGATATGAGTCATTCAGTCAATACATGTGTTAGTAATTTAAAAGATGACAAAAAAGATTTAAGTAATACTAAAACTGTTTTTGAAGAACATAAACAAACACTTGTTCCTTTGAATAATGATTTGTCTGATCAGAAAAAATTAATAGATCAAACATCAGACGAAAAGAATCGTTTACTATTAGAAACAAAAAACAAAGAAAGTGATTATCAGAAACTTTTAGCCGAAAGAAAAGCAAAAAGAGAAGCATTGGACTCTGAACTTTTTGATATAGAATCTAAATTAAGTATGATTGTTGATACTAAAAAAATACCAGCACCAGGAAAAGGGGTTTTGTCATACCCTCTTAGTATTGTTAGAATAACTCAGTATTTTGGTAACACTGATTTTTCTAAAGGTAAGTATAACGGTGCTGAACATAATGGTGTTGATTTTGCTGCATCTGTTGGCACACCTGTTCACTCAGCAAGATCGGGTGTTGTTGTGGGGACAGGTAATACAGATCTTGCTTGCTCTAGAGTCTCTTATGGTAAATGGGTATTAATAAAACACGCAAATGGTCTAACCACTCTTTATGGACATCTATCTTTGATTAAAGTTACAGCAGGTCAAACAGTTAGAGAAGGAGAAGAGATAGCTTTATCTGGTAATACTGGTTATGCTACAGGCCCGCATCTTCATTTTACGGTTTTTGCCTCAGATGCTGTTCATATTACATCACCAACTGAATATAAGAGTAGGGTTTGTGGAACATATTTAGTTATGCCTGTTTCTCCTCATAATGGATATCTTGATCCGATATCTTATCTTTAGAGGGTATTTTTAGAAAAATTATTGTGTTATAATCCAAAAATATGATAACTTTTACATATCCAGCTTTTGCATTAATTATATTTTCAATAGTAATTATTATAGGTATATTTTTTGCTTGGTTTTTCTTTTATAAAATTAAATAAATCGTGTGACTAATAAAAAAACTATACATACAGATATGATAATAATTGGTGGTGGATCAGCAGGACTTATGTCAGCAGCTGTTTCTTCATCGTTGGGTGCAAAGGTTGTTTTGTTTGATAAAAATAAATTTTTTGGAGAGAAATTAAAAATTACTGGAGGGGGAAGATGTAATATTACAAATGCAGAGTTTGATGTTCATAAGTTACTTAGTAACTATGGTGAGTCTTCAAAATTTTTATATTCACCATTTGCAGAATTTGGTGTTAAAGATACTTTTAATTTTTTCGAAAATCGAGGTCTAAAATTAAAAACAGAAGAAAAACTTCGCGTTTTTCCGATTAGTGATAAAGCTCACGATGTTTATGAAATTTTATTTAATGAATTAAAAAAATTTAGTGTTAAATTAAAAAATAATACAGAAATAAAACGAATTGAAATAGAAAATAATTTGATTAAAAATATTCAAACAGTAGATGAGATATGGACAGCAGATAGTTATATACTTGCTACAGGTGGTCTTTCTCATCCAGAAACAGGTTCAACAGGTGATGGTTTTAAATGGTTGAAATCATTTGGGCACAAGGTTGATACACCGACACCGTCTATTGTGCCACTTGCACTTGATAAGGTTTATGAAGAACTTCAAGGAGAATCATTAACAGATGTGAAATTAACTTTTAAGATTGATGGTAAAAAATCATTTTCTAAAATAGGTAATCTTTTATTTACTCATTTTGGAGTGAGTGGTCCAACAATAATGAATTCTTCAAAAAAAGTTGGAGAATTATTAAGTGAAGGTAGTGTTACATTGCATGTTGATATGTTTCCTGGTTTAGACGAGAAACATTTTCATTTTAAATTGCTTCAGTTGTTTGATAAAAACCAAAATAAAAATATAAAAAATGTTTTAGTGGAAATGATGTCTCAAAATATGGTTGATATTATTTTAAATAAATCTGGTATATCACCAGATACAAAAGTTAATATCGTAACACATGATATGCGTACAAAAATAATTTTAGAATGTAAAAATTTTACACACAACATCAAGTCGCTTATGGGTTTTGACAAAGCTGTCATATCTGATGGGGGAGTCTCGCTAGGGGAGATCGACATGAGAACGATGCAAAGTAAATTAATTGATAATTTATTCATTGTTGGTGATTTGCTGAATGTTTCTAGACCATCTGGTGGCTACTCACTTCAGTTGTGTTGGACAACCGGATACGTTGCAGGCAAGAATGCTTTTTTAAAGTTAAAGAAATAATATTAGGACTATTGACATCAAACATCAATGCTCTGTGGATAACTATACGACCTTATGTCGTAAAAGATATATTGTGCGACATTACCTATATTAAAAAAAGCTTTATATATCAACACTTATATACAATCTGTTTTATTACTCCCTTACTCTTCTAATATAAAACACAGATTGATATTATCTGTGTTTTAATTATTATTTTATTTATTATATCCCTATTTAATTTCTATTGTGTGATTGTCGACTTTAGTATCTTCTGATACCTTCTTGTCCTTATAAAAGATTAAATATATAATTTCAAGTATTCCTAGAGTGTTTACTGTTAGTAATGATATGAACCACCACTTTTGATTGTTTCTAGCTGAATACCACATGGAGTATCCTTTTAATACTATTGATACAGTAAATAAAATTACAAAAATCATAAAAGTTATTGCTATGTTATGTGTTAAGTTAGAAGTTAGTAAATTATCCAAACCGGCTATATTTACTTGTCCTTCTTTATTTATTATTTGATCCATATAATTAAATTAATTTTTATAAATTATTTTGCTTACTAAATTCATACAACGTTACAGCTACAGCATTTGAAGCATTTAATGATTCACATCTTTTATTAATTGGTATAGATAGTTTGAAGTCGCATAGTTTGAGTGTTTGCTCTCTGATTCCTTTACCTTCACCACCTACAACTATAACCACATTGCTGTCAAATTTAGTTTCAGTTAGTTTTGTGTCGCCATTACCAGCTAATCCATAAGTCCAAAAGTGCTCATCTTTTAATTCCCTTATTGTTGTATTAATGTTTCCTATTTTCACTATAGGAATTTTGAATACCATCCCCGATGAAGTTTTAATAACTGTTCCTGTGATGTGAGTCTGATTATTTTCTGGAAGAAGAATTGCGTCAGCTCCGAAAGCTACAGCACTACGAATAATAGCTCCAACATTGTGAGGGTCTTCTAATTCATCAAGTAAAACAAATAAATTATTCTTATTTGAACTTTTTGCTTTCCCTAATACTTCGTTTAGGCTAGTGTACAAGGCTTTTTCATTGATTAAAGCACAGACCCCTTGATGTATTACATCTCTACCAACTAAGCTTTCTATTTCTTGAGAAGTTCTTTTTTCATAAGAAATTTTCGCAGATTTAAGTGTACTCATAACTCTCTCATCATTTTCTGCTTGTGTTGTTATAAAAACCTCACCGATTAAATCAGTGTTCCCTTCTTTTATTGAATCAATAGCTTCTATTAGCGAATTTTTTCCGTATAGGTATAGTTTAGACATGTTTTTAGTTGGGACAGGTTATATTTTTAAAATAATCCTCTGCGTTTCTTTGTTCATAAATAGTTAATCCTAAATCTAACTGTTTAGCTATTTGTTTTTCTCCTTTACAGTACAATGCCTTACTTAGAGAATTTAGTTTATCTATTGGTATTTTATATTTGTATACGATGTTTACCCATTTTTTATTAGCCTCATAATATTTTGAGTGATCTTGTTCTTTAGAAATCATACTTGAAAAGTGAGCACCTCTTTCTGCATTATCTGAAAAAATAAAATCTTTATAATTATTACAAAGCTCTTTCAGATCAACTATAATAGCTTCATAATTATTTTCTGGTCCTAGTAAGTCCTCTATTGTCATTATTTTTTCATTATTTTTAGGTAAAATAATTTGTTCTGGTTCTCTAAGTTCTTGAGGAATGTCATTTGGATTCATATGTTATATAGTCTACTACCCCAATAATTAAAGTCAACGTTTTAATGGTTTTGCAATCAGTTTTATAAATAAAGTTATAACTGACAAATTATAGTAAAAGTGATAGTATAGAACACGTAAGAGACGAACATAAAACCTTGTATTATTTGGGTTATAAAACAAAACTATGAATACCTATTTAAAAAAAATAAATCATTATATAAACAAAACTATCTATAAATTCAAAGAACTTTCTCTTTTAAAGAAGGTTTTGGTCATCGCTGTTGCTGGTTTAGTTGTTTCTTTAATTATTAGTAAAATTTTTTCAAATAAAAAAGTTGATGAATCTATTGGCTTAATTTCTCATTCAGTTAAAATTGCTACTGTTTCTGATTTATCGTCAAACACTACTCCTCTGCCACTGCTTGGAAATGTAACATCACAAAGTGAGGCGGTCATTCGTGCGGAGTCGAGTGGACAACTTACTTCTGTTTATAAAAAACTTGGTGATTATGTTTCTGCTGGAGATATTATTGCTGAGTTTAGTAATCAATCAGAGAAGGCTCAAGTTACTCAAGCTGAAGGTTCCTATCAATCAGCGAAAGCAAATCGTGACACTTCCCTTGATCAATCAAAAGTTCAAGCACTTAATACTATAAATTCTACGTATACCACTCTTGATGATGTAATTCATACTAAAATTGATGTCATGTTTAAAGATCAGCGTACAGATCATGTTACTCTTTTACCACTTGTTCCAGACGCAGGACTTACTTATAAAATTCAAAAAGAAAGAATGGATATAGAAGCTTTGTTAATTTCTCGCGAAAAAGAAAATCGCAATATAACAATTAATTATGATTTGTTAACCGAATTAACAACAGTAGAAACAGAAACAAAACTAATTAGAACTTTCTTAGATGATTTATCAAATGCTTTATCAAAAACTGTACCAACACCAGATTTTTCACAAACATTAATAGACTCTAATAAGATAACAATAAGTACAACTCGCACAACAGTAAACACAGCCCTTTCTTTAATTACAAGCTCTTTAAATGCTTTAAATGTTAGTTTGGTAACAAACAAAGAAGTAAACGAGACCACATCAGCCGAAGCTCAGGTAAAAGTTGCACTAGGAACATTACAATTAGCTAAAGCGCGTCTTGAGAATACAATTATTCGTAGTCCGTTATCTGGAACATTAAATTCCCTTTCAATACAAACTGGTGATTTTATCACACAAAATTCTCAGGTTGGTGTTGTTTCAAATAATTGGGCTCTTGAAATAATTGCATATGTTAATGATGATGATATTAAACAAATTGCAGTAGGAAATAAAGTCTCTGTTGTCGGTGGGGCTATTGGAGTTGTTACAAAAATTGCTCAAGCTATTGATCCAATGAATAAAAAAATTGAAGTTAGGATCGGAATTACCGAAGGAAAAAATTTACTTATAAACGGTCAGTCGGTGCAAATCTTCGTTAGTCGTAATCAAACAAAAAATTTATTAATTAAAAATGATAAAATTCAGATCCCTATTTCTGCTCTAAAAATTACACCACAAGGTTCTTTTGTTTTTAGTTTAGATAAAGATAATGTTTTGATTGCTCATAAAGTAAAAGAAGGAGTTATTCTAGGAGATCAAATACAAATTCTTGAGGGTGTTACAAATGATATGCTCATAGTAACTGATGCTCGTGGTTTAAAAGAAGGACAAAAAGTAGGTGTAATAAAATAAAAACATATGTATAAATTCTGGATATTTTTTCTAAAAAAACGAGCATTCACGTATCTAGTAATAATTACACTTTCTTTTGGTGGTTTGTACTCTATTATTTCAATACCAAAAGAATCGTCCCCTGAAGTTATTTTACCGCTAGGTATTGTTACGACAACTCTTCGCGGAGCTTCTTCTGAAGATGTAGAAAAATTAATTACAAATAAAATCGAAGAGCAAGCACAAAATTTAGAGAATGTAGACAAGATTACATCAACTTCTCGCGAAGGAGTTTCTAGTGTTGTTGTTCAGTTTCTGGCGAAAGCAGATGTTGATACATCTATTCAAAATTTAAAAGACGCTGTTGATAAAGCAAAAATTGATTTTCCAAAAGAAGCCGATGAACCACGTGTTACAAAGATGAATTTTTCTGACCAGCCAATACTTATTGTTTCCGTTACTCAAGATTTATCACCATCAGCACTTTCTTTTTTAGGTGAAGATTTAAAAACAGAAATAAAAAAAGTAAAAGGAGTTTCTACTGTTGATGTTTCTGGTACTCGTGATAGACAAGTACAAGTTGTTGTAAAAAAAGAAGCACTAGCGAATTATAATCTTCGCATTGATCAAGTTATATCTGCTTTATCTGGTGCGAACGCCTCATTCCCGATTGGTAATATAACTGTTTCAGATATTGATTACCCAATTAAATTTGATGGTGCAATAGATGAACCAAATCAAATTCCAGATATAGCAATTACAAATCAGAGTGGTTCCCTTGTTTATTTACGTGATGTTGCATTTATAAGTGATGGACTTGCTGTACCAACAAGTTATTCACGCGCATCTGTGAAAGGCGAACCTTCGGCAAATGCTCTTACTCTCTATGTTCATAAAAACTCAGGTGGTGATGTAACAAAAATTACAAAAGATGTAAAAACAAAACTTGAAGAATTAAAACAAAATAAATTATTAGGTGCACAAGTGGTGGTTTCATTTGATCGTGGAGCTCTTATTCAAAAAGATTTAACAGAACTAACACGAACTGGAATCGAGACAGTAATTCTTGTTTTGCTTGTTTTGTTTTTGACAATTGGTTGGCGCGAATCAGTAGTAGCAGCACTTTCTATCCCACTTTCATTCGTAGTTGCTTTCATTGGTTTATATTATTCTGGAAATAGTATAAATATGGTTTCTTTGTTTTCTTTGATTCTTGCGATTGGTATTTTAGTTGATTCTGGTATTGTTGTAACTGAAGCTATACATACTCGTACAAAAAAATATGGTAATTCATACGACGCAGCGGTTGCCTCTATTTATGAATATGCCTGGCCACTTATAGCAGGAACATTTACTACTATTGCTGTTTTTGCCCCACTATTTTTCCTTTCTGGAACAATTGGAAAATTTATTGCATCTATTCCGTTTACAATAATTTTTGTTCTGCTTGCTTCTATTTTTGTGGCTCTTGGTATGGTGCCATTGCTAGCAATTTTATTTTCTAGTAATAAAGAACAAAATAAATTTGAAAAATTACAAGAAGAATATTCGTATAGAGTTCAAGAATGGTATAAAAAATTTTTAGGAAAAATTATCGATAATAAAAAAACACAGAATCATTTTTTTGGTGCAATGGCTCTTGGTTTATTTTTTGCATTATCACTTCCAGTTTTAGGATTAGTGAAGGTAGAATTTTTTCCACAAACAGATCAAGATTTTATTTATATAGATATTGAAAAATCACAAGGTACTCCCCTTTTGGAAACAGATAAATCAACGCGCGAAGTAGAAGAATTTTTGTACAACAATTCTTATGTTGAGTCATTTGTTACAACTGTTGGTTCTGCTTCAAGTTTCAATAAGTCTGGTGGTGGTGCAAATACAAAATTAGCAAACATAACTGTTAATTTAAAAAAGAATAGAAACAAAACCTCAACTCAGATTGTAGAAATATTACGTAAAGAACTTTCGTCGATTTCCTCAGCTAGTGTTTTTACTCAAGAAGCAAAAAGTGGGCCACCATCTGGTGATCCAGTAACAATTAAATTCATTGGTGATGATTTAAATGCGCTCAGTACCGCTGTTTCTAAAGGAGAGACACTTCTTACTAGTATTGAAGGAACAGTTGATGCACAATCATCTCTTCGAGATGATGGAACTCAATTTGTAATTGCAGTAGACAAAGCAAAATCTGCCGAAGTAGGATTAACCGCATCACAATTAGCGCAAATATTGCGTACAGCAGTAAGTGGTGTTACAGCCACAACAATCAAGAAACAAGAAAAAGATATTGATGTAGTTGTTAAATTAAATTTAAATTCCAGTTTTATTAATCCAGAAGATACAACAAAGACGACCATTGATAGCATTAAACAAATCCCAATTGTTACTTCATCTGGCACAGTTTTGCTGGGGTCACTTATTTCTTCAAGTGTAGGAGAAGGTCGTTCAGCTATAAGTCATGAAGGAAGAAAAAGAATTGCTACAGTATCTTCTAAATTAAAATCTGGTATTACTGCAGTTGAGGTTACAAATAAATTTGAAAAGAGAATCAAAGAACTTAATCTACCAGAAAATATTTCTGTTTCTTATGGTGGAGATACAGAAGAGGTAAATAATTCTTTTAAAGATATGTTGCTTGCACTTGTAGAAGGAATGTTACTGATGCTTGCGATACTTGTTCTTGAATTTAATTCATTTCGTTTTACTTCATATTTGCTTGGCGTGGTTCCATTGTCACTCATTGGTGTGCTAACAGGTCTCGCTATTACAGGAAGACCAATCTCATTCCCAGCCATGCTTGGTGTGATTGCACTAGCTGGTATTATTATTAATCATGCGATTATTTTACTTGATTCTATGATTAGAAATTTAGAGAAAAATGAACATGGTTCTTTACGTGATGTAATTATAGAATCGTCTGTTGTTAGACTTAGACCAATTTTCTTAACAACAATTACAACAGTGATTGGTATGTTCCCACTCGCATCAGCCGGAGGTATGTGGGGTCCACTTGCATACTCAATTATGTTTGGTCTTATGTTTGCTATGATACTGACACTCATTCTTGTTCCCGTTTTGTTCTATAGATTCCCAGGAAAAAAGTTTAAAAGTGCAGATATTAGACATTAGTCGTTAGACTTTAGATAATACAAAAGATGGTTTCGCGAAGCGAAACCATCTTTTGTATTTGTGAGTTAGTCTAAAATCTAATTTCTAGAATCTAACATCTGTATTAAGCGCGAGTTACATTTACTGCAGCTTTTCCTTTTTGTCCGTCAACTACTTCAAAAGTAACTGTGTCACCTTGTTGTAGATCGTCAAAAGATACACCAACTAAATCACTAGCGTGAAAGAATAGGTCCTTTGCTTCGTTTTCACGAGTAATGAATCCAAATCCATTCAACTTTGTTTTTATTGTTCCTGTTGTCATTTTGTTTGTTTGTTATTATTTTATACTTCTAGCTTCGACTTCCTTTTTAAGAGCTTCGATATCGTCTAACAGTAACACATAAACAAGAAATAACCTATTATTAAATTATTAGAAAATTTGTTTGATTTGTTTTCTTAATTCTAAACAGTTTGGAATAGTTTTGGTAACAAGTTTCCAAAAGTTTTTCGAATGATTAAATTCACCAATGTGGCAAAGTTCGTGAACGATAATATAGTCTGATAGTTCTGGTGCAAGTAGTACAATCTTGTAATTAAAATTCAAGTTCCCTTTCCGTGAACAACTCCCCCATCTGGTTTTGGTATTTTTGATTGAAATATTTTGCCATTTGAAATTATAAAATTTGTTGAAGTATTCAAGGCGACGGCGCGCGAGTACGCGCGCCTCTTCTTTGTATTTCTCAAATTCTTTTTTACCACCCTGTGTAAGTTTTATTTTCGGATTCTTTTTCGCGTGATTAATTTTTTTAATAATCCAATCTGCTTTTTTAATTAAAAATTTTTCGACAACATTTTCACTCACACGAGCTGGCATAGTCACAACAAAATTTCCATCGTGATAAACCGCGAGCCTAACGGACTTGGCTCGTTTACTAATCCGTAACTCGTATTCTATTTTTTCCTCGCCAAGTTTAATTACCTTCTTCAATTTATTTATTTTACACTTATAAGGAATCTATAATCAGAATCGTTTATTACTTTAGTTGATACTTTGTTTGGTGTGATGTTTGTTAGGCTTATAATTTTTCCAGAAAATGTTGTTGGTCTGTTTAAGGTTATGATTGTGTTTTGGGTTGTGCCATTTTCAAAAATTACAGCTAGATCAACTGTTCCAGCTTGAATACATTTAACATCTATCGGGCATCTGCCATCGTAACTTACTTTTACTGGAGTGATATATATACCGTTTATTAAAGTTCTTTGTCCTATTTTTGTGTAGTTAGATGTATATGTTTGAGAAGTAGATTTCGTTGTTGTTTTGTTTGCTAGTATTCCAGCTGTTGTAGTAGTAGAAATATTTGATTTTTCTGTTTGTGTATTATTGTTTACTGAATAATAATAAACTGCAACCATTAACACTATTGCTACCAAAATTAACATTGTAATATCTTTATTTTTCATATAATTTAACAATACCACATATTTATATTACAGTAAACAGTTTATATAAAAAAATACCGAGGCTAAAGATTGCCTCGGCTTGAATTATGTTGTTACTAAATTTTTACAGTCAGAAATGCACGATTACATTGTTTCGATTTCCGAACCGGTTAATGTGTACACAAGGTTGGAGTAAATCATCGAAGTCTTTTCGCAAATTTCATCACTGAGTGTGAGTGGAACTTTTGGATCACCCGCCCACACACGCTCAGCTTCTTCCCTGACAGGTTGTTTGTCGAGCCATGTCGGATTTTTTCCTTCAACAATAACTTCCTGCATCGGAACAAAACGACAAGAGTCTGGAGTGGAACATTCATCTCCAAGAGTTATCTCGTGAGTGTTTGGATCGACACCGATTTCGAACTTGCCATCGATGATTCTGATACTTTTTGTTGCGGCAAAATCACGGCAGTCGGTATAGACTTCATACACAAGGTCATAAGCATCCCTATAAAGCATCGTTGTCTCTTGTGTGTTGATGGGATCATCTGTTGCCGATTTGTCAGTCGGTGTGAAAATGGTGCCAGCGAACTTGGACATCAACTTGAGGCCTGGTGGTAATTCAATGCCGTATGGATTCGGAAGACCCTTGGAGTAATAATCATTCCATAAGCTTCCTGCCATAAAATCACGGACGATAAATTCAACGGGAATCATGTTGAGCCTCTTGATGATTATCGCCCGCAAATGAAGATCAGCAGGGTAAGTCATCTTCGGTAGAAAATCATAAATCGCTTTCTCAGAAGCAACGAGGTGGGTTTTTATTCCATTCTTTTTGAGTCTGTTCATCCAGAAGTTGTTGATCGCAGTAAGCGCATATCCCTTGTTCGGGATTGTGCTGTTGTGCACGATGTTGTGAGTGCTTACGCGATCGGTTGTAGACACAAGAAACAAATCTGGTCGGCCATCAATCGCGTAGGTGTTACGCACCTTTCCTTGATGAACACAGTGAAGTCCTGGAACGTCTATTGGGTGCGGAAAACGGCATTGGTTTTGCATTGTTGTACTCCTCGTGAAAGAAAAATTAAAGAAATGTTAGATATTATATTTCAATACTAACGTTAGGAATTATCCTATCAATTTTTTGATAAAATTACAAATTCAAGTATGTAATTGTTAGTTGTAAAATAGTAGCAAATGAAACCCAAAGTAAATATGGAATGTTTACGAGTGTGACCCATTTATATTTTTTGTAGATAACGGATATTGCCCAGATGAGAGTTGTGAGTGTGAGTAATATATCGATCGATGCGAGTGGTAAATTTTTTAAACCAAATTGTATGTATGTGAATGAGAAATTAAAAATTAAGTTTAGGATGAATGGAAGAAGTATCTCGAATGAAATTTTTCCTTTGAAATATTTATACGCAACATATCCAAACGATATCGCAATTAAAATATAAAGCACTGTCCACACCGGACCAAACAAATAAGCCGGTGGCGCAAACGCCGGTTTAATTAGTTCTTGGTATGATGTATAAATATTATTCATAGTTTTTTATTATGGGAATGTTTAGTATAAATTTATTTAATATATATTGTTCGTTGTTATATTTTTCCATTTTTTTATAATCTGGTTCAATTTTTATTTTGATATTATTTAATTTAAGAGATTTTTTAATAACATACATTCCTACGCCGTTACCATTATTATCTTTACAATTTCTCCCTCTATAACCAAGTGTAAAAACTTTATCTAATTCATCTTGGTCTATTCTTAAGCTAATCATAGAAATAATAAATCGAAGTTGATCTAGTTCTTCTTCTAAATGAAATTCTATTCTAGAATTCGGTTTTACATATTTAATAGCATTATCAAACAGATTATAGAAAGCAGCGTTTATCATTTTATAATCAGCTTGAATTTTGTTGAGCTCAGCGAAATCATCTTTAAAGGAGAAATATGGTGTTATTTCTAATTCTTTAAGATTATCTTCAAATCCATGTAAAATATTTATTATTAATCTACGAATATTGTGTAATTTTAAATCAGGATCAATTTGTTCCCCCATATGTAAAACTTCAAAACTTGCCATGTGTGCACTTAGTTCAAACACTCTTTTATATAAATAAATTAAAGAATCTGCAATTTCAATTGGGTTTTCCTTTATTTTGTTTAAAATAATTTCTTGTTGCTCCTCATAATTTTCCGCAAGATTATAATTAGTACCGTGTAATACCCCTTCAGTTTTTTGAATTAATTTTCCTTGAATTTTTTTTAGTGTGTGAGATTGAGCTATAATTTGTTTTCTAAAATGTTCATAAATAGAATCAAATGCGTTATGTGTTAAATTTCCTACTTTTGTAAAAATTTTAGAACTATTATACATATCTTCTTCGTCTGATATGATAACTAAAGATCCAGCAGGAGAAAAAAATTCCTTTTTCTTATTTAAGTCTTTTAATAAATTAATATTATTTGCGTTTGTTGCAATAATTTCTCCGACAGAATCTTTTTTTTCAAAAATAATCATAGTTTTTTCAGTTCAGATTCAATCATATGTATAAATTCATAAGTGTCAGATTCTTTAGACATTTGATTATCTGCTAATTTAAGATGATCACCTAAAGAAAATCTACCATAACCAGAATAAAAAATAACCCGTTTTGATTTACCGTAAGTTTCTTTTAAATGTTTTATAATACCAATACCCTCCTCGTTAGGTGCTAAAAATTTCCCGACACCTTTATAGTCAACGAAAATAATATTTGCTCTTTTTATATCTATATCTTTTATATCTTTAACATCTTTAATTCTTTTTGTATTCCATCCACTTTTGGATAAATTGTCTATAATTGGGAAATGCTCATCATCTATAAAAAGTATAAAAGCTGTTTCTTTTGTTAATTTTTTTCTAAATAAATTAAAAGGATTTAAATTTATTTCATTGACAGTTAAATTAAAATTGAATAAATTAAATGGCATATTAATAATTATAACTCTTTTTTAATAATATACATATCCTGCTTAAACATCCCTTGTCCTACAAATTCCGCTCTCGAGTCGTGGTTGAGAATTAATTCGTACGGCCTACAATGAATACAGCCACCTTCGCCTGTTTCCTTCTTGTAATTTCCTTTTGGACAATTGAATTCATTTTTTGCGCGGGCTTCTTTTACTTTTATTGCCATCTCTAAGACATCGCGGTACGCAGTATCTGCATCAGGTAATTCTTTCTCAACCATTTTGTCATTTTCTAAATACCAATAACTTGCTTTGGTAACTTTTCTTTTTTGTAATTTATTACAAAGCAAAAGATAAATCGGAAGTTGAAGTGATGCTTCTTGCTCTTCATTTTTTCCGGTTTTGAAATCAATGATGTGAAGTGTATCATCAGGTAAATATTCTATCCAATCAACAAGTCCGTTTAAAATTATGTTATGGTCATCACTCAAAAAGAAATTTGGATTCATAACTTCGCGTGGAAGTTTAATTCTTTTGTTCACTAAGAATCGCGGATCTTTGATAACATTTTTTATCATCGCAATTCCCCTTTCTTTAAATCCATTCTCTTCTTCCTCAGACAAGAAGCCACCTTTTTTACCAGTCACCTTTTGCCATTCTTCTTCAAGTCTCGCGAGTAAATCAATATTCATTCTTTCGTTTGCAGGAATATCGCCGAGCCCTTCTAATACTTCGTGAACCGCAATACCAAGCGACATATGTGGTGTAACAATCGCAATTTTATTTTTTGTTTTTGGATCTTTGTAAACATTGTGCAAATAATAAAGACGAGGACATTTAAGAAAATCACCCATTGAAGAATGCGATACCCACACTGCTGTGTATTTATCTTGAGCCATATTGTTTCAGTATATCAAATTAAAAAGCAGACCATAATTTTTATTGGCCTGCTTATCAAGTGTTTCTGGTTTGTTATTTGTGTGTAGGAAAAAACATTTTTTTTATTTCATTTTCGTCATTTTTATTTTCAGTTTGAAGTATAGAAACGAGATAACTGTCAGGTGTAGAATTGTCTACATATACAGCGACGACATTTTCATACCTATGACGCGTAACCAGTTTACCGAATAATATAAAACGTGGCTCTTGAAAAGGAATCAGTTTTCTAATTCCGATATAAAATTTTGCGAAAGGTATATCTATTTCGAAGAAATCAAAATTCAACATCGGTTCATCGAAATACATAGCGTCAGGAAAAAATAGCTTCTGTATTTCTAGTAAGATGACCCTGATTTCCCATAGTCTGACCTCATTGCTTTCAATTACAAAAGTTTCCATTTCCCCTCCCTTGTGAATAGTTATCAATTTAATTGCGAAAAGATATTAAAGACAGAACAGCTTATTTAAAACATTATCATATTTAAGAATTTTTATCGCTATTGACATTTACAATTATTTACTCTACAGTAAGATTACTAGCAATTTGTTAGTAATTTCGATTAACTTTTTTAAAGAGAGGTTCTTTTATGAAAAAAACAGTGTTGATGTTTATTGCTTTGCTGTCTTTCTTCGGCACAGTGTCTGCGTTTGCTGATGAGGCGGATGGTGATGGCTGTGAGCCAGAAACCTACTATATGGGAGATTTCCCAAATTTTACAGCACCTTTGAGTGGTGGAGTTGGAAAAAAACTACGCCATATTCCACGCAAATGCGTTAAGCTGAAGACGGTTTCATCATCTAATTTGCCGGCTGTCTGTGGTGTTGATGAAAAAGGCAGATATGATCCTGTTCAGTCCATCTGTGTTGCAAAAGCCCAAATAGATGAAGTATGTATCAGGGCAGAGGTAAACAAGAAATAAGCTGTAATTGGCTAAAGTCGGAGGTATCCCCTCCGGCTTTGATATTTTTTTAGCTTTGACATTGGTGTGTTTTTATCTTAGAATAACAAAGTTAATTTTTAAATTTGGGGGTTAGATGAAAAAATATTTTTTTGTTTTACTGATGTTCTTTATATCAACCACGTCGTCCGCCAATAGCAAATCTTTCATAAAACAAGCATGGCTTCTTGATGGTATGATTGGCGTTGCACATTTTAATCATCTTATTGATGCAAAAAATGGTGCTGTCGGTAGTGAGTTTCGGCAGATTCCAGAGTTTCTACTCGCACCGAATAGCGCTACGACACCAACAGACGATTCAGAGGCTCTGTGCATTGTGAATGATGAAGGAAAAGCAATAGATAAGAATGGCGACTTTATGGGTATGTGCGAAATGTCAGACGAAGTAGCAATACGAACACGCAATTATGTGTTGCGTTGGCACGATGACGAATAACACTGGCTTGTAATTGGTCGAAACCGGAAATGTTCTTTCCGGTTTTTTTATACTGAATTTAAAACTCGCCAAATTTCAACCATCGCAAGAGTATCAAGATGACAGTAATCTTTTAGTGCTTGTGTTTTTATTTCTTTATCATCTTTTGAATATTCTCCAGATACAATTCGATTCCAAGTATCTGACGCAGTCCCACCTTCTTGTATGTGCATATTTTTGTATGATAGATGTGGAACAAGAGCCGGCAGAACATATTTAATCGAAGCACTCCCTTTGAATTCCGGATGATCATATACAAGAGTTTTTCCAGAAAAAGGAATCATGAGATCAACCACACGATCATTAACTTCTTTCATAAATAATTGATAGTCAGGTAGTCGTTCACCTATTTGTTCATTAATTCCTTTTTCAAATTTTTGATTCCAGACAACAACACTCCCAGTTTTTGGAAGATGTTTTTGTAGTGCCTCTGCGAATAATTTGTCTGGAGCTTTTTCTCCTGTATAAATAAAATCAAAATGAAGTTCTTCACTTTCTGGTGACTCAACAATATGAAGTGAAAATTGAAAAGGTATTTGCTGATAAGGTCTATAGCCATCATATCTAGGAAGTGCAGATGGATATGTTTCGTAATCAAGAAAAGCAATTGGATATTTAATTGTTTCTAAAAATTCTAAAATCCCCTCTCTATTTATATAAGTTTTTCCAGATTGTGCGGTATCAACTTGTCTTCTTTGATTTTCAGATAATTCAAAATCTTCTGGTACATCATTGATATCGAAAATTTTACTATCAACTAATTCCGTTAATTTTGTTTTATGGATACGAGCAATAGCATGAACAGGATATTCTGGTAAATCATAATTTGAATATTTTGATGTGGTGCAATGAGAGTTTTTTCCTTTAAAAATACAATCACAGTGACCTCTCGGTTCGATATCACTAGAAAGAAAGTTATAAGCCATTTCCATATCCTCTTTAGTTTTTTCTAAGATACTGTTTACTTCTTCAGTTAAATCTTCAATAATAAAAAGTTCTCTTAGAATAATTTTACCTTGTCTTATGTATTCTTTGTTTAATCTAATAAGATTCATTGACCCAATATGAATTCCAATTTTATCTAAAACTATTTTTTGGAAAGCAATATCTTTTATGTAGTCTTTTGTTTTTCCACTACCACCATCTTCTGACGAAGTGGAAGCTTTTACTTCGTATAAATCATAAATATTATTTTCAGAATTCCACACGAGAATATCACTGGCCGTTATAAATTTTTCTGTAGCGAATACCGGTTGATATATAACAGGTTCCTTTTTGTCTATAAGTTTAAGAGTAAGTTCCGTATCATCACGAGATTCGACCGTTGTTCCATCTAGAAATAATCCTCTAGCTAATTTATCAATTTCATTTCCAGAGTCAATAATATTTTGTTCAAACGAAGAAAGTGGATATTGATGATAAATATTTGGTTTGTGAATTTTTAGCCATGCATTTTTTTTACAATCAAGATATGTAATGAAGTTTGTTTTAGATAATTTCATAAGTTGATTATAACAAATTTTTATGGGCGACACCAGATCGGAAAGCACACGCTGAACTCCAGTCACTCTCGCGCATCTCGTATGCCGTCTTCTGCTTGAAAA
>CAIQWN010000035.1 GCA_903875555.1 uncultured bacterium
AATGGATTTCACTAAAAAGGGAATGGATTTCACTAAAAAGGGAATGGATTTCACTAAAAAGGGAATGGATTATAGCGGTGAGGAAGTGGATTATAGTAAAAATGGCTTTTTTTTCGCTCTTGTTGGTGAAAACACCAACAAAGGCTGTGTGTCTCAAGGCCTATTCTTTTATTACTTTTCCGTTCTTAATGATCCCTGTTCTGTTTCGCACTTCATAAAGATACATTCCTTTTGCAAGTTGTTCTGTATTTATGATTGTTGAGTTTATAAATGTTTGTTGTAATAGCTTTCTTGATGCAAGGTCGTAAAGAATTATTTCCGTTGGTTCGTAATTATCAATAGTAATGGTTAGTTTGTTTGTAACAGGATTTGGAAATAATGAAAGTCCAAAAGTATTTTCACTTTCATTTATTCCTGTTGTTAAGCGGTAGTCGCAAGGAAATAATGTGTTGAAACTATATGAGGTTGTGCTGTCGGAATAACAACGCATAGGTCCATCGTGTTCGATGATAAGTGCAAGTGTTTGTGGTAACATTAAAAAGTCGCAACCAAGTTTTTCAATGTAACTGCCGTGAAAAGAATAACTGTCAAGTGGAGTTGTCCATACTCGTTTCAAAGTGTCGGTGCTGATTATTAAAGATGTTACTGAATCAACAACTGCTCTCCAAGTTGTGTCTATTACGGTCAGGTCAGGTCTGTGGAAGCGCAATGTATCGCCTTGTACAACATTAAAAATATAAAGTGGAAAATAGTTTGAGAAGATAGTGTTGTAATAATAAACTGTATCTGCTGATTGGTATGTGTAAACAGGTGGAAGATATGCGGTGTCTCCGTTTAAGTATTTGTAATAGGTTACAGATATTTTCTTGCAATTATGTCCGCCAACAATAGTGTCAAGTTGTGATTCGTAAAGATAGTATTCTGAATTCTGTGGAGCCATTCCACTTGCTTGTGCAGAGTAATACCATTTGGCACCGATTGGAGCAAATGTTTGCCCCCAACAAATTCCGTAGGTCAGCAAAAGTAATATTGTTAAAAGTTTTTTCATTGTAGTTGTTTTGTTATTTTGATAATATTTCCGTTCATTTCGTCAATGATAAATATAAACTGTCCTTTACCTGATGATGAGCCGCGGTCTTGTTTTCCCATTACAACCCAATAATGGTCTACCAATAAAGCAATATAAGGTCGTTGATTAAGTATTTCTTTTTTACCATAAACATTAAATAGTATAGGTTCTGCAATGTTCACCGCTTGTGCGCTGTCTTTTATAATAACTGTCTTGTTGTCTATAATGTTCGGCAGGTCTTTAAATTTAAGTGCGTCATACAACCTTTGGTCGGCTTCCACTTTCTGAAGAACGTATTTACTACTGTCTTTCTGTACTTGTCCAAAAGTGTTGAGTGTAAAAATTAAAGCTGTCATAAAGATTAATAACTTTTCCATTTCGTTTTGTTTTAGTTGTTCGGTGTTAAGTTTAATTCATTCGGTTCGAGTTTTTTTTCGCCCTTGTTGGTGTTCCCCATATTTTTCAAAATTTGCAGACACGCAGCCATTGCAGTTGTTTTTTCGCCTGCAAATCCTTTTCGCTTAAAATACCTTACAAATATAATAATTTAAAGCACTCATGAAAAATTAGCAGGAAAAG
>CAIQWN010000036.1 GCA_903875555.1 uncultured bacterium
ATTTTTGCTATTGAAATAAAACACATTTTGTGTTAATATTTCAACTTACATGGTCCCATCGTCTAGTGGTTAGGACACAAGCTTTTCAAGCTTGGAACCGGAGTTCAATTCTCCGTGGGATCACCAATTAGTGCTAGCACGAGAAGGGTTGTTTTTAAAGGTTGTTTAAGTTTAGGTACTTAACACCCTTCTGAGAAATATAACCTAAGTACATCTGATAATTTCTTAATCGTCTTTAACCTTTTATCTCTCCTCATATAATCAGTCTCAACAAGTAAAGCATCTACACCAATAGCTCTCGCAGGTTTATAGTCATAAAGATAATTATCTCCAACCATTAACGCTTTTGTTTTTGGAATTTTAAGTCTCTTTAGTATTTCAATTATATACTCACCTTTAGATTCATGATACTCACGAGTAGCATGAACTTCTGTAAAAAGTTCTTCCAAGTTAAAGTGTTTAACTTTATTATTAATTCTTTTGTATGCTTCATTTTTCTCATGTGGGTGAGTAGAAAGTATTACAGTTATAACACCCATCTTCTTTAGCTTCTTGAGAGTATTTTCTACGCCTGGAATAAGCATAAGATGTGGATGATGATCTTTAATGCTTTTATCTAGATATAACCAATGAGGTAATACTGTATGTTTGGTTTTTGTTGGATACCATAAAGTTCCATCAGCATCAAAGAAAATAATAGACTTACTTGTGAACTTATTTTTCATAACTTTTTATATTAAAAGTATACCAGATCTAGTTACTTTTGCTTTATTTTTTGTTACACTTAAATTATGAAAATGATGAGTCCAGAAAATTTTAGTGCTCCAAAAGTAGAAGCTCCAAGTCTCGAGAATGAGGATCGTCAAAAGTTGTCGAATGAAAAAATTGAGAGCATTCTTGAAAAAACAACAGACATAAACGCGATTGGTACAGCATTCTCTGTTGTAGGTTCGTACTACCCCGATGAATGGAAAGATAAGGTTGATAAATTTAATAAAGAAATTACTAATACTCCAAGTCTTAAAGACTGGTTTTATGATAAATTTATAAATGACGAGTTTGAAAGACGTAGTAGATGTTGGAAGATAAAACAAGATTGTGAATGGGGGTCCAAAAAAGTAGAAGATTTCTTAAATAATCCGTCTGGCTCATACAGAGAATATTTACTCTATTTAAAGGAAGTGATTGGCGTTAATGATGTCTCTGAAGAATATGAATGTAGTATGCCTATTGGTTCAAAAGAAAAGAAATATGTAGAAGGTCTAATAGAAAAAATGGGGCTTCCCATTGATAAACCTATGGAGGAAGAATTATTTTTAAAAACCTTTTTTGAAGTTTTTTCAGATAACTATCTGGATACTTACACAGAGTCTCTTAAAGAGAAGGAAAACGACTTAAAAGAAAATTTTTACGGTAAAGACTTTGAAACATTTAAAGATGACTATGAAAGAAAACTTAGATCATCTTACTCTGGATATTTATCGGCACAAGATCCTGACGATCTATTTAATCGATATGAAAACTTTCGAAAAGACTTCAATCAATGGGGTAAAGATCATAATTTGTTTGGGTATCACAATTCCAGATGGTTGGAAAAACTTGGACTTCCAGATCGTTGGAACACTCTTAAAGAACCTGAGGAAATTTCGAAAGAAGAGTTTATCAAACGTTTTAATGCAAAAGTAAAAGAAGAACAAGATATCGTAGGAGCTTATGCAAAATATCATGAGAATTATGATGAGACAGTTAAAAAAGAAAAGGCTTTGAGTCCTTTGAAATCTATACTCACTCATGGAATATTTGGTGGTCGAAGGTGGCGAAGCTCTGGTCCTAATGCTTTGACTGGATACAGTGAAGGGTCAAATCAAGCAAATCCACTAGTTCAAACACCGGAAGCATATGTGCAAGATATTCGAACAAAAGATGAAGCAGAAAAAAGAAGAAAGGAGCGTCATGTTTTCTTTAATGTTGTTGGAAATTTTCATAATCAAGATATACCCCATGGTCAAGATTACCCAAGGCACCCTCTACATTATGAAGAGTTAGCAAAAATGAAAATGAAAGATTGTTACTGGATTGAAGATAGCTCAATCACTGTTATTTTTGATAAAAAAGGAATGGAATATGAAAACGATGACCCAAGATTAAGTACACCTAGAAGCGAGCATGGTTATGCTGGACCAGCTCGTGTTGCGCCAAGAAAATTTTTAGGTATTGTTGTTTCCTATCCTGACCCAGAACAATGTCAACGGGCTGCTAATGATATAGCTCAAGTTATGCTTGAAACAGATACTAACCATCCTGAAAGATTGATTCCTATTTATGATATATCCGGTAATATGTTATGGCCAAAAAATATTTCATACGAGGAGATACAAAAGGAACAACATAAAGACGTCTAATTTATATGAATAAACGCTTTAGTGTATGAACTCTTTTTAACAAGTTTATATTTGCTTCCACTAACATATCTTAAGATAGAACGCTTAAGTAATTCTTCACGTGGTATCTCTTGTACAGATCCGTATTGTTTAATTAATATATTACCTTCTTCTTGTATGTGTTCTTGTTCAATTAGTAACTTTGTATCTTCCTGATTAAGTTCAGTTTCAATTTTCTTTCCATTAAGAGAAAATGTACTAATAATTTCTTGACTCTTCTTTAACTTTGTTTTTCCTTTGGTTGTTATTTTTAATCCATTAAGTAACCCACGATCTCCATTTTGCAATGCTTCCATTTTTTCTTGCAAATTAACTTCCTCAACTTTTTCAAAAGTAAGACATTCAGACATAAAACGATTACCTGATGTAGCAATACCAGTATCTTCTTCAATAATTCTAAGACCAAATTCTTCAAGAAATTCTTTAAGAGATTCTTTATTTTTCCATTCCTGTGAATATACTAAATTTATAGTACATCTTCCACCAACCTTTAATACTCTGATCATTTCTCCAAATACTTTGAGTCGTTCGAATTCCCCACGATCTGGACGGAATGTTGAATAATGAACAGCTAAAGACATATTAAGATAATCAATGGATTTTTCCTTAACAGGTAGTGAGGTAAAACCTGCAACAACTTGCCTTCCTGTTGATTCTTTAAAATGTTCAGGGTTAATATCGAGACTAAACACATTATCTCTTTCATTTTCGGGAACTTTTTTTGCAAGCATTTCTGGTCCAGAAGCAAGATCAAGAATAGTCATTTTACCTTCAATTCCTTTTTCTTCACGATATTTCTTGATAAATGAAGTAATAAGTCGTGATGTATTAGCTTGAAATCCACGTGTACCCATATCAGCATAATACTCCGCATATTCATCGCCATACTTTTCAATAAAAAGTTTCATTTTAACTTCACCGATTTCTTTTGTTGCACCAAAGAAACGATTGAGTCTATTAACTGGTGATTGAAGCCATTCTTCTGCAAGACCTTGATCACCTTCGATGGTTTTAGTATCGGAAACTTTTTCGTTAAGCAGAAGCATTTTCTGTTCAATCTCTGACAATGGTACACCCTCAAGAAGCTTCATCACTGCTTCATATTTCATTTCAAGATAATAATGAATACCTTCTTCTACAGATCCTTCAATAAGTGATGTGTCACTAGTTATATCATGGTTTAATCCTGGACGATACACACGAGCTTGTTGTTGCATCTTGTCGAATTTTGTCCATGGTTCATTATAAAAATAGACACCTTCTGCGGAAGAAAAATCAACACCAACATCAGCGGCCATACCAGAAAGAACAAGAAGTACTTTTCCATTTGTCATATACTTAAGATCTTTCTCTATTTCTGCTCGTTCTTCTTTGTTTACATCTCCGTCAATAATTTTCACTGTAACATCTTTAGGTAATTGTAATTGATCTATTATAGAATTTTCACCTCGTATAATTCCATCAATATATCCATTAACAAAGAAAACCAGTTTATTGTGTTTTTCAAAATGTGATTCTACTGCTTTTTTTGCTTCTATAATCTTTGAACTTTGTATTTCTATATCTGGAAATATTTTTCGTGGATTAAGACAAAACTGTCTAAGTGTTTGCAATTTTTCAGTGGCAGTTAATTCATCGTCATCTAAAAGGAGTTCATATAATTCTCTTTCTTGTTCGCTAAATTCAACAAAACTATCTCTTTCAATTTTTTCTGGCATATCAACGCTCTCCGCAAGTTTTTTCATCTGCGTCTTCTTAAAAAGAAGATCGCGAAGATTAATGTTGTCACCCTTAATAATACTGGAAACAAGCACTGCATTATCCATCTCACCAAATTCTTCAGGATAAAGAAGTTTAAGTGTAATAGCTAAATCTTGTATTTTATTTGGCACAGGAGTACCAGAAAGAAGAACAGTATATGCGTCTCGTTCCTTGTATTCTTGCATAAGATCAAGAAGGGCTTTTGAACGTTTTCCATCAGAAACATTCTTAAACTTATGCACTTCATCAATAATCACCATCTCACAAGAAGAATTTTTTAATTTCTCTGCATATTCATCTTTAAATTTTTCATGAGAGATAATAACATAATCAAACTCGCCAGTTTTTATTTTTTCTATATCTTCTACACTATTAAGTTCAAGAACTCGCGGAGTATTTCCTTTCTTAAAATATCCTAACTGTTTTTCATCTGGTCCAACATCATCAGACAAATACCTATGCCATGTTCCAATAACATTTGAAGGCACAACCACAAGAGCAACACCAATTCCAAGATATTCTTTTGAAAGAATCGCGGAGGCACTTTTTCCCATTCCCATTTCATCACCAATAAGAACACGTCTACCATCTCGTATTTCTTTAATATTTATTATCTGATTCAAATCTGGAAATGTTCTACCATTATTAAGTTCATCTATTACTGTTTCCGGTTTATCAAAATCATTAGTGAGTGAAAAAATATATGACTCAACCTGACTTACAACATCATCAAAATCGTCATTATGAAATCTAATTGCTTTATCCTTCAAAAGAGTAAGATACTCGTCGAGGATTCGGCTGTCTTCTTTTTCTTTATGTTTCCTTTTTTCTTTTTGATAGTGATGAATCGAATCTTCTTTAATAACCGTAAAAAGTGATTCTTGAAATGATTTCTCACCAAGATACGGCAATGCAAGTTCAACATCTCCAAGAACATTTCCAGAACGCACAACCATATAATCACCTAAATATTTTGCGAGTTCACTTTTTAAATATTCAACAGGTAATTTTTTAAATTCGGGATGATAGGCATACAGAAGATCAGCTACTCTAGCAGTACCAAAAATTGCCATAAGTTTTTTAAATTCTTCCGCTTCTATTGTTTTACTTTCTGCAACATCTTCAAAGAATTTATCGCAATCTTGTTCTAGTTTATTAAAATTAAAAAGCTCTCTCCCCAAAAACTCATCCCAAGGATTTTTACCTTCTTCTATCCATTTTTTCCATTCAGGAAGTTTTTTTAATGTAACTATTGTTGGCCAACCTTTTTCAGATGAATTTTCTTCATATTGTTCACTCGAAGTAAATCCAGCCTCTCGTACTTCAATTCTTAATTTTTCAAAATTAAAAGACTCTCTCCCTAAAAACTCATCCCAAGGATTTTTACCTTCTTCTGTCCATTTTTTCCATTCAGGAAGTTTTAATAGCGTATTTGTTGATAACCAACTTCTTTTAGGTGCTTCTTTTCGATATTGTTCACTCGAAGTAATTCCAGCCTCTCGTACTTCGATTTTTAATTCTTCAAAAGTTAACCGTCTTTTTTTCTCTCTTTTATCAACCAACCCAGTTTCTATTTTATTTTTCAGTAGCACAGTTTTTTTTGGTCTATCAATCACCTCTTCTTGTGAAGGTTGTATCACTGGTTCTTGAATCGGCTCATTTGTATCAAATTTTGGAGGCATATATAAAAATAATTATATCATGCACAGACAATTAAAAAAGCCGGCGCGTGAGCGTCGGCTTTCATTGTTGTGTGTCCTTATACAGGACACAAACCCAAAGGTTGTCTTGTTTGGGTATTTTTGAGTGCTTCACTGATAGCAACAGCAGTGTTGATTTCTTCTCCTCCAACTTTGACACTGGCTAAGCGAACGACTCCGCCATCGACAGTGATTACCGAGACTGGCTTTCCGTGGAAAGACAGAGCAACGAGCAATCCTTGTCGAAGTGCGGAACAATACTTGTTATTCGTTCTCGCAATACTTGTCTGAGGAAAATATTCTCCTTCAAGCACCGAGAAACGGATGCCGTCGTCTGTTTTGAAATCTTTGCCATCAATGTTCTTTGGTAAAACATTCAATATTTTTCCCACTTTGGTTCTCCCTTCAATGAGCAGTTAGTAACTAATACAGTATACACGAAAACATAAAATTGTCAACGTTGACTTTAACGACATCATATTATAGATTGAAATCACGCCAGTCGTTTTTAAATTCAATTTTAATTTTCCAAGGAGAGAGCAAATGAACCAAAATCAAGGAGGTAACCCGATCGAGTTGATTGGTGATACTGAAATCGAGATTGATCAGTCTTTGAATGTAGACAGCTTCATACAAACATGCAAAGAGTTGAACGTTGACCCTGATCTCATCCGTTTGTTTGGCAATAAAATAGGAAAAACTAAAGGCAATGTTAAATTAAAAGTTTTCGGTATTACGGAAGGTAATTTTGATTCAATCTTACAAGGATTCCTTCCTGTGAACTATCAATTTCACATTGATACTTGCCTCACTATTATTGTCAACATCATTAACAAGCAACTCGATGGCGAAAGTGGTATCTTACCAAATAACGGACGAGCAGCGGTGTTCTATGTTTGGAGTAAAAGTAAAGTAGCTCTTCCTGTGATTCGTATACGTCGCAATATGCTTCATAATAAATGGAAGATAACTTTGCAGAGACCAGATTTATATGAAGGATACATGAAAGGAGATGTTATCTTTTCTAATTCTAATATGTAAGGTTTTAATATGCTTTACCCCCCCACTGTAAAAGGTGTGGGGGATTTTTATTTGACAAATATATCTATATATGTTTTACTAAATACATGCACAGAAATAATTGCAAAATGAATACAAATAACTGGACCCCATCTTATATGGAGGTGCTTTCTGCTATCTTTGGGAACAAAGTTACTCTTGTATTCAGCCGTGATTATTTTATCTACTCATAAGTCTTAAATAAAATATATTACATAGAAAAATCTCGGCTGGATAAAAGCCGAGGTTTTTTATTCAGATAAAAGTTCTTTGACAAATTCATTAACAAAAAGGAGATCAAAATGAAAGAGCTTCAGTGTAAGACAAATATTTTTCTTTACAAGCTTTATGTTATTTTTAACGAACCGCTATTTTGGGGTCCGATATTAATCGTAACGCTCCAGAAGTTGGCAGGAATGTCGCTTCCAGAAATATATTACATGGAATCAGTAGTTCTGATTATCTGTGTAGTGCTGGATATTCCGTTTGGCGCTCTTGCGGATGTTATTGGAAGAAAGAAAACCATTATCATCGGTAGAGTATTTTTGTTTCTCAGTACATGTTTATTCGCAACAATGTCGAGCCCTCTCGATGCGTGGATTGCAAACATTTTATGGAGTATCGGATACACCTTGCAGTCTGGAGCCGACACAGCTTTTATCTATGACACTCTCAAGGAATGCAACAGAGAAAATGAATACAAAAATATTCAAGGAAAGTATACCGGTGCAAGATTTTTCCTGACTGCTTTCTGTTCGCTTCTTGTTGGATTTCTGGCAAGTGTTGATTTACGACTTCCTCTTTACTTATGTATTCCTTTTGTTTTTATTCCGCTTGTGTCGTCTTTATTTATTCACGAGCCAATACAAACAAAGAAATATTCTGTGAAGACGCAAATAGATATCTTGAATCAAGGATTGTTGTTTCTGGCTAAATCCACGAAGGTAAGGTTCATGGTTGGTTTTGCAACATTACTGACCTGTATCTCTAAAGTATGGTTCTTTACTTATAATCCGTATTTTGAAATCGTTAACATCGATATCTCATACTACGGTTTCATTTTCTTTCTTTTGAATATAGTGGCTTGGCTTTCAAGTCATTATGCGCACAAGATTGAAACTGTCATAGGCGAAAGAAATTGTATCATTGGTATGATTCTATGCATCGGAGTTCCACTTGTTGTGATGGGTCTCTTACCAATAGCAATATGTGCATATTTAGTACTCATGCAAAATATTGTCCGAGGTTTTATGGGTCCATTCATCGGTGATTATATGCATAGACACATTGACACAGATATTCGTGCAACAACAATGTCTATAAAATCAACCTTGTCTAACATTGCTTCAATTGTTGCACTAGCATTATTCGGTGTTTTGATTGGACATACTAGTCTTCTTCACTCGTTAGTGATACTCGGAGTTATCACTCTTATCCTAGGATTTTATAGTTATGTTATTTATAGGAAAAAGATTGAGTAGTAAAAAGTTAAGGTGACAATTTATACCAGTATTAATTTACTGGTATTTTTTTAATTAAAATTAACAAACAGGAGTTCCTTGATGAAAAAACATTTGCCAGTTATCATTCGTCTTTCTCCAAATAGAACTTCTTAAAGATGTAAGTTTTTCTGTGCCATTTATTATTCTGTCAGTTTTAAAAGTTGTTTGCACCATGCTGTCTGATAAAATACGAACATTGAAATCACTAATAGTATATTCAACCTTATCGGCAGAAGTAGGCAAACGATCAAGAATTTCTTTTTTATTATAAACAGAACCAGAACTTCCAAATTCTATAAAATCATCTGCAATTAACCCATTAAGGAGGTCGAAGGATGACCTTGTTTCTGGTTTCAAAAGACTAAGTTCTAGTTCGTAAATTGTATTATTAACATCATTCATAATTGTAATAATATTTTACCATGTTTTTTAAATTAATTTTGGAATATTTATTACAACGAAACCATTTTGTTTTTTAATAATACTTTACTTTTCAAACACCCTAACAGTTCTCTCTTCTCATCCATACTTCCCTCTAATAAAATAAACTTCGCGTAATTTCTAATATCTATATCTTTTACAGAAATTTGTGCTTTAGTTCCTAAAAGTGTTTGTTGAAACAATTTAAATCTTTTAACTTCATTTGATATTTTGTCTCTCATGGGCACTACTTGAATATCAAGATCATCCATTAGATTCTTTAGTTGTTCAAGTAAGTCATCTTCGTTAATAGCTTCATTTTTACAATACTGATCTCTTGCTCTAGTACACCTGTAATATACATAACGATGAACATTTCCATTTTGTTGATGTTTAAACTTTTCGTCTGCTGTAATACCTGAGCCACATAATCCACAAGTCATAATCTTTGTAAAAGCAAATTCTTTTTGTTCTGATTTTGGTTGCAATGTCTGATTCTTTATATTCTCTTGAACTAAATCATAAAGATCTTTAGAGATAATAGGTTTATGTGCTCCGTTATACCATTTGCCTGAATCCTTTGGGAATTCAAATCTTCCATAGTAAAAATGGTTTTGAAGCAGTCGATAGAAATTACCTAAACTTAAATGTATGTTATTTTCAGTCTTAAAATCTTTTTCATCTTTAAGCCAAGACCATACTTTTCTACCAGACCATCCATCATAAGCAATTTTTTCAAATACTTGTTTAATGATAGGTGCACGGTCTGGATCAAGTACCAATTCACACTTTTGATCCATTCTTTTAAATTTTGTATATCCTGTTGGTGGTCGACATGGCCATAATCCCATTTCAACTCTTGCTCTTAGCCCTCGTTTAACATTTATACTTTTGTTGTCGTTTTCCAATTTCGCCTGAGAACATAAAATCATTAACAGAAACTTTTCGTTTGGAGAATTAGAAAATGTTTGACCATAGGTTTGTATATGTATTAATTTTCTTTGATCCATTAAATCTACTAAACTTCCTAAATCTCCAGCATTACGACTTAACCTATCAGGTGCCCATGTAAGCACTCCATTAAATTTTCCTTGATCTATGTCTTGTAATAACTGTTTATAAACTGGTCGTTGTCCTGAATCTTTAGCTGAATGTGATTCTTTTTTAATTTCTACTATATGTAAACTTAATCTTTCAGCTATCGCTAACATTTCTTTAATCTGTGAATCAATTGAGAGTGCTTGCATCTCGTCTGATTCAGTTGATTTACGAGCATATAAACAATATTTAACTCTAACTTCTGATATCGATATAGGGTTATGTATCAACCCAATTGTATTTGTTTCCATATATATATTAATGACAGAGATCATTAGTCTTGCTAAGTCTATGCAGAGGTTAAAAAACATAGCATTGTGAGGTGATTATTTACTTTAAATAAAGCCTTAGCAAAAGTAGTTATTTGCGATATAATGGATTGATTAATATATAAGATATTAATAATACAATTCAAAAAAAGTAATCTAAACCATTGAGTAATTAATGGCATGATGAAAAGTTAGACCGTTCAAGATAAAAACCCCATCATATGGGATTTGTCTTGAACGGCCACATTTGGAAACGGATGTGGAGGGCGAAAGTCCTCACTCATGTGGTGGGATTTTTGTTTTCATCCATGAGATTTATTAATCAATAAATAACATCAATGAAAAACGAAAACATTTGGCAAAAAACTTTAAGTAAAGACGAGAAGGTGGAGTATGAGTTTTCAGTTGGAGATAGATACATTAAATTCTACTTAATAATATGGGGAATAGTTAGTTTACCTTTTCTAATAACAGGAATTGGTGTATTTTCGTTTCTCATAGCTCTTTTCTATTTTGCTTTCTACTTAAGAAAAGCAAACATTTATGCTTTTACAAATAAGAGAGTTTTAATACATCGTGGTTGGTTATCTACACATATGGTGAGTGTCGATTATTCAAGAATAACTGACATTCATGTTACCGAAGGATTCTTAGAAAGAATAATAACTCACACTGGAACACTTGCTGTCATTACAGCAGGTTCAACAGCAGACCAAGTTATTTTTAAAAATGTAAATGCACCATACGAACTGAAAAAGAAATTAGATTTACTTAGAGATGGAAAATAAATAAAACCATGTCAACTGAAAATAAATTAGGTAAGTTAAAGAAAGTGGAACTAAGAGAAGCATGGAAACATGAAGCTAATGATTTTACTAAGTGGTTAGCTTTAGAAGAAAATTTAAAACTTCTTGGTGATGAAATTGGATTTGATATTAAGTTAATACAAACAGAAGCAAGTGTGGGAAGTTTCAATGTAGATATTTTAGCAGAAGAAGAAAATACAGGTCATAAGATAATTATTGAGAATCAACTTGAAGTAACTAATCATGATCATTTAGGTAAACTTGTTACCTATGCTTCAGGATATGATGCAAAAATAATAGTATGGGCTGTTAAAGATGTTAGAGAAGAACACAGACAAGCGATAGATTGGTTAAACGAACATACAGATGAAGACATTGAATTTTATTTAATACGAATTGAACTATGGCAGATTGGTGATTCAGCATTTGCTCCAAAGTTTGAAGTAATATCAAAACCAAATGATTGGACTAAAGCAGTAAGAAATTCTACTGAGATTGCAGAACTAACAGATACTAAAATTAAACAATTAGAATTTTGGAATCTACTTAGAGACTATGCAAAAAGAAGTTATCCAAAAGTTAGATTACAGAAAAGTTCTCCTAAACATTGGATTAATATAAGCATAGGAAATAGTGGTGCATATATATCTCTTACAATAAATTCAAGAGAAAATCTTTTTGGAACTGAACTTTATGTTCCAGATAACAAAGAGTTATACAAACAACTAGCAGATCATAAAGATGAAATCGAGAATGAGTTAGGAGAAAAGGTTGAGTGGATGGAATTACAAGAAAAGAAAGCTAGTAGAATAAAAGTATCTAGATCAGGTAATTTTGAACAAACAGAAAAGTGGGAAGAATATTTTGAATGGATGCTTCAAGAAACAGAGAAGTTTCAAAAAGTATTTCCTAAATATTTGAAATAATAAAATCACCGAATATATTCGGTGATTTTATTATTTTAAGTTGCATATGGATATTATCCAAATATTATTCCTCCACCACTAGGGTTGTTTTCAATTACTTTTAACACTAAGATTGAAAAAGAATCTGCAAGATCGTCATGTTTTTCTTTTCCAAATCCTAGTAATTGTTGAATCAGTTCCTCGCACCCATTTTTAGGAAAAAGAACCCTTCCTTCTTTAAGAAAAGGAGTAGTCATTCTTAATCGTGTAGCTTTGTCATTTCTTCCTGTCGGAACACCCTCAATATCGTAGTTCTTGCTTTCAAAGAGTTGTATAAATGCTTTTTGATATCCGACATCTTCCACAAACAATTTAACTCTATGATGTATTAATTTCTCAGTAGCGACTAATGCTTTTACATATTCTGCTTGTACAGGGAATGAGATTCTTTCATTAATTGGATTCTCTTTTAGATAAACTTTCATATTCTTACCTATTCCATACACATACCCAACTAACATAGCTGTACAGTCTGCAGAGTCTCTTTCACTTACAGCAAGATCAATACCGATACAAATACTATGGAGACCTGTTGCTGGAAATTTATCATAAAACTGTATCCATTCAGGGTTTACGATTTCCTCAAATACGGGTCTCTGACTCGACTCTTTTGCTGAATGAGATTCTTTACGAATTTCAACAACATTAAGATTTTCACGCTCAGCAATTTGTTTCATTTCTTTGATCTGCGAATCAATAGATAATGCTTGCTTTTCATCACCTTCAGTTGATTTTCGAGCATATAAGCAATATTTCATTTGGTTTTGTTCGACTTCTGCCATATATATATTAATGACAGACCAGTTGGTGGTGCATAGACTATGCAGAACTAGAAATACGTAGCATACTCGCGAGTTAGATTTAACCTACATCCACATAGTC
>CAIQWN010000037.1 GCA_903875555.1 uncultured bacterium
AAGTCTGCTGAATCCTTGGAAGATATCGCAAGATCAACTCCTGCGTATGTGCCACGATATGCCTTGTGTTTTGTTCCAGGTAATTCTTCGTAATACTGAAACCATTCAGGATAAATAACCTGATCATCACTTGGAATTATTCGGAGAAGATATTCCCGTTGCCACGATATTTCACTCGCAACATTCATTTTTTCATCTTCAATATCTTTTACTGTGGGGTACTTTCCAAGCCATAGACATACATCATCTTGACCAAGTAACGGATACTGACTAAAAGTTCCTTTGGATCTCTTATTTTCAATATCTTCTTTAATTCTCATAAGTAGTGAATCCTCGTGCAAAAGGTTTCCGACAACAATGAGGCGAGTTTTACGATCTCCAGCAGGAACAACTTCACCATAAAGCCACTGATATGTTTTATCTCGACCCTCACGAGTTTTGGTTGATTGTACATCTTCTACGTCGTCACAGATAATAAGGTCTGGACGGTGTTCGTTATGTCGTGATCCTCGGATACTTTGCTCTGCTGATGCTACAGTGATTCTGGCACCGCTTTTATTGAAGACAAGTGAATATGAACCCCATTCGTCACTTTCTTCTTTAAATGGTCCTAGATCTCTTTTAAGGAGATCATTACCCTCAAGTTCTCCTCGAATATTCATCATGTGCTGTTTAGCTTGCACTCTGGTCTGACAGAAAATCATACAAAATTTCTTTTGCTGTTTTCCAAGAATAGCCCAAATAGGATAGGCGGTCGTTACCATGGTTGATTTACCTGATCCACGAAATGCGACAATATAGAGATTATCAACAGCACTTTTTTCAAGGTTGTGAATAATCTCTTTTTGAAAGTCTGCCGTTTCGTATTTTACATAGTGGGCATAGTAGAAGTGAAAGAAGTAGAGAAAACTATCCCTAGTGATTGATGTACGCACCAATCTATCTTTCATCATTTTATTTACTAAACTCTTTTCAATTATTTTGTTCATAACTATTTACCTTTATTAATTCTTTTAATTGATTTCGACTTGGTTATATTTGCGAGTTTCAATGCTTGCTTCACAATCTTTGCCTGTGATGGTGTTAGCTCTTCGTTGTCTTCTTTGGTGATAATTTCTAACTTGTTTTTGTAGTTATCATTTCGGTGGCGAAGCCAGAAGCTGATTGCGGGATAGTTCTTTTCTTTGATAAGAGTGAGTAATTGGCTTTCGCTCATGTCGTTCACCAATGCTACGCCGTCTTTGAGTGCTTGATCCATTTTCTTGCAGAAAGATTGATCATCTTTTCGCCAACGGTATACACTATTACGAGACACGCCTGTTTTTTCACAAGCCACCTGCACAATCGGAACCTTTGTCAGTTCTTCAAAAAACTGATCCTGGAGTTTATTTTTCTTCATAGAAGTTTTTGATTATTTCTGCTTTGCGACCTGTCAACTTCTCGTAACGGCGAATTGCTAAGTCGCAGAACACAGGCTCGATTTCGAGAGAGTACACTTTGCGACCCAATTGCTCCGCACATATCATCGTACTTGCCGATCCTGAAAAGGCGTCAAAAATAATGTCGCCTGGTTTAGTGCAACGCATGATGAACTTATGATGCAATTCTGGGTTTTTACTTGTCGGATGTTCCATCTGATTCGACGGTAGTCGTTTGGTCGCCCAAATGTTTGAAATATCTTCAAGTAATTGGTTACCCGTAGTACAATCCTTATTCTGAATTTCGTTAAGATTTTTTACGAGATCAGACAAGTACGGCGACCCCTTAGTTCCATAAACACAAAACTCCGTGCATTTTGAAAATGCCACGGTCGGGGTCGGTGAAGAATTATTTTTGATCCAGATGTTAACCCTTCGATTCTTGATACCAAGTTCCATATAGAGTGTCTGAAAAACCCACGTCCAAGCTTCATCACACCAGAACGCAACATGAATATCTTTGATAGATATTGAGAGTGACGATTGCATGACCTTGCGAATAAAATTTACATATTCGTCTGTTGATTGGTTGTCGTCGAAGGATCCACCATAATTACTTTTATTACCTACACCTTTGTCATACGAAAGCCCGATATTGAACGGTGGATCACTATATATGGCAGTGGCTTTGTGTTCACCGAATAGTTTTTGTACTGCATGTATGTCTGTTGAACTGGCACACAAAAGTTTGTGATCACCCATAATGATCAAATCGCCAGACTTGGTCTGTGGTGTTTTGATTTTTTTGAGTTCCTTGTCTACATCAAACTTATCGTCTTTGGTATCTTTTTCCTCGTCCCAAAATTTTACCAACTCTTTCTCATCGAATCCTGCGAATTGAAGTAATTCCAAATCAAAAGACTTTAACTTGTCGAAATCCCACTCGCCATCATTGATATTACTTTCGATTCCGATCTTGCGACGCTCTTTGTCTGTGAGCTTACGACTCGGAATCATTACGTTCACAGTACTTACTCCAAGTTCCATGAGTGCTGTTTTTCGTTGATTACCCGAGAGTATCGTATTGTCGGTATCAATTACAATTACGCTGTGAAAACCATTTTGAGTTATTTTTTCTTTTAATTTATCTAACGCTTGCTTCGAGATTTTTCTTGGGTTTTCTTTCCAAGGGAATAGGTCTTTGACCTCTCGTATTCCTGTTGTCCATGAAAGTTTTTTCATAGCATTTTATTATTACTCTTAATAAAATGTATGGATATAGAAAAAGCCTACTCCACACACGAAATAGGGAGAGGTCCGAAAAACCTCAAACTACTTCTTGCGCGGAATAGGCATGGCTTGTGGCGCTACACTACTCGCTTTTACGACGCGTATTTAATTTAATACTCCTTGTCTTTCTTTATCTTTCTCAAGATTCGCTTTCCTTTAGTACTGTTCACAAAATCGACAGCATCTTTACCAAGGTGTATTGGTAATCCTGTTTTTGGTATTTGTATCATCACACGATAACCTTGTTTTTGGTAATCACTGATTACTTGCTTTAAAACAGGATCATTCATTGCAAACGGTACTTTGAATGCTATTGAATTTTGATCATTACTTAAGTCTTGCTTCTTCTCAAAAGAAGAAAAGATACGACCCGGCTTATTCTTTTCTATGGAGCGTCGTATTGCACCACCAACCGATTGGGTAGGTCTTGCATTAGAATGCAACTGTATATCGGTAAGCTCAAGAATGATGACTTTTTCACCTTTCTTTGGAAGCTGTGTTACTCGATTTAATTGCAGACTTTGCTCCATGAGCTAAGTATATCAAAGTTCCGTAAAAAATGTCAAATGAATGTTGTTGCAAGTCTAAAAGTATGCTATAATGGACATATGCACAACAAACAGAAACAGCTTTTAGCTCTCTTAGACAGTGATCCAAACATTGGGTCATACAGCCTTAGAACAATAGCCGATAAAATTGGCGTGCCTGACAAACCGCAAATAGTGAAATATCACTTACAACAGCTTGAAAAGGCTGGAATGATTCAAATGAACCTTGAGCAAGGGGTTATAAAACCTGTGAAGCGAGGTCTTGTGAAATCAACAGTTAACACCGTGTTCTCACTCCCTGTTGTTGGATCTGCAAACTGCGGTCCTGCAACTATATTTGCCGAGCAAAATATTCAGCAGTATCTAAAAGTTTCATCTTCTATGTTGCCGTACAACAAAAAGGATCTTTACTCTGTTATTGCAGATGGTTCGAGTATGAATCTCGCAAAAGTAGATGAAAAGAATACTATCAAAAATGGAGACTTCGTACTTGTAGATAGTGGGTACAAGAACTATAAGAATGGAGATATTGTAGTTGCTGTTATAGACGGCATGGCTACTATCAAAAGGTATAAATACGAAAAAGAAAATCAGCGTATCGTGCTTGAAGCAGATTCAACTGAAAAATATTTACCGATATTTATTCATGAGGGTGATGATTTTCAATTAAGTGGAAAAGTTGTCGGAATTATTAAAAGTTAATTTATAAAAATATGTCTAAGAAAAACATACATACTGTTTACAGTAAAGATAGAGAAATGTGGGAGACAAAAAAGGAGGGTCAATCAAAACCACTTGCTTCTTCACACACAAAAGCCGCCGCAGAAGAAAAATCAGTAAGAGAAGCTAAAAAAAATGAGGTCGAACACATTATTCACAATAAGGATGGAAAGATTAGCGACAAAGACAGTTACGGAAAAGATCCTAATCCACCGAAAGACCTTAAACACTAATTCACATGTCTTATAAGAATAAAACTTATGTTGCCTTTGATGGAGATAACGATATGAAATATTATCGTTTAATGACTGCATGGAAAGAGCATGATCATATTGAATTTGATTTTTTAAATGCTCATGACATAAACAGTGCGAGAGATACTAGTACAGAAGAATCAATAAAAGCCCAATTAAGAATACGAATGGCTAATTCAAAACAAATGCTTTTACTGGTTGGAGAAAATACAAAATATTTAAGAAAATTTTTACCTTGGGAGATAGAACTTGCAAGAAAAAAAGATATACCAATTATTATTGTAAACTTAAATAATAAAAAAGGTTACGATGACACTCTTTGTCCATCTGTTATTAAAGATTGGAAATATACTATTTCAGTACCATTTAAATTAAAAGCAATACAATATGCACTAGATCATTTCCCTGATAATTATGATAAATGGAAGAATCATCCTGATTATCAAGACCATAGATATATTTATACAGATGCAACTTATAACCAACTCGGCATATGATAAACAGTATTTTTTCGAAAAGAATGGCGACTAAGTTAAGTATTAACTTTTTTGTTTCTGTCGGTGTAATTAGTGGAGTAATCCAAATTATCACATCTAGTTATCCAGACCTCATAGCTCACTACCAATGGAAAGGTTGGGTTACTATTTTATTGATTTGCTTAATTTTTGCATTTATTAGATCATGGCCAAAAAGAAGTTTCTCTGAGTCATTCGCAAATCCTGATGTAAAAATTGGTATAAAAGTTGGAAACATCTTTGATCAAGAGGGACATCTTGTCATTGGTTTTAGTGATACATTTGATACAGAAATAGGTGATGTTGTAAGTAAGGATAGTATGCAGGGACAGTTTTTGGTATCTATGTATGGAAACAATCAAAATAAACTCGATATCGATCTTGACGCACTACTCCAAAACGAAGAATCAGAAGAAGATATAGAAAAAACTCGTGGTAAAAACAAAAGATATAAAGTTGGTACAGTAGTATCCCTTTCAGGATTAAACAGAAAGTTCTTTTGTTGTGCATATAGCCGTATGGGAGCAGATCTTAAAGCAACTTCAGATATAAATAGTCTATGGGTGTCACTTCAGAATCTTTGGAACAAGATTAGAATTGAGGGAGAGCAAAAAACTATTGTAATGCCTGTCATTGGTACTAATTTAGCAAGAGTTCCTGGTATCTCATTTAAATTACCGATAGACCTTATTTTGCTTTCATTCATTATTAATTCTAGGGTAGAACCAATTTCAAAAGAACTAGTCTTGATGATAAGAGAAGAAGACAAGGATAAAATAAATTTATTAGAAATTCAAGATTTTTTAAAATCTTTACACAACTAATTTATGGCTTATCGAAGTGGAACATATATAGCCTTTCACGCAGACGGAGAAACTAATCCAACTGCTTCTGATATGAAATATTACAACACATTAAAAATGTGGAAAGTTAGAGATGATGATTTTAGTTTTGCAAATAGCCATGAGAAAACTAATGCTGTTAGAGATTCAAGTAAAAAAGAAACATTACGCAGGACTTTAATTGAAAGAATGAATAAATCAAAACATCTACTATTAATTATTGGGGCAACAACAAAATATGATACTGACTGGGTACCATTTGAAATAAAATATGCAGTGGAGACCTGCGGTATCCCTATTATTGCTGTTTATACAGGTTACAATAAGATCATGGCACCATCAGCACTTTCAGATTTATGGCCCAAGGAACTATCAAAAGCCATAGAAAGTAAAACCGTTGGGATCATACATGTACCCTTCAAAAAAGAACCCATAGCAGACGCAATTTCTCAGTTTGATATGAATAATCACCCTAAAACAACACTGAACCACTACACTCAAGAGGCTTACAATTCTTGGGGATTATAGTGTAAAGTTACAGATGTCTGTAACTTTACATACCCTATACCGTGTCACTTTTGTCACTTTTTATGAATCAAGAAGATAAGAAAAATCCTGATAATTGGACTAAAGAAGAAACTGATAGAGTGGTGGCAGTTTTCCAATGGTTACTAGATCAAGATAGAAAGCAAAACCCTCATTTATATACAAAGAAAGCTACTCTCGAGAAGGGTCAATTATAAGGTCAGAAAGAGTCTAAATAAGCCTTGTGGGGCAATGAACCCTTGGGTCGCATCACGAGTAGGCTCACAAATATAGATTTTTCTGTTATACTATACCCATATGAAAAATGTATTAATTGTAGAAGATAATATTGACCTACAAAATATTTATAAAATTGCTTTTGGTGCTGCGAACATTCCTGTTGTTATAAAAAGTAACGGACTTGAAGCCATAGCAGAAATCACAGAAATAGACCCTGCTATTATTTTACTTGACCTTCTAATGCCAGATCTTGATGGTTTTAAATTTATGGAATTGATGAAAGAAAAAACTTCATTAAATATTCCCGTAATTGTTTGTTCTAATCTTTCTGATGAAAAGAGTCGTCAAAAATGTTCTGAATATGGTTGTTACGATTATCTAATCAAAGCCGATGTAGACATCTCTGACATTGTTAAAAAAGTTCAAAAATTTTTCGCAGAACATAAAGAGTAACCAAAAAACAAAAATCACCGAAAGGTGATTTTTGTTTTAATATTTATAACCCAGAATATAAATAACTCTATACATCATTATATTCTTTTGATACGTGTGTATAAATGGATTTCACATTTATGTCGTTCGGTCGCTAAGTATCATATAAGCTTCCTCACCTAGCCTTAACCCCTGTATAATAAGGATACGAGCTAGTTATATAAATATTGTATCACATTATTTAAAACTTTTTAATCTAGATAATTCTTCATTATATACAACATTAAAGACAGAAGACTTTTATGACTTACTTAACAACTCTTTAAATGTTCTAGTTTTATTTTGCTTTTTCATTTTATATGTTTTTCAAATTCACTATATAGAACATCTATATCTCTGCAAATTTTTCCAACTGTTCCTGCCATAATTTCGTTATTACTATGTTTTGGCACAACAGTTATTTTTCCTGAAGCGTTCGCAAATATTATATGGCTTCCTTTTTACCTTTCTTTAAAATAACCAAAATACTCTAACGCTTTAATAACTTGTTTATATTTTAGAGCCTTAGACATATTCTAAATTATATGGAAGCACTCCAAAAAATCTATTTTCACTCTTTACGATACTTAACAATTTCTTTTCTCCATAATATTCTTTTAACAAAGACATCACTTCATTTAAATTTTTTATAGCCTGTTCCAAAGTCATTCCGTCCGCGTGAGCTCCATTTATCCCAGGGATAGACACAACAAAACCCCCAGAAATATCTCTTTCCACCAAAATATTAGTTCCTAAAGTTTTTTTATTTCCTTTAATCATATATACAATATACCACTTATAATTTTACACGCAAGGTCGGTTCTTGCCTTGGACCCAGCAAGAACCGACCTAGTATTTCGATTTTGCATCTCACTATTGGCTATACCCTAGTGGCTAATCCCTATTCTATATCTTCACCTCCGCACTCTGCTCCACAAGTTTCGTCGGAATCGCCACTGTAAAAGTAGATCCCTTTCCCCACTCTGACACTACAGAAATTTTTCCTTTGTTCGTCGCATCTCAATGGACAGTACGTTCCCGATTTCTTAGATTGTAATCAATCTGTTGAAATTGCAATGCTGTAAGTGCGACGCGAATTAGAAAATTCGTGGCTCGGCCATAAACTTTTGCAAAATCAACCACTTCTTTACATATAAACTTTTTTACATCAATGTTATAATTTAAATATGATTATCGAAGTTGATGAATATAAAAAGAAAATACCAAACTACAACGCAGAAAAATCTGAAGATTTTCATCGTGAAAGTGCAAAACTTGCAGATAAAGATTTTATTAAACATCTTAAAACTAAAAAATATAAAAGAATTATTTTTATGGCTGGAGGCACAGCAAGTGGAAAGACTGAATATTCCACTTCATATTTAATAAACAAAGACCAGCTTGTTTATGACGGCACACTAAAAAACATAAATGGTTTTAATATAAAGTTAAAACACATAAACAAATATAGCAATGAAAGTAAAGTAAAAGTAGTTCTTATAATTCCGATTAATTTATCTACATCTTATAATGTGTTCCACGCGAGAGAAAGAAAAATGCGTGATGAAGTATTTTTTGAGACCCAAATTAAAAGCAAAGAAACTGTTGCTCAGATTTTGAGAGAAACAAAGATTAAAGTAGAAATATATTCTAGTGCATATGAAGAAAAAAAAGATAAACTATCTTTTAAAAGATTAACAGGCTCAAGAAATAGAAAAATGACAGCAAAACTTCTTGACTATCTCGCTAGTGAAATTAGAAATATTGCAAAAAGAAACAACTTTACTATTAAGTAAAAAACAGTTAATATATAAATTATGATAACAATACTCGGTGTTAAATTTCCAGTTTCTAAAAAAACCCTATATCCAAAAGAAACAGAGGTTATTAGGTCATATATAGACGCAATCAAAAAAGGTAAAGGGAGTGCTGAAAGAAATCTTAAAATTTAATAAATTACAGTTAGGTCGTCAAATAAAATTTAAATCTGCAAGGTAAGACCTTGCAGAATTAAATTTTATTTGACGACCACTCCCCGAATTAAAAAGTTAGAAATTGTTTAATCTATGAACGAGGTTTTAAATTTTAAATGTCTTGCGCAGTGTGACGACACGAGCAGAGCTGATTTTGCAAAATCACGTCGCACTGTGTCCATTAAAGTGCGACCCAGCAGAAAATTATGCGTGCATTTTAAATTTAAAACCGAGTGAACTTTTATGACTTTTACACTTTCACCTCCGCGCTCTGCTCCACCAACTTCGTCGGCACCGCCACCGTAAACGTAGACCCTTTTCCCCATTCTGAGACCACAGAAATTTTTCCTTTGTGCGTCGCGTTTCAATGGACATTACGCGACGTGATTTTGCAAAATCAACCACTTCTTCACATTCAGACTTTTTTACATCGCAGAATTAAATTTCTACCTAATATTATTTAATTCTTGATTACACTCAGCAGATACTCTTCCTTCTTTAAAACAATTCAACACCTCGACTTTTTGTTCTGCATTAAAAATATTTTCTTTTAAATTAGTTGCACATCTTTGATAAATATAAAATCTTTTAAATAAATTAGAATCCAATAATTCCGATAAAGTTTCTTCAATATTTCTGTAAGCTTCATCATGACTTTCTTTTTTTGTAAATCTTGCTGGGTATCCCAATCTTTTAAGTTCACTATATCTGTAATCTAAACTTGCAAGAGATAATTCATAAGGTGTTGATATTGCAACAAGATTTATTTCGTAATCGTTATCTTTCAAATTCAAAGCGGTTTTCATAGGAACTTCTTTTTTTCTCATTGTTCCTTCAACTATAAAATCTAAGCCCCTATTTATACATTCTTGAATTAACGATTCTACCCAGAAGTTACAAATAGCCTGTGTCATATCTGCTGCTTCTATATCATTC
The DNA here is from genome assembly GCA_903875555.1 of uncultured bacterium. GTDB lineage: Bacteria > Patescibacteriota > Minisyncoccia > Phycocordibacterales > UBA5272 > UBA11704. The sequence goes on from CAIQWN010000037.1 coordinate 9,733, forward strand.
TCCTTTAAATAAAAATAATATTTAGGATGATAAGCCCTTAAATCATCTCCATTAATAAAAACAATATTTTTATTAATCTTTATTAATTCCCTAGCGAAAGCACTTTTACCACTACCAGGTTGACCACCTAAAATGAAGGCCTGTTTTATTTCTTGTGACAAAACACCACTTGTCATCTGCGGAATTATCATTTCTTTAAAAATAGAAACTGCATCTTCTTGTGATATGTCAAAATTATTCATATTCTTTTAATTTTTTATCTATTACACTTAATCTTTCCAAAAGAGAATTATATTCAAAAACATCTTCATAATAAACATTATGTCTTATAAATTGTAAATCATTGATCAAAATATTATCTTTAAAATAAATAGCCTTACCTAAAAGAGTATTTATCATATTTAGTAATATTTCTATTTGTAAAACTTTATCCATAAATTTACTATACCATCAAAATATAAACTAGTCCATACTAGGTCGGTCCTTGCCTTGGACCCAGCAAGGACCGACCCCTCCACTCCACTATTTTATTTTTCCTTCTTCCTTAATAAATACCTCCACATTCTCTTCCTTCAGTTTAGTTGGTACCGCCACCGTAAACGTAGACCCTTTTCCCCATTCTGAGACCACAGAAATTTTTCCTTTGTGTAATTCAACAACTTCTTTTACGAAATACATACCAAGTCCGTTTCCAGAAATATTTGTTCCAACGCTTTCCTCTCTAGCGAACTTTTAATTTTCCTATTGCAAAAAAAAACTGTTGTGCTATATTATATATATTAGGGCTTCGGCCTCCGAGAAAACCACCGCAAGGTGGTTTTCGATTCTTTAACTAAATAAATTCTTTAATCTTATCTTTAATATTTTTAAAATCTCCTTTAGAAATATTTCCAACTTTTCTTAATAATCTTTTATTATCAATAACCTTAATTTGTGTTAACTTAACCCAAACTTTTTTATTCTTAATTTCATTATCTTTTTTTTCAAAAATATTTAACTCATAATGAAAATTATCGCTCTTCTTTTTGCTTGTAATAGGAACAACAAGCATAGATTCTTTATTGTATACTTTCAATATCAAAACCGGCCTTTCAAAATTTTCATTCTTTCCATCAACTTCACTTCCTATATTAACCCCTAACGAACACCACCAAATTTCTCTTGGATAACCAAAAACCAATCTCTCATTCCTGTTTATATTTTTCTTTTCGATATTCCATTTATCAAAATTCTTAATATGCATATATTTATTTTATCTTTCCCTCCTCCTTAATAAATACCTCCACATTCTCTTCCTTCAGTTTAGTTGGTACCGCCACCGTAAACGTAGACCCCTTTCCCCATTCTGAGACCACAGAGATTTTTCCTTTGTGAAGTTCCACAACCTCTTTTACGAAATACATACCCAGTCCGTTTCCAGAAATATTATTTACAACTTCTTCTTCTCGTGCGAACTTTTGATACAACTGTGTTTCGATAAATTTCTTTGACATTCCTCGCCCAGTGTCAGCAACATCCACCAAAATAAAGAATTCATTTCCATACAACTTTACTTTCACTCCGCCTTTCTCTGTATACTTAATCGAGTTATCAATCAAGTTCGCAAGCATATGGTCTAACTTCTCGTGGTCAAATACGATATCATAATTTAATCCTTCTTTGACTTCTAAATCAAGAGTAAGATTTTTCTTTTTTGCATTCGCTTCTTGTTCCGATACAATACTCTTCAATAACTCTTCAATATTATTTTTCTTAAACTCAACTTTTGTTTTCCCAGATTCGATACGAGAAATATCAAGAATAGAAGAAACGGTCTCGGCAAGAAGAACAGCATTATCATAAATTCTCCCCACTGGGTCATTCAACTTTTCTGGAAACTCACCATAAAGTCCCGTCTTAATCATCCCCACATAATTTCTAATAACCCCCGCCGGAGTTCGCAGTTGATGCGCCGCAATCGAAACGAAATCATCCTTGTGTTTATCAAGTTCAATGAGTCTCGCATTAAGCCTAAACAATTCTTTATTCTTTCTTTTCATCTCATCATTAACCTGACTTTCTTTTTTAACAGATTTAATCAAGAAAAAACCAAGTAAAATAGTTGTAATAAAAAATCCACCGTTTATAATATAATCTCTTTGATTTTCTGACAAAACAAATCTTGTAAAAAATAAAATAAACATTAAGAATGTCGCCATCTCTGTAGCAATAACCTTAACATTAAACAAGTTATATTTAAGTATCGCTCTAACAATAACTAAAGGAAACAACGCAAACAAAATAATCGGGTAAGGTGGAAAATTTATATTAAAAGTTAAAAAGAAAACACTACCTCCACCAAGAAAACCAAAGGATGACGATATTAAAATCTGTCTTAATTGTAAAGACTCTTTATGTCTGTCTAAATAAATAATTCTTTTGAATAAAATGAAGAGTGACAACATAGTCAGTAAAGCAAAATATAAAGCAAAAAATATGTATAAAGGACCTGCGTTTGGTGCATAATTAAAAACAAATTTATGAAAGACTCCTGTTACAAACAAAGAGCTATTAGCAATATAAACAAAGAATAAAGTTATTGGTGAAATAAAAAACCATATAATTTTTTTATAAACTAAATATGTTTTTGTTACATTTGAAATAAAAAGTAAAAAAAAGAAAGGTATAAAAGAAGCAGCGATATGAAGAACAACATTACTAATATAAGCAACATGTTCGGATACCGATATAATCATATACAAATATCCAAAACTCCATACAGAAGAACAGATATTTAATAATAGCCAACTAATACTTAAAATATTTTTTTTATTTGCCAAGAAAACAAACAGACCTGACAGAAAAGCAATAATTCCACCTAAAAAAAGAGCAACTGTATAATAATTTATAATCAATAACATAATTATTTATATAATCCAAGATATTTGTTTCCCAGCGAAGACATTTCCTTATTATTAATAAATAATAAAGCAAGATCGCTTATAGAATCAAAATTAATATTTGTCCCATGGTGCGGTTCTATATGTATATCTCCAATAAAATTTTTATTGGACTTAATAATTTCATTAAATAAATTTAGTTTTCCGTCTAGTGCATATATCGCTGACTGCGGAGAAGAACATGCAACGTGAGGATTATTAATTCCGTGAACAAACACACCCTCAGGTATAAAACTTGGATTTATATATCCGTGCCAATGTGCTAAAGCAGATCCTTTTGTTGTTACTTTTTTAACATACTCCTTTTGTGTTTTTATATGATTAAAAATAGAAGATAGAATAGCATTACCAACAGCGTGTGACAATATAACCTTTGTATCAAACGACGGTTTATAATCATCATCTAATATCAATCCGCTTGGCGCCTGTAAAAACATCTCTCCATTTTTTAAACCTATTTTTACTAAGTCTTTTTCTGGTTTTATATGTGTTTTATCTGAACCAGATCTCTGAGTCATAACCCAAACCTCTGGAACTTTCATATAAAAATTTTCTCCTTCTATTTCCACAATAATAAAAAGGTCTTCTCCAACATAAAACCAATCTCTATTAGAAACATCCAACCCTAAAATATTTTTTATATCAGTAACAGGAAATAATTCTGATATTTTTATTGGTATCTGCCATGCTAAAAACCCATAACTCATACCATTTCTATTATCTAAATGTAATTTACCTATCCATCTATAAAAATTATTTCTAAATGGTAAACTGTCTATTTTTTTTCCTTGTGGATACAATTGTGTCTGATCAAATAATTTACCACCTTCGACAAATTCTTTTATTATTTCTCTATAAGAAATGTCATTAATATTAAACTTATTATCCATAACAATAAATTCTGATAGTTTATATGGTCTTATAGGTGCAACAACCTTAGGAATAACAGCTTCTAATAAATGTTGTTTTAATTTACCATCATTTAAATTATATATGGGATGTGAGGCGTTAAAATTATACACAACAAATTTTTCATCATCTACACCAATAACAATATTCGTCATGTGGTGAGCAAACATATCCATCGCTGTATTAAAATGTTCATGAAAATCGCTATCTCGTTTAATGTTTTTAGGAAAATCAAGAATTGTTATAACTGATGTATCTTTAAAACTCAAAGTGTTGTCCATAGGTAAATTTCCTATCTCGGACTCACCCAATGAAATTATTGATATACCTGGTCTTACCCTATCCCTCTTAAATAGAGTATTTAAGAATACTTGAAATGTTACATAAAATAATTTTTCTTTATTTGTAAATAAATTATTATATAAAACATAAAGATTTCGACCAAAAATTAAAAAACAGCGTTTTATTGCCTTATACACAGATATATGTTTTAAAGATTTTTCATAAGGTATAACATTAACACCTAATTCTTTTAATTTTAATTCAACTTCTTTATAAAAACTTAAAACATTTAAACTTACTTCTGTCTCTTTAAAAGGAAACATAGTAACACTCATAAACTTAGCCATATCATTATGACTAAGTGGAACTGTTTCTTTTATACCAATAATTTTATTTAATGCTTCTTGACTTAACATATTGTTAAGTATACAACATAATTTCTAAAAAAATTATAAATTATACACTACTTCCATAACTTTTATCGCATTCTTTTTAAATTCTCCTTTTTCTAAATCTTTTGGATATATCGGTTTACCAAAAATTACTTTGATTTTTCCTTTCCCAAAAAAGAATTTAAACAGTGTCATATCTTTCGTTCCTGAAATAAAAGTAGGCACAATAACACTTTCTGTTGCTTCAGCTAAATATCCCACTCCACCTTTTGCCTCTCTTAAAGTTCCATCTTTATTAATCTTTCCCTCTGGAAAAATACAAACAGACTTCCCTTTTCTTAAAAAGATTAGATGGTACGGTAACGCAAAAGCATAGTCGTGATGTCCTGGGTATGCTGGATACGCCCCCCATAATCTAAAGAAAAAACCTCCGTAAAAAATTCTTTTCAGTACGGTGTTATTATAAAATTCTTTTTCTCGCGACACATAATACATTGGCCTTAACTCAGAAAAAAAAGGCACAGCACCAGTTACAACTATTGGGTCGAGTTCTCCAAAATGATTAGAAGCAAAAATTATTCCTCTACTTTTACTTTCCAAACCTTTTAGGTTTTTCAAACCTTTCACTTTAAAATCCACAAACAAACCAAAAACAAACCTCATAAAAGGCCAAGAGATACTTTGTAATATAAAAGGAATCATTTAAATATAATACCACGAAAATAAATTTAATATTTGTGTCAACAAGTTTTACATATCATTTACAGGTCAGCTCTGTATGTCTAGTTCCTTCCTAGACATTTAATTTCTCTGCAAGGTCTTGCCTTGCAGAATTGTTTTTAAGAGGGTCGGTCATTGCTGGGCCCGTGGCAATGACCGACCCATAATTTTTACCAAACACAAACACCAAATTTAAATTTGACTTATTTTTTAATAAATATATAATATAAACATAACTACGAAAAAGACCCTTATGCGGGTAAGTCCGCATCGGGGGCTTTTTCATTTTAAATCATTATTTTCTCTAAAATATTTCTTTGATTTTTTAGATAAGAAATTTTTGCACCTGTTCGTTTCAGTAAAATAGAACACTTTTCTTCTGTCGATGGCGACAGTATTACTTTTAATTTATTTTTTTCTATCAAAAAATTTACTAATGAAGCATAATCTCCATCACTAGAAACAAGCAAAGCATTATCATATACGTTCTCATAAAAATCCTGAACTGTTTTAAGAACTAGATCAGCGTCACAGTTCCCCTTTGCTTTACCATTACCATCATAAACAACCTCTTTGAAGATAATTTTATAACCCGCTTCTTGTAAATGAGTATAAAGATTATTATATTTTGGAATATTTCCTAAAAATATATACGCTTCGGTTACTGAATATTTTTCTGTAAGCCAAATACGAAATTTTTTATAATCTAGTTCCCACTTTAGATAAGTTATTACACCTTGATGAAGATTCGCTCCGTCTATAAAAGCATAATTATTTTCTTTAGTTTTATTCATACAAATATTATATCACCACATTTAAAAACACCTTTCTAATTTTTCTAAATTCCTCAAACCTTTAACTTTAAAATCAACAAACACCACTTCGCGATTACGCTTCGCGGTGCACGGCAAAGAAAAAAGGTTCGAGGAAGTGAAGAACAACGAAGATACAGCGAGTAGCAACGAGCGGTATACACAAAATGAAGAACAAACTCTGTGTCAGCCAATGAATTATCATTTTATTATAATACCACGAAAATAAATTTTCCGTTTCTGTCTAGGCCCTTCCTAGACATTATATTTTTTGTAAGGATTTTTCTGGCAAGGCAAGACCTTGCCATTCGCAATCTTTGGCAAGGTCTTGCCTTGCAGAATTGTTTTTAAAAAAGAGAGGTCGGCCGATGAATCAATTAACAGGTCGGTCATTGCTGGACCCAAGGCAATGACCGACCTCTATGTTTTTATTGTCCACACCGACATCTTGCTTTTTTATACAAAAAAATGTAGTGTATACATATGCCTGTGGGCGAAAGCCTTGTTCGGATAAGAGATCTCTAAGCCGAAGAACAGGCATAATTAAAAAAACATCTTTCGAGATGTTTTTTTAATTTATTTCTTCAATTTCATAATACTCCAAAAAATAATTTTACCATTACCTGTTCTCTTCAAAACAACCTTAACTTTTACATCTCTGTTTTTACCAACATTTGCAACAAGTGACCAAAATTCTACATCTTTTTGAACAGCTCCTTTCTTACGATTTTTTGGTTGCTTATCTTTTTTATACTCATCTATTTTTTCAGCACATTTCAATACTGGCACAGCAAGTGGTATTAATTTTAATTTAAAAATTCTTTCCTTAAGCAACCTCGCTGTTCCTCCACCATCATATTCCATATGATGAAAGCCTTGTGCATTAAAAACTACTTCTGAATTTAAACAAGGACAATACACACCACCTATCTTGTCATATATTTCCCGTGCATTATTTTTAAAAAAATCCAAATCGTCTTTTTCACTCATAAAATAATTATATCACCACATTTAAAAACCCATTTCCAATTTTTCTAAATTTCTCAAGCATTTAACTTTAAAATAAAGACAAATCTTTTTGACTCCTCGACTCAAAAATATAAAAGATTACTTTTATATTTCACTCATCTTACGTCGCCAATCAACAAACAATTATTTAACAGACTCAATAAGTAAACTCATCAACTCTTTCATTTCATATCCACAAACTTTTGCTTGCTGTGGAATAAACGAAGTCTTTGTCATACCAGGAACAGTGTTTATTTCAAGTACATATAATTTATCATCTCTTAAGATCATATCTGTTCGTGAAATTGATCTACATCCCAAAACCTTATGACACCGTACTACTGTTTCTTTTATTCTATTCATTAAATCATTACCTACTTCTGCTGGTGTAACTTCTATACAACCACCTTGTGTATATTTTGCTTCATAATCAAAAAGTTCACCTTTTGTTAAAACAACCTCAGAGGCAACAAGTGGTGTCGCAACGTTATTTATCTCAATAACCCCACAAGTAAACTCCCTACCTTTCACAAATTCCTGTGCGAGTAATTCATTATGATTTTCAAAAATTTTATTTAAAGAATTTTTATATTCTTCTTCATTGTTTAATTTAAACAAATCAACAGACGACCCTTCATCAACTGGCTTAACAATAATTGGAAAATTAAACGGCACAGAAAAATCATTTTTATTTATAATTTTACTTTGCGGAATGTTTATTTCGTTTTCTTGTAAAACTTTATTAGTTTTATTTTTATCAATAGTCAGTCTTGAAACTTCTGATGAATGTCCGACAAACTTTATCCCTGCTTTTTCTAATTTTTCTTGAAGCTCTCCATCTTCACCGTATTCTCCGTGAATAATTGGAAAAACAACATCTATATTTATATTTTTAATTTCATTTATTCCGTCTTCTTCGTTAAAAATTTCTTCACCAATCTTATATTTTTTATTTTTATCGACAAAAATTTCTAAAACATCAAATTTTTCTCGATCTATATTTTCTAAAATATTTTTCGCAGAAGAAACAGACACTTCATGCTCACTTCCTGGGCCTCCATAAATTATCGCAACTTTTTTCATTTTAATTTTGTAAATTTAATTTCTGTAAAATCTTTATGTTGCTTATCGGTGTCACCTTTTTCATCTTTTATACAACTTGTTCCCCTGCATAAATCTGGTCTATTTTCATAATCTAAACATTTTCCTGTGTTTTTATCATAATTTATACAATCAAAAGTAGCAACTCTAACTTTTTCCTCCATACCTTCTGGCGAAATTATTTCATCTCTTTCTTTCCATAAATCACCACCGTTTTTATCTTTTGGTAATTCCAAACCATTGACAATTGCTCTTTGATTAATTTTTACAGGATTACAACAAAAACTACAATTCTTATCTTCGCACGGAGCATGTTTATTAAAACTTTCCATAAACACATTATATCACTTCTCCAGCCTATAAACCCTTTCACTTTGAAATCAACAAATAAAAAGAAGAGAGGTTCGAGAAAGCGATGAGCTCGACGAAGCGAAGAACGAGGAAGATATCCGAAGTTGGCAAACTGAGGATACGAAGAGAATGTTTGGAGTAGCAATGATCGGTATAAAAAAATAAAAAAACTGCCCCAAAAAATCATGGGGCAGCCTTGCGCACACAATGCGCGAGTAACGCGGGCATTACTACGAGGGTTCCTATTGCTGAGAAAGCAAGTACTACTATCAGCAGAACACCCATATTGTGCACCGGTTGAAAAATTGAAAAGCAAAGCGGGAAGAAAATGGACATATTGATTACCATATCCTCCAAAATAACCTTACCTTCTAATTTCACTGAAAGAACAACTGCGTTTGCAACTTCTTCACCTTTAACCAACAACTTTTGAAACCTGTTGGTAAAGTAAATCGCAAAGTCTATCGAAGCGTTGATTGCCATTGCTCCGATAACAGCAGTAGAAATGTCGAGTGGAATATCCGCAAGCACCATAAAAATCACAATGCAAGCAGATGCAAACAGAAATGGTACAGACATCACGATACCACCTCTTATCGCGCCAAGTTTTTGCTTTCGCACTTTGTAGCCAGTCCAGAAAATCCAGATAGCCGTAAGCACAATCACACTCACCTGACTCGTGATCACATTCATCGGTTTACCAAGCACGACATATTCGTCGATACTTGGATACTGTGCAAGCTTACCAAATAGTGAGACCTTGAGTTTCGGGAAATCCTTGCGAATTTCTACAATCGAATCACGCAGTTCTCTCATCGAGATACTACTTTCTGCAGAAGACGACACCGACAAGCGATAACCTCTTTCATTCCACAAGACTTCTTTGAACGGATTTAAATACAAACCGAACTCCGCATTTAATTGATCAAGCTCTTTTTGACTTGTTGGAAATTCCTTACCGAACTTCTCACGAAGTGCGCCTTGCAACATATTCGGCACACCGTATACTTCACGTGCGTTTTTTGCTTTGTGCAAAGATTTCATAAGTCTGAGAGTTTCGTTAAACCTCTCAAGTTCCGACACATCTTCACTTCCTGCTTCCACAAAAAGTTCAATTGTATCAAAGCCAGGGTTTTGCCCATAACTCATAAAACCTGCGGTTCTGTATACAAGCGTGTCTTTGATGTAATCGCCTGGCACACTCTTGATCACAAGATCTCCTTGATAAATCATTGCCCCAGATATTAAAAGAGGAACAACAAGAAGAAACAAAGCAACTTTGAAACTCGCAAGCTTCATCTTCATCAATTCATCGTCTTCGTTTTTACCTTGCACTGGTGTGAACCTATACAAAACAGGAACAAGATAAACAGAAATCAGATAAAGATTAACGACTCCACAAGCCGATATAATACCAAGCTCGCGAATAGCAAGAACTTCAAATGACCACAGCGTGATGAATCCGAAGAAACTAATGACGCAGGTGATACCGATAAGTGATTTAACTTTTTTGAGAGCGTCATCCCAATTGCCATACTTGTTGTATGACTTAAAGAGATGAAGAGAAAATGAAACCCCTTGTACGATACAGTTGGTATAAGCCAACAGCACATACACCCTCTCTCTCATCGAAAAACCCAAAACGTCGAGCAATCCAATCTCGCCACGCATCCACACTACACTTAACAAAACAATACACAATGTGGAGAACAACGATTGCGAAACAGACCCAAGAAAGAAAATAAAAAGCACGGTAGAAATAATCATACCAATAGTTACAGTTTTCAAGATGTCGGCATTAAGCGCGCCATCAATCAAACCGCGACCCATTATCCAACCCGACACCATTAATGCTGTGTCCCTAGGTTCAATATCACTTTTTATAAACCATTCAAGCGCAGAGATTTCGCGATCTTCCAAAACTTCAACAACACTGCGGAAAACTTCGACTTCGTCTGCGCCCTGCTTAGGATACAATGCGAAAATTACAAATCCTGCATCTGCTCTGCCGATCAAACTACTAACACTCGGATTGTGAGAAACAAATTCTCCCCACGACAAAGTATTAACTACATACTGCGGACCGTCTTCATATTTTGAACGATACAGCTGACTTCTTGTATTTGTACAACTTTCAATTTTGAAATCTTTACCACGACCACCGTAGCACGGAACGTTAACAATACTAACAACAGTCGCATCTTTTAGTTTAGGAGGCGTAACCAATTTTTTATGAAAGGCTTCCACCTCCTTAAGCTCAGATTCCAACGAATCGGAACCCTCAACGCTGATGAGTTGTCTAATCAAATAAACAGCCTCATCGCTGTGCAATACTTTATGCACATAGCGATCTTCATTCAGAAAAATATCTTCTTCATTTAGAATCGCACCATCGAGTACTCCACCTTTTTTCGTCCAATACACATTACTCCACAGAAGGAGTGCTGTGCAGAGAACGAACAAGATCCCAACAAAAATTCTCTTGAACATCGTACACTCCTTTAAAAATCCATATTAAATTGACAACGTGCCAAAATCAGTAAACCTTATAAGTATACATAATTTATGCAATTTGTCAAGTGTATATACCCAAAAAACCTCTTATTTTTCAAGTGTTTTTTAATTTAAATATAGATATAGCACAAGAATAAAAATCTGCTAGAATATAATTATGGAAAAAGAAAGTAAATCAAACTTTTTTAGCAGACTATTTTTGTTTATTATTTACGGTGGTTTTCTTTTTGCTGTTTATATTTTTATAAATAGATCACCTTGTGATAAACCAATCACCTACTCTATCGGAAGAGTTGACGGCGAGTTTGGTATTAGTAAAAGTGATGTCCAAAAATACACAAACAACGCAAGTAATATTTGGAATAAAGCATTAAATAAAAATTTATTATCAGAAGCAACTAGTAGCAAAATAACTATCAATTTTATATTTGATGAAAGACAGCGTGCCACAATTCAAGCACAAAAATTAAAAGCAGAAATCGAAGAACAAAAAAATAATTTAAATAATTTAAAAAATAATATAGATATTCTACGAAGTGAATACGACACCCAAAAATCTGCTTTTGATCTCGCACAAACAGATTACAACTCTCACCTAACTACATATAATAACGAGGTTACAATATGGAACAAAAAAGGTGGTGCACCAAAAGATATTTATGACCAACTAACTGCTGAAAAAATAAGTTTAGATAATAAATATAATCAATTAAATATTTCCATAAATGAACTTCAAAGACTTGCCAACCAAATAAATACTTTAAGTCAAACTCACAACAACATCGTTTCGCAAGTAAACACAACAATAAGTTCAGCCAATCAAAACTCTGGCAAACAATTTGAAGAAGGTGTTTACGATCCAAACAACAAAACCATAACTATTTATGAATACGATTCTATAAATAGTTTGAAGCGTGTGCTTGCTCACGAACTCGGTCACGCACTTGGAATTGATCACGTGCAAAACAAAGCTTCGATCATGTATTACTTAAACAATTCAAATAATCTAAAACCAACAACTGAAGATGTTTCTGCACTGCAAAAAATTTGTAAAATAAAAAAGATTATTTAACTAACGTCCTAAATTATTTTAAACTATGATTCAATAAGATTTTTAATTGCCATTGCTAATTTTTCACTATCATGACGAATAATACTGCGTGTTCCTGCAATATTGTCACTCTTGCTGATTTCTATTATTTTGGTTGAAAGTAATTTTTTGTTTATAACACGAGAGTCTTCATTTATATCGTTATTAACCATTACTCCATCACCTTCTTGTAATTCGTACTTTTCTATTTGTTCTTTGGTTGGTTCTTCATTATTAATTAAAACAATATCAACTTTTCTATTCAAAAATTTTTCTATTTGTTCTAAATATTTCTTTGCTCCCCAATTTAAAGTGTGACCTTTCTTGTTTGTTAAATTAACAGGAACAATAATTTTTGCTTTGGAATTTTGTATTGCTTGCGTAAAACCATTGACTATCAAATTAGGAACAATTGAACAATAAAAATTTCCTGGACCGATAATAATATAGTCAGCTTCTTCTATCGCATTTTTTGCGTGATTGTTTAAATTTACTTTTTCTTTATAAAAAATATTTTTTATAATATCACCACTATCTTCTATGTCTGAGTGATTAATAGTATTTTCTCCTTCAAGAATTTCTCCGCTATTTAATTCTATACACAAACTAGCAATATCTTCTGTTACAGGAATAACCTTTCCTTTTATTTTTAAAATTTCTGAAGCAACTTCAACACCAGAAACAAACGACCCAGAAACTTTTTCAAGAGCAGCAAGCAATATGTTTCCAAAAGAATGACCAGATAGATTGCCCTCTGTAAATCTATACGACATCAGAGAACGAACAATGTCCGAATGTTCAGAGAGAGCAACTAAACATTGTCTAACATCGCCTGGTGGAAGGACGCCGAGTTCATCACGAAGAAGACCTGTTGAACCACCATCATCTGCCATGCTTACTATCGCGCTTATTTCTATATTTGGAATACTTTTAATACCAGAAAGAATCGTGAATGATCCTGTCCCACCTCCTATTGTTACTACTTTTTTCATAATTTTATTCTATCATCTTTAAATACAAAATTTTATAAAATAAAAAATATAGCGGCAAAGTGGTGTGTTCACACTTTGCCGCCTAAGAACCGTTACAATTTATTTATTATGTTAAAGCACTTATCAGAATCTGGGTGGATCTTTACATCTTTTATTTATGAATCTTTTATTGTACAAAATTAACGAATTAGTCATTTAGTTGTAATCAGGGTCAGAAGGATCAGGTGTATTTCCCTGTTCCGTGCCAGCACCATCATCATAGCCTCCTCCGTCAGGATCTTCACCCCAACTACCAGGATCGTCACATGTGGTTCTGTTCTTGATAAATTTGATTCTGTTAATGTTCATGATGAACCTCCATACAAAAATAGATACAATACCCTTTTACGCCGAAAAGCCAAAGAAAGAACTGTATCATTCTTTATACTACCAAGCACATTAATAAAGTCAATAGTTAAAATCAGATCTATTGGTGATGATATTTTTCACCTTTAAGGATAGTAAATGCTCGATAAATTTGTTCTGTTAAAATTAATCTGACAAGCATATGAGGAAACACGAAAGATGAAAGTTTCAAAATATAATTTGCTCTCTCTTTAACTTTTTCATTAACACCATAGGCTCCACCAATAATGAAAACTAAATTACGAACGGAATCAATCATTCTATTTTCTACCATCATTGCAAATTCTTCTGACTTCATCACACTTCCTTTTTCGTCAAGTAAAATTACGTAATCTTCTTTTTTAATTTTTTCCAAAATCTTTTCGCTTTCTTTATCTTTGTTTACATCGTGGTTTAAAAATAAAAATGAAATTGGAGCATATCTAAGTATTCTTGTTTCAAACATTTTAATTACACCATCATATTCCTTTTCATTTTCTTTACCAACAGAAATTATTGTGATTTTCATTGGTATAATTTAACATTTTTAAAGGAAATATTCTATTTGAGTGTGGCGACCTTGCCATGGGCCCAGCAAGGTCGCCACAGTAACGTTTATGTTATAATCCTAATATTATGATTATTCTATCGATAGAAACAAGTTGCGACGAAACATCCGTGGCCATCATCAAACGCGTCAGAGGAAAAAATATTAAATTTGAAGTTTTATCACACAAAATTCTATCACAAATAGACCTCCACAAACAGTATGGTGGTGTCTTCCCTGCTATGGCAAAACGTGAGCATGCACGCACACTCACTCAACTTATAGCTGAATGTCTAAAAGAAGCAGATCTTCTTGTTGAAAGAACAAATGAACATCATTTAGAAATGTCTAAAAGAAAAAAATTAGAGGAATTGCTTTCTCACGAACAAGAAATGTTTAAAGCATTGGTTGTTTTATTTGAAGGAATACAAAAACCAAAAATTGATGCAATCGCGGTCACAGCAGGCCCCGGTCTTGCCCCTGCTCTTTGGGTTGGTGTGAACAGTGCACTGTCTATGAATTTGATTTGGGATATTCCAGTTTATCCAATTCACCATATGGAAGGACATATCGTTGCTAGCCTTCTTTCAAAAAAAGAAAATATTTTTGAAATCAGTGAAATAAAAACCCCAAGTGTCGCACTTTTAATTTCTGGAGGACACACAGAGATTGTTAGAATTTCAAAATTAAGAAAATATAAAATATTAGGCAAGACAAAGGATGATGCCGTCGGTGAAGCATTTGATAAAGTTGCCAGAATGCTTGGTATGGAATACCCTGGTGGACCTGAAATTTCTAAACTTGCAAACACATCTCGCAAAGAAAATATAATTGTTCCAGATGATCTTAAACTTCCCCGCCCAATGCTTCACAGTAAAGATTTATATTTTTCTTTTAGTGGATTAAAGACTGCGGTAATGACTCGAATAAAAAAATATGGAGACGTGTCCAGCGAAGCATCTGCGAAGTTGGAGTTAAATGAAGAATTAAAAAAAGCCATAGCTCTCGAATTTGAAAATTCTGTGACTGATGTTTTGGTTGCAAAAGTTAAACAAGCGATTTACGAAAATGGCGCAAACTCTCTGATTGTTGGTGGTGGAGTAAGTGCAAACAATCACATTCGTTTTAATTTACAAGAATTATGTCGTGAAGAAAATGTTGATTTATATTTACCAGATTTAAAACTTTCTGGAGACAACGCTTTAATGATTGCGGCCACAGGACTTCTTCATATTGAAAATGGTGAAAAATCAAAAAAGAAAATTATTGCAAACGGAAGTTGGAGTATAGAGGAAGCGTAGTCGAAAGTTATAAAGTCAAAAGTCTATAAAGCAATATGAATTCAAAAGCGACACCTTCGGTGTCGCTTTTGAATTCACTTTCTGATTGGGTAAGCGAAGTGCTTACTCCAAAAAAAATATCTTATGTGAGTGCGGTCGCTTACCTAAACAGAAAACGACCGTAAATAAATTATAACAAAAATTCCATAAAAACGTAAAGAGTATCCCCTAGAGATACTCCTTGCGCAGATATTTATTTTGTTTGGTGCAAACACTTATATGCACTCACAGAATAATTATAACCTATTTGCTTGGCATTGCAATAACTTGATTAATTAATGTATCAATTTCTGCTGACATTTGACTATTCGCCTTCTTATATTCTCCAAGTAAATTAATTGCTTCTTGTTTTTTCCCAGTACTTACCATTGTAGAAATTACATCCTTGTCTGGAATCATAACTTGCCCATTACTTGCAAGCACAGTCTTTACTTCACTTATTTTATTTGCATAAATACCTGAAATTACATAAAATCTTTTTGCTTCAGAATAATTTGGTGCTAATAAATATGCTCTCAGCGCTAATGTGTATGCATCATTATAATTTCCAGCAATTAAATATGTTCGCACTAAATCAAACAACAGAAGTTGTTTATTTGGAGAAAACTCTACCGCCCTACTTAAAACAAATTGCGCATTATCTACGTCACCAATACTATTATAAAACATACCCATAATGTTAAGAACTCTAACATTATTAGCAAATTCGACTTTCATTTTTTCAGCCGTTTCTTTTGTGAAAACTAAAAGCTCTCTACCTGATTTTATAGTTGCGTCCTTTTGTTCTTTTGGTAAACTATCTGGCATTTTGTTTTGAATCATTTGTATCATGTTTCCAGTATTTTGAAACATTTGTTCAATCACCTCTTGTTTACCAATTGTGTTTAAATTAATAGCTTCTTCAAAGGATTTTTTTTGTATCTCAAGAGCTTTATCAAAACTATTTGTTTGAACTAATCTATTTATATCAATCGCTTTGAGTAGCAAAGTATTTACTCTATATGGTAAATAGTTTGCGTAATACATAACCAACACAAACAACACAACAACAAGTGGATCAAATATCATCACCGCTTCACCAAAATTTTTCTTTCCTAACATTATTTTGTCATCGGTATGTGAATGGAAAGATATATAAGCAAGAACAGTAAAGAACAAGATATAACTTATTAGATTATCAAACACGAATATATTGTGAATAAAGTATCCGACAAGAACACCTGTAAGTATCGCTTTCTCTCTTAAATTTATTCTACTATCTTTCTTCCACATCATATAAAGAGCCACGAAAAATAGTGACAGATACGAGAGAAGACCGAGAGCTCCACCTGCAACCAACCAATCAAAGAATACATCGTGTGATCTGTCATACCAAGGTTCTACATTCCACATATTTTTTGCATCAAAGAAACGTGGGAAAATGTATGAGAAATTTTCTTGTCCATAACCAAGTATTGGATGCTTTAACCATCCTTCATAACTCATTTTCCAAACAGTTATGCGACTCATTGTTGTCAGATCAGATATTGATATAGAAGAAAAACGTTCAAGTGATGGTGTGTTTTTTACAAAAGAAGAATCTTTGAACATAAAAACAGTGGAGACAAAAATAATAAGAACTACTAAGGAGCCACCAACGACTTTTCTTAAGTGTCCTTTTTCTTTATAAGCAATAATAATCAATGTTACAATTGCTCCAACCAAAATACCAATCATTGTTCCTCTTGTTCCAGAATAAAACAATGAAATCAAGTTAAGAAAACCAATTATTACATAAGTAGTTTTCTCTCCTCTGGTTTTCGCATAAGAATAAAGAAGGGCTGAAATAAAAGCAAAAAATAAACAATATATAGCGTAATATGCAGAGTTACCTAAAGTTGCATCAATACGTGTCGGTGCTGTATTTACTGGAAACTTTTCAGCAATTTTTGCAGATAATACTGGAAACAACTTAGCAAACAAAAACTGTTTAACCCCTAACGCTTGTAAGAAACCGTACCCAACAACAACAACGTTTGAAGCCAGGAAAACTTTAAATAGTTTATGCCAATCAGGAAGTGTGTGTAGGAATGAAATCAAAACTATAAAATAAGCAAACAAATGTATGTGGGCAACGAATCCTTCCATTCTTTCAAAATTAGACAGGAATGATGCAGTTTGATCAACTCCAAAAATATCAGCAATTAAGATAATAAACATAAACACCGCATAAGCTCCAAACAAAAGAGATTTCTTTGGGCGATATTTAGGATCACGAAGAGCAAGTAAGACCCACGAAGTGAAAGCAATTTCTACCAGAATTCTAAAAGCAAAATTTTTTCCAGCAATGAAAGGGAAAAATAATCCTGAACCTGTGTTAAAAATATCTAAACCTTGTCCATTTGCAACATATAAAGTTATAAACGGAATAATAACTAAACACCCCCAAATAATATTTTTTAATACTTTTTGCATATATTTTTTACGATTAATAACTAGATTATAACATGAAATTAATTAAAAGTTTGTTAGTATACAGAGTTAATTACCAATATAGTTCATAAGGTTTATAAAGTTTGTAAAGTTCATAAAGTAACATAAATACCAAAAACAATGGTAAAATGAAGTAATGAGAATAGAAAAGTTCGAGGATATTTTAATTTGGCAAAAAGCAAAGAGGTTATCTACTTTAGTTTATAAAAACTTTGAGAACAACAAAGATTATGGTTTTAAAGACCAAATACAAAGAGCTAGTATCTCTATAATGAATAATACAGCCGAAGGATTTGAAAGAAAAAGTAATACAGAATTAAAACATTTTCTGTTTATAGCTAAAGGCTCTGCTGGAGAAGTGAGATCTATGATTAATATAGCAGTTGAATTAAAATATTTATCACAAGACGATTTTAAAATAATGTATAATGAAGTAATAGAAATTTCAAAAATGATTTCCAGCTTCATAAAAACTTTATAGTAATCACTTTAGAAACCTTATGAATTAAATTTTATTTTATGTATTCTAACCTTATAAACTTTAAGAACTTTATAAACTTTTAACTAATTATCATGATACCGAAAACCATACACTATTGCTGGTTTGGAGGACCAAAAGACGACCTAATATTACGCTGTATTGAAAGCTGGAAGAAATTTTGTCCTGACTATAAAATCATTGAGTGGAATGAGGGTAATTTTGATATTAACAAATCAGAATTCACTAAAAAAATGTATGCGCAAAAAAAATGGGCTTTCGTTTCTGATTATGCTCGTTTTAAAATATTGAATGACAACGGTGGAATATATTTGGATACCGACATGCTTTTAGTTAAACCATTAGATAATCTTTTACAAAATTCTTTCTTTAGTGCTTATGAAGATGATAAATATATAAGCTGTGGAGCAATCGGAGCAGAAGAAAATAACGCACTGATTAAAAAATGTTTAAATTATTATAATGAGAACACAGATAAATTAATTTTATCGCAAATCTCTGTCCCAAAAATATTAACATCTTGTTACAATAATTTATCAAATAATGAAAAAGAAAACATAAAAATCTATCCAAAAAATTATTTCTACCCTTTCAATCAATTTGAAATAAAAAAGTTTAATGGAAATAACGCACCAAGTGAAAGTTACGGCGTTCATCTTTGGAATTATTCTTGGGGAAATCCGATGTTTAGATTTTTAAATAAATTTAAATTTTACAATAGCTTTAAAAAAATACTAGGTATTCTTGGGATTAAAAAAATAATTAAAAAACTATTAAATATTGCTTAAATATGAAATTTAGTATTATCACACCAACTTATAAAAGATCAGAGGAATTATCTCGTTGTGTTACTTCTGTGTTAAATCAAAATTACCAAGATTTTGAAATGATCATTGTAAATGATTCACCCGATGATGAATCTTATAAAGATTTTGAAAAAAATATCTCAGACAATAGAATAAAGTATTTTAAAAATGAAAAAAACATGGGTGTAAATTATACACGTAATTTTGCACTCGATAACTTATCTAAAGATTCTGACTATATAATCTTTCTTGATGATGATGATTGGTTTGCAAATGACACACTTTCTAATTTTGCAAAATTAATAAAAAATCACACAGATGAAAACTGGTTAGTAACTAATCGTGCTTATGAAAGTGGAAAATATTTAACTATTGCCCCTAAAAATAATACTCATTATAATTACGCTTTTGACTATTTAATATTTAGAAATATTAAAGGTGACGCTACACATTGTATAAAAACAAACAAAATTAAAAACATACGTTTCTCTAAAAAAAATAAACAAGGAGATGAGTGGTTTTTCTTTTATCAACTAGGGCTAAAAAATAAATTCTTCTATTCTTCACACAACTCAACACTCAGTGAAGGCTATGACGTAAATAATGGTCTTAACTTTAGAAAACAAAACAAGTTTTTAAAAATAAAAAACACTTTAACTTTACTTATTGAAGGAATTAAATTAAATATTGCACACCATTCCTCGTTTTTATTTTACATATTAATAAGAA
The DNA here is from genome assembly GCA_903875555.1 of uncultured bacterium. GTDB lineage: Bacteria > Patescibacteriota > Minisyncoccia > Phycocordibacterales > UBA5272 > UBA11704. The sequence continues at coordinate 29,620 of CAIQWN010000037.1, forward strand.
TATTAATCACAATTTTCAAGTAAAAATTAATTGTCCATCATGATATAATATAGTTATTATGTATATTATTGATGTCTGGAGAAATAGATTTCATAAATTTCTAGATAACCCTAGTGCTATATACCCTTTCTTAAAAAAGAAACTCTACTATAACTTTGTAGCTGATAAATACTTAAAACATTATAAAGATTTTAAATATTTAAATTACGAAGAAACATTAAATGATGTCATAAACAATAACAAATCAATTGTGCGCTTTGGTGATGAGTTATTTGATATGTTACAAGGGATTGGTTTGTATTACGGAGATTGGCGTCAAAAATACACACCAGACTTAGCAGAAAGAATGAAAGAAGTTATATCTTCAAATGATCCGCGCCTACTTGTTTGTTTTAATCCAGAATTTATTTTAAAAACAAAACAAGGTTTTAAAGATATGGGGATCCCAGAACAGTACCAATTTTGGACTAACTCAAAAATCTTTCTAAAAGATTACTATCGTAAAAACATTACTTACGGTAGTGCTCTTTGTTTTACACCAAGATATAATACTCACATTGATTATAAAAAACTAAAAAACTTTTTTCAGAAAAAACATATTATTATTGTTACATCAAATATTGATCGTTTTAATGGAATATCTCTTGGAAAGACAACGGATTTTATTGAATCTCCAAAAAGTGATGCCTGGCAGTCGTATGAAAAAATAAAAGAAACTGTTCTTTCTATGATCAAAGAGAAAAACTTTCAGCAAGAGGAGATACTAATTATGGCTTCTATGGGTAGTGCGGCAAAGGTTCTTGTTTATGATCTAACTAAACTTGGTTATACATCATGGGATACTGGCCAATTCTTTGATTTAGCTTTTAAAGAAATAGAAAAACTTTCAAAATAATTATATGAAGTTTAAAATATTTCTTATTAATATGAAAAAGAGTCCTGAAAGGTTAGAATTTATGTCTAATCAATTACATTCTCTTGGTCTTCCTTTTTTTATACAAGAAGGTATTGATGGTAAAACATTCGATTTTAAAGATGTATACGACGAGAGACTTTCGACTAAATTAAACGGATCACCTCTTGCCTTGGTAGAAAAAGGCTGTGCAATGTCTCATAAATTAATTTTAGAAAAATCTTTTAGTGAAGAACTTGATTACGTCCTTGTATTAGAAGATGACGTTGAACTTCCTTCAAATTTTGAACAAATACTAGACGAAGAATTAAACAAAAGAGAAAACAAAAAAACAACTTGGGAATACCTTGCATTTAACTACCCAACTGTTGGTTTAAAATTTATAAAACTATGGTTATTTTTATTAAAAGAACAATTTATAAAAACTCCTTCTTTATTTTTATATACTAAAACCCCTATTTATTTTATAAAATTTTTAGTTATTGTTATGTTTTCGATTTTTGAAGGCTCGCGAGATATTATATATAAAAAAATATATAAATATGGTAGGCCAGCAAAATTCTATCGCCCACTTTATTTGGCTGGTTGTTATTTAGTCACAAAAGAAGGAATTAAAAAACTATTAAACGTTCAAGAAAAACTTATTTACCCAGCAGACAGAATTCAAAATATCGCCAGAGTTAAAAAAGGATTAAAACTTTTTCATTTTGTTCCACTTGTCGTTAAACAACGCCGAGACAAATTTGAAAGTACAATGTATCAAAATAAAGATTACGTTTTTAGTAAATATGATTAACTAAATTATTTAAAGAAAGATGATTCTAATTTTTTAGCCATTTTTGATTTAGAGAAATAACCAGTATACACAGCTTGTGACATAAGTTTTACACGTTTGAAATAAGTTACTGTTGGTCCAAATTTAAAAAGTCCTAAAATAAATAGTCCTAACATCCAAAAGAATATATTTAAAAACAAGATGATTGTTGATTGATTACTATGCTTCCTAGATAGACGTACCATATTTCTTATACGATAATAAACTTTAAAAGGAAGTGTGCTTGGATCAAATTGACCAAAGATGTGTGAACCATTTGTACCAAAAGTTAAATCAACATCATATAGTCGTGGCTTTGAACATAAATATGATTCATATCCAAGTTTTTTAATATTCCATGAATACTCAATGTCGTCACCATACAAGAAAAGACTTGCGTCTGGTAACGGTGCTTCACGCACAGCTTCTATAGGAATAAAAGCTCCTCCGTAAATAAATCCTTCTGTTGGTATTATTGGTATAAATGGACCTCTTTTTACTTTCTTCTTTCTTCTGTCAAATAATTTAATAAAATGAATAAATTTTCTAAGACTAAACACTTCAAAAAAAGTTCCTCGCGGTTTATCATCAGCAATTGAGGGTTTGTAAAAGTGTTCTTTGTTTTCGAGAACATTATCACGACTACCAGATAATACAACCTTTTTATTTGGAAACAGTCTTACTATTTCCATAAATGACATAATAGATCCATCCTCTGGAACAGAATCATCATCTAGAATAAATACATAATCACAATCTGTTCTTCTTGCATAATCAAGACCAACAGCAAAACCACCAGCTGACCCCAAATTTTTCTCTTGGCGCAAGACAACTACTCTATCACCATATTCCTTAACACCATTCTCAATCTCTTCTTTATTTTTTGAACCATTATCAACAATAATAAGTTTTGTTATATAAGGATCTCTCATAACCGCAATTACTACCTGAGATAAAAATTTCCACCTATCACCATACATTATGGTGACTGCAGTAACTTTTGGATAAAGAGTATTCATACCACTATTGTATACGAAAAAGTAATAAAATCAAAATAGTTATATTATATTGTTTAGAACATAACAACGTGATATTATAAGATATATTACACTAACAACATGCTAAAAAATGAAAAGATTTTTATAACTGGTGGTGCTGGATTCCTTGGCCAAGAAATAATTAAACGTTATTACAATCAAAATGAAATAACTATTTTTAGTCGTGATGAAGCAAAACATTACTATCTAAAAAAACAATTCCCAAAAGTAAATTGTATCATTGGAGATGTCAGAAACTTTGATTTATTAAACAATTCAATGAGAGGTCACACCATTGGTATATTTGCTGCATCATTAAAGCAAATTGAAGCAGTTGATCAGAACGTAGAAGAAAGTCTTTATGTTATTATTCACGGGGCAATCAATTCAAGAAAAGCAGCGATCAAAAATAAGCTTAAAGCTGCCACATTTATTTCCACAGATAAAAGTAGAGGTGCGACAACACTTTATGGCGCAATGAAATTCGTAGCTGGTGAATCTTTTATAGTTAATGCAGAAAAAGAAGCAACACTGCTGTCTTCTGTAATTTATGGAAACGTATTAAATTCTACAGGATCAGTCATACCGCTAATATGGGATTCAATAAAAAACAAATATAACCTAACTCTCTATTCTGAAGAAATGACTAGATTTATGATTACACCTGAAAAAGCTGTTGATTGCGTGGAATTCGCGTTAAAAAATACATGTGTCAGTGTTGTACCAAACTTAAAATCTTTTAAAATAAAAGATTTGTTTGAAATATATCACGAAGAATTTGGATTAGTGTGGGAAAAAGGAATCCCTAGGATATCAGAAAAATACCATGAGCAAATGATATCACCTTATGAAACAGACAGGGTTAAATTTGATAAAGAAAACGATATGTACCTTATTCACTACAAAAAAGTTTTCGGTGAAGTGAAACTTCCAAACACAGGACTTAGTTCTGAAAACTGTTTAGTAACAAAAAATGAACTTAAAAAAATACTACAGAAAAACAATTATTTTAAACCTTAATGAAAAAGATTCTAATACTTGGTCATAACGGAATGCTTGGGAGTGCTATATTTAAGTATTTTGAAAATAAGAGAGGTAAGTTTTCATTGATAACCATTAATGATCGTTGGGGAACGGATTTGTTTAAAAATAAATTAAATGAGTTAGATGTGGATATTATAATTAACTGTATAGGTGTAATTCCTCAAAAAAAACCTAACATTTCTGAGTATAAAAATATAAATATTGATTTACCTATTTTTTTAGAAACATTAAATAAAAAAATAATCCACCCTTCTACTGATTGTGAATTTTCAGGAAATATTGAAAATAATAAAAAATATACGAAGACAGACATTAGAGACACTCAAGATACTTATGGCAAAAGTAAGGCCGATATTTCAAAATTAATTGAAGATACTTTTAAAAATACAAAAATAATAAGAACGTCGATGATTGGACATGAGAACAATTCTCATTACGCTCTTCTAGATTGGTTTTTGAACTCTTCAGGTGAAGTTAATGGATATGCAAATCATTATTGGAATGGAGTCACCACGCTTGAATGGACAAAATTATGCGAAAAGATAATTGATAATTGGGATGATTTTCCAATACTTAACCAATACGGGACAAAAGAGATTAGAAGTAAATATGATTTATTAAACGATATTAAAGATATTTATAACAAAGATGTCACTATAAATAAATTTGAAGCGATAGAAACAGTAAATAAATGTCTTGCGTCAGATATTGATATTCCAGATATTAAAACACAACTACAAGAACTTAAAAAGTTTTATAATAAATAAATTATTTTTGTAATAAATATATGTTTATTTGACCATCGTCTTTTTTATAAGAGATAACTGGATAAAAAATTATATAAAATATCTTTAATTTAAATGATATAGCTTTAAATATATTTATATTTTTTGTCTTCAAAATTAATTTATAGTTCAAAGATTTTAAGTAATAGTTAAATGTATTTTCAAATATCGGAGAAATATGTCCACTACCAATTAAATCAAGAGGTCCAAAAAGTTGTAATTGTTTAGTTAATAAAAATTTAATACGAGATATGCCATTTTCTGGATTTGGGGTAGACAGCAAAATATAACAGCTCTCACCTAAAATAGATTTTATTTTTCTTAAAAAATCATATGGACTATATAAATGTTCTATAATCTCTATCGCAATAACAACGTCGAACTTTTTATCTACAAATTTTAAATGAAAATCTTCATTTAAATCATAATCAAAAATATTTTTATTATCAGCTTTATAATTTTCCTTTATAAATTCTACCGCTGTTATATTTTTGTAACCGTTATCAATAAGTCTTTGATCAAAAGCCCCTCCTCCTGCACCCAAAATCAAAATTTTTATATTTTTATCTAAATTTAAATTACTTAAAATTTCAAAACATTTTTCATGTAAATTAACCGCAGCAAAAATAGGAATATTTTTATAACCACCAAGAAAATTTTTATCACTTTTGTTTAAGAAATGAATTGATGATTGTATATCTTTGGTGTTTGACATAAACTTTATATAAATTAAGATAATTATATCATATACTCTATAGATTCTCCGGTAAACATAACTTCAGCGACTTTACCAATATCAATACTTTGATATCCCATATTTGCATACTCAAAGATAAAATACTTCCCAACTGGACCCATAGCAAAAAACAATACCACGTCTTCTGGTTTTATGTTTAATAATTTTTCATCAATATCCATTTTAATATTTTCATACTCCTTCAGAGCATTATATTCAGGTGTCTCTACATAAAAAACATCTTTCAAAAGAGTGGCCCTGCTTTTTAACTTTTCTATTGTTTCTTTTTTTGTAACACAAATCACTATTTTATCTTTAAAAATTGGGGCTATGTTATTTTCAAAATATTTATCATAATAAAAATTATGTGCATCCATATAAGAAACGTTCTTAGGGAAGATTAAAAAAAATACAATCTTAAGAGGTAACCAAACATTAAATTTACCGATTTCTTTTAACTCTTTGTTTGAGTAATTACAAAAAATAGGAATCGAAAGTACGTATGGACTTTTTGATGAATAAGACATAACTATTTCTTTCATCATCTTTTTAAGTCTTGGGGAAAAATAATGATAATGATTTTTCAGACCAAGAAGTAAATTAATTTCTCCATCGCCAAACCTGATAAGAGATTTACCTTGTCTTAGGGAGGTGACGATCTCGCCTTGTTTATAAAAATTAATTTTAAAAGAGAAATCTTTAAGAAAGAAAGCATACACATATACAAATATATACAGAGGGTGTTTTATATACCTCTTCAAGAACGCTACTGCCCTAGGAATTTTATTTAACATATACGATTTTAAAACTAAAAGTAGATATTATCTTCATAACATAATATACTTAACTATAATAAACTAAAAACCCTTTATTTACAATAAAACACATGAACACAGAAAAGATAAGAACAAAAGAAAATACATATTGTCCAGTATGCAAAGAAAAAGGCATCCCTTTATATAACGATTTAAAAGATCGTATTTTCAAAACTCCAGGATTATGGAATATCAAAAAATGTCCAAAAAATAATTGTGGTACATTGTGGTTAGATCCAACACCAGTAGAAGCAGATATTATAAAACTATACGATGATTATCATACGCATGTAACACTCCCTTTTGTTCCACACAAGAGTGTTACTCAACCAATATTTGACCGCATAAGAGCTTCGTATCTTGCTCATAAATATGGATATAAACCTCTATCTCCATCTGTAATAAATAAACTATGGCGATTTGTGGCATATTTACATCCTGGGTGGATAGATATACAGGCTGCGAATATCTATTACCTACCAGCGAAACACGAAGGATTATTACTTGATGTTGGTAGTGGCAACGGAGACACATTAAGATCAATGAAGAATATGGGATGGGATGGTGTAGGTATAGATTTTGACGAAGGGGCAGTCAAAAACGCAAGAAGTAATGGACTAGATGTGAGACTTGGTGAATTATCTGCCCAAAAATTTGAAGATAATAGTTTTGATGCAATTATAATAAATCACGTCATAGAGCACGCTAATAATCCTTTAGGATTATTAAAGGAAAGTTATAGGATTTTAAAAAAGAATGGTGTAATGGTTGTAACAACACCAAATGTAAAATCAATAGGTCACGCAATATATGGCAAAAACTGGAGAGGATTAGAGACTCCTCAACATTTACACCTGTTCACAAATAAATCACTACATAAAATCGCAGACGACGCTGGCTACACCAACATCAAAACTTTTACATCATTACAAGGGTCTTCTCATATGCTTGATGAATCTGCAAAATTAGCCAAGAACGAAGAAGCAGACAGACCTCCAAAAAATAATCTACTAAACCGTACAATAAAACATATAAGGTGGTTCATTGTTGGGTGGATACATCTCCTTATTCCAGGAAGAGACGAGATGCTAGTCCTTATTTGTAAGAAGTAAGAATATTACGAATTAGTTTTACAAAATAAACCACTAAAAAAAACAACCTCTTACCTAGAGTTAGGTTTCTATTTGTCGATAAACATTTTAAATAACGTAAATTATCAGAGATGGCCTGCTTTTCTCTTTCTTTTAAAACATTAGTATCAATTTCCTTGCCCCAACCAACAACATTCTTGCAGTGCTGTCTATATGATTGAAGAACTTCATTTATATAAAATGATTTTTTAGGAAAAATAGCTAGTTGTATCCAAGAGTCATGCGCTGGTGCATATTTACCAATAGGTAAAACGCTTTTTAAAAGTTTAGATCTATAAGATGTTGCACATCCCAATACGCAAGAACCCCATGTGCTGTATAACAATTTTCTTTTTTTGTAATAATCAGGAGCAGAATCTTCTAAAAAACCAATTTCTTTATCTTCATCATCAATTAAAATGACCCTATTATACACCCAGTGAATATCTTTGTTACTCTTATAAATATCGACGTGTTTGCTAATCTTTTCTGAGTACCAAATATCATCTTGGTCACATAAAAAAATAATTTCTCCTCGACACAACCCTATAACATATTCAAAATTTTTTATGAAACCATTTGGATTAGGATTCAATACCCACTTAATACGAGAATCTTTCGTTTGATATTCATTTAATATTTCATGAGTCCCATCTTTGCTTCCGTCATCACTAATAATAATCTCAAAATTCTCATAACTTTGACCGAGAAGAGAATCGAGTTGTTCTCTTAAAAAAGACTCACCATTAAAAGTGGTCATCGCCACTGAAACAAATATCTCTTTAGATATAGAATTCATATAGTATACTTAAGTATAACATCACTTACACTTAAACAACCTCTTAAATATGGATAATACGCTCTCAAAAGAATTACTTAAAAAAAACAGCTTCGATTTCCTAAGGTTTATATTTGCCACCTCTGTTATTTTTTCCCATAGTTTTTCATTAAAGGCTGGGATGAACCTCTTAGAACCATTATCACTAACAGCCCAAATTTATAAAAACTTTGGGAATGTTGCAGTTTTTTCTTTCTTTATATTAAGCGGATTTCTTCTTACTCGTAGTTGGATTTTGAAACCCAACACACTAACTTTTTTTAAAAAAAGAATATCTAGAATATTCCCAGGCATTATAGTTGCAACCCTTGTAACCATACTAATATTAGGTTTCTTTTCAGGAATACCGTATCAGGAATATATATTACACAAACAAACTGTTCGATACCTATCAAATTTTTTTCTATACCCAATTCATTATAGCCTCCCTGGTATATTCCAGAATAATCCGTATATTTATACAGTAAATGGCTCATTGTGGTCTATTTCGTATGAATGGACATGCTATGTCATACTTACAATCATTGGATCGCTCGGACTTCTTTCTATACGAAAAGAAGCATTGCCAATCACATATGTTTTTGTAGCTATTTTATATTATTTTGAAATAGGGAAAAATGTAACATTTCTTTTCTCAATCAATCTATATACACTGTTTTCTCTTTTTTTATTTTTTCTTTCAGGTTCTTTATTTTATGTACACGCAAATAAAATACCTCTTAATAAATATTTAATGTTGTTTTGTGTGCCTATTTTTATTTTTCTTTTATTTAGTATGAAAATGTCTTTTTTATATGTATTTTTAGGCCCAATAACCCTCACATATATTTTAATTTTTATTTCCTATAATACACCCTATTTAAATGAATTCTCACACAAAATTGGAGATTTATCTTACGGTCTATATATCTACGCTTTTCCAACACAACAATTACTAATATCTCTTTCCAAAAACACACTAAGCATCTCTGAATTGTTTATCTCGTCATTTTTTATATCATTTTTATTTGCATACATATCCTGGCACTTTGTTGAAAAACAATTTTTAAACAAAGATAAACACTGATGCAACACGTCGAGATATTTATCTTTTTGAAATAACAGCGCAACTTATATTTGATTTTGATCCTGTATATGCCGATGGATTGAAAATTAATTTAACGATATCTATAACTTTTTTTATAATCTTTGTAACACTCTTTAAAAAATTATAGATATGATATTTTTCTGTAAAAACTCTAAGGCTGGACTTTACATACCTAGAATACAAAGGCTCGCCAGTTTCTGAAAAATTTGCAGTTCTTATTACGTTTACATTACGGAATGATTTCCTGATAGTTCCATGTAATAAATTATACAAGGAAAATGAGACGAGACTACTTACAAAACCCAACCTAGAGGCTAGTTTAGAAAGACCATCTTCACTAAACCATGTTATATGAACAGGAGGAGCGTCTGTTTCCCATAAACTACCTTTTGGATAAAAAGACTTGTTCGGTGTGGTTACAATAAGAATACCATCCGGATAAAGCAGGCTCATTGCATGAGAAATATATGATGATGGATCATCAACATGTTCAATAAGTTCAAGCATACAAATTACATCATATAATTTTCCATCTTGTAATTTGTGTTTAAAAAAATCTTCACAAACAAAATAATCGCCATACATTTTTTTAGCTTCACCTACTGCTTTACTTGAAATATCGAGACCTGTAACATCATAACCTGACTGCTTAAGAGAATATGAGACATACCCCAGTCCACAACCAACATCAAGGACACGCAATGATTTTGATTTTTTATTTTTTAAAATACTACGAAGACCATAATACATCTCTTCTTGATCGGCTAAATACTTAAGAGGGTCATTTTTGTTTTTTATTTCTTGTGAATATAAATAATAACGCATATAACCTGGCGCATCTTTGCGATTTTGGTAAATTAAATTATATACAGAATCCACAGAAGTATGTGGATATGACCAAGAAGTATCACATTCGTCACAAACAAAAATTTCATAAGACGTACCTTTAACATAACCCTCTTGCTCTCCTTGTTTATGAATCTTTTCTGAATTACAAGCAATACATTTTTGCATATTA
>CAIQWN010000038.1 GCA_903875555.1 uncultured bacterium
GCCTCCTTTGTGGCTTCGTAAAGTTTGTAAGCGTCGGTAAATCTTCCCTCTTTTGTAGAATTAAGAACCACAATCGCGATTGGATGACCTAAAGATAAATCAAAAGTAATCACTAAATTACCACCAGCTAAATCTGTAAAGCCAGTCTTAGACGATAGCAAACCTACAATATTATTTACATTTTGATTTGTATTAGGTATACCATTTATTATTCCGAAAGAAGACATTACATTAACCCTTGTATGTGTTGTACTATCCAATATCTCTGGCATAATTTTGTTCGCAAAAGAAATTAACTTTGCAATATTATAAGCACTACCTACTCCACCCAAAATATTCCCCTCATCGAGTCCTGCTGGGTTATTAAAAATTAAATCAAGATGAAGATCTTTCGCTTCTTTATTCATCATCTCTATAAAATTCTTTTCCCCTCCAAGATTATTAGTAATTGCTAAAGCACCATCATTTGAAGAAAAAACTAAAGTGTACTTTAGAAGTTCACCAAGATGCCAAGATTGATTTTTCTTTAATCCTAAATCATAATTACCATCTATATCTTTTTTGTTTATATTAATAATGGTATTTTTATCTACTAAAGAAAGCGAAGTGACTGCTGTCATTATTTTCGTAAGTGAAGCAAGTGGCATCTTTTCATTTTCATTATGTCCATAAATTATATTATCATTTAAAATATCATAAACAACATAAGCACCTGCTTGTATTTCTAAATTTTTAAATACATCTAAATTATACGCAGGTATTTCTATTTTACTTTTGTCTTTCTTAAAACTATTAATTAAATTTATTTCATTGGGTATAATTTTTATTGTTAAAGAAAGTAAAATAATAAAAAATAAAGAAAAAACATAAACAACCATGTCGTGTATAAAATCTTTTTTAATATGTTTTATGTGCTTTCTCATCTTAATCTATCTGACTTGCAAATTTAAGTTTCTCATTCAGTTCTTTGTTTATATTTTCAAAATCAGGAAGTTCTTCGAGTTTTGTTATTCCTAAATATTTAAGAGCTTCTCCTGTCAAAACACATCTTTCTCCTTCACGAGTTATAAGTCCACGTATAGCAAGTGTGCGAATTGATTGTGATGATTGCACTCCACGAATAAAAGAAATGTCACTACGTGTCGGATTTTTAAGATATGCAACAAGTGTTAAAACCTGAAGAGAGGCTTGTGTTAATTCGCTATTTAATTCTTCTTTCCAAAAGTTTTCTATCACATCAGCATTTTCACTTTTGGTCACAATAGATATTTCTTTGTTTGTAATAAGTAAATCAAGACCACCTTGATTCAAATAATTTTTTATTTCTGGTAATAAATTACTTATTTCTTCTTCATTAGTATTTAATATTTTAGAAAGAGAAAAAAACTCCATTGGATTTCCTGAAATAAAAAGAACTGTTATTATTTTCTGTAACATAAATATATTATAACAATATTAGTCATTAGCCACTAGGGTATAGCCAGTAGTTAAATGCGAGAAATTTTGCGAAGCAAAATTTCTCGCATTTAACTAAACCACATTAGCTATTGGCTAACAACTATCTCTATATCCCCGCCGTTTTCATTTTGATTCAAATCAATATGACCTAAACGAGTGAGTTCGAGTAATGCTAAAAAACTTATCACAATGTTTCTTTTTTGTTCCTCAAAAAACTTTCCTCCGCTTTGTGTAAGGGTTAAAAAAGAGGTCATCTTTTGATTTTTTATTCTTGAAAGTAAACTTTCTATCACTTCTTCTATTCTAATCTTTGAAGTCACAGCAACTCTCACAACTTGCTCACGAGGAGAAAAAGATGAAAGCATTCCAATCGCCTCTTTATAAAAATTTTCCTTGGTTATTTTTTGATCAGGAAGAAATACTACAAGATTTTTATATTTTGATCTTTTTCTTTCAAGTAACGGAGACTTTAAAAATATTTTTTTGATTAAAAGCGATGCTTTATTTAAAGAAGCATACAACTCTAATTTGTGTTCAAGGTTATGAACTTGCTTTTCCTCTTCTTCAGTATAAATTATTCCAGGGAGAAGCGACTTTGCTTTCATCAACATCAAAGTCGAAGCCACGACTATGAACTGAGAAATATCTATAAGTACATTTTGATGTTCCTCATCTTGTAAACTTTTTATATAAGCAATGTAATCATCAGCCACAGCAGACAAACCTATTTCGGTAATAGATAATTTACTAGACTCAATCATCTCAAGTAATTTTGTATACGGTCCAACAAATCTTTCTAATCGAACATTAAATTCTTCCATAGATAAATAATAACACGGGGAATTAGTTATTGATCATTAGTAATTAGAAAATACAAACACTGGATTCCTGCTTTCGCAGGAATAACATCCAAAATCTAAAAATCTATAAAAGTCAGAAATTATTCCAGATACGCGAAGCAATAAGTTTTTGGAAGAAGACATACAAGTAGTATGGCGACTGACAAAAATGAAGTTGCGACAAAGTAGATGGGATGATTTATGACTTTTTGAGCACACTCCAAATTGCAGGATCTTGCCCACCATCAACTTTGAACATAACCACACCCCCTAATTTATATAATTTCGCAAGACGAATTTTGTCTGCAATCGCAGTTGCGTCAGAATACCAAACTAAATATTCTTTTTGTGATCCAAGTGACTTTCCTTCATAATCAGTCGTCGTCGCATAACTAAACGATAATTCTCCTGCTTTATTTCTAATTGGGGTCACACCTATTGATTTCGCTAAATCTTCTGCATAATTAAAATTCATTGCACCGATTCGAGAATATTTTTTTGATGATGTTGCTGTTTCTGGTATCACTTCATATTTATAACCATAAGAAGGCACACCGACTATTATTTTTTTAGCTGGGATATCCCAAAGAGCAAGCGTCAAAACTTTCATTACCCAATTAATGTCTGCGGTTGGTCTATATAGATCGGTTTGATTATTTTGATTAAGTGATGCATCATCACCTATTTGATCGTAAGCCATAATACGAACTTGATCACAAACTTTTCCTATAACTTTAAAATCATTTGCGTATTCAACCTTTGACAAAATTTCTGTTGATGTTGTAGCGTACTTTGATTCTGGTGGAGTACGCGCTTCAATAGTACAAATTAATTTTTTATTATTCTTGTGTAAACCAGAACTTAACTCTGTTAGGAATGCAGAGAAGTATGGTTTTGTGTCGGCAAGTTTCGCTTCATAATCTATATCTATACCATCAAATTTATTTTTTATAACTAAACTTATAATATCTTTTTCGTGAGCTTGTCTTTTTTTCTTTTGAGATAATAGAGTGAGCATCTTTTGTTTTTCTGCATCATTGTGCGGGAAAGATAAAATACTTGGATAAACTTTCACTTTCTTTTTCTTTGCCTCAACAATTAATGTCGTCCACGGTTCTTCTTCTATCTTCATGGCATTTTTAATTGTTCCATCATTTTGAAGTTCATAAGCAAAAGGAGAGATTTGTGTAACTTTATCTAAATTTACAAGAGTCGAACTTGCTCCTTCTGTTTTTTTCCAATAAGGAATCCAGACTGCCTTTTCAAAAGTGGTTTTTGTTGTCGCTGCAAATGAATAATCAAAAGCAGTAAGCAATATAAATATAATTAAAAAATATTTCTTCATATAAATAATATACAACATTCTAATAAAAAGAGCGACC
>CAIQWN010000039.1 GCA_903875555.1 uncultured bacterium
AGCCAATAGTAATGCGGAAATTTTTGCACAGCAAAATTTTCCGCATGACTAAACCCTAGTGGCTAGTGGCTAGTGGCTGTGTTATAATTCCAATCATTATGAAAGCAAAAGTAAAAGCAATATGGGTGATAATGGGAATATTATTAATAGCGTTATGGTTAGTAAAAAGTGGAAAGAATTTTGTTTTAGGTCTTGATTTAAATGGTGGATCATCACTTACTTACAGTATTGATACAAGTAAATTACCAAAAGATGCCAACGTAGATGAGAGTGTAAATTCACTTCGTGATGTTATTGAACGTCGCGTAAATCTTTTTGGTGTTACTGAACCAACTGTTATTACAGAATATAGTCGTCTTGCAAAAGAGTGGAGACTCGTGGTTGAACTCCCTGGTGTTACAGATGTAAAAAAGGCGGCCGCACTTATTGGTGAGACACCAGTTCTTGAGTTTAAAACTTTAAAAAATGGAACACTTGGAACATCGACAACAATTGGTGATTTTGAATCGACACAACTAACTGGATCATATCTTGAAAAAAGTAATTTAGTTTTTGATAAAACAACAAATCGCCCAATGGTGGAACTTGTTTTTAATACACAAGGAGGAGAACTTTTTGGAAAAATTACAAAAGATAATATTGGAAAAACAGTTGCTATCTTTCTAGATGGATCACCAATATCAACTCCGACAGTACAACAAGCGATTCTTGATGGTAAAGCGGTTATCTCTGGAAATTTTTCCGTGGAAGAAGCAAGAACACTTGTTGGAAGATTAAACAGCGGAGCATTACCTGTGCCAATCTCACTTGAAGGAACAAATGTGGTTCCTGCAAATCTTGGTGCTGATGCAGTTAAACATGGAAAGTCCGCAGCATTATATGCTTTTGTTCTTGTTGTTATGTTTATGATGGTCTGGTATCGCTTACAAGGAATTGTAGCTGTGCTTGCTCTTATCTCATACAGTATTATGATGCTTGCATTGTTTAAATTAATTCCAGTTACTTTAACAAGTGCTGGTATTGCTGGATTTATTATTTCTGTTGGTCTTGCTGTGGATGCGAACGTTCTTACATTTGAAAGAACAAAAGAAGAAATTAGAAACGGAAAGAGTTTGAAGGATGCAGTAGAAATTGGATTCAAAAGAGCATGGACATCAATCAGAGATTCACACATCGCTGCGATCATCGTTTCCGTTATTTTGTTTTGGATGGGAACATCAATTGTGAAAGGTTTTGCTTTTACATTCTTCCTTGGTGCGGTGATGTCACTTATCTCAGCGCAAATTATTACAAAGGTGTTCTTGATGGCTGTTGTGCCAAAGAGTTCCGGTCGCATTATTAAATTCCTTTTCGGATCTGGCTTTTCTAGATAATATATTTATCTAAAGTCTAATATCTAAAAACTAATATCTAAAACCATGTTTATCATCAAATATAAATCAATATTTATTTCAGTTTCGATTCTTCTTGTTATAGTTTCTTTTTTTGCGATGGGAAAGTTCGGTATCAAAAAGGGAATTGATTTTACTGGAGGGACAATTATAGAAACTCATTATATAGCAACATCGACGGAACTAATTGCACAGCCATTTAAAGATGCCAATATAGAAATGTATCAAACGGGGGCTACTTCATATAAATTTATTTCTCAGGATAATTACGAATTGATGTCTAAGAAACTACAACCTTTTGTAGGACAAGGAAAATATATTTATGCAGAAGATCAAGTTATAAATGTTGGTCCAACTATGGGGTCAGAAATGACAAAGAAAGCGATCATTGCAATTGTGGTTGTGGTTATTGCAATCCTTTTGTTTATTGCTTTTGCATTCCGTGAAGTTTCTCGCCCTATCTCATCTTGGAAATATGGAACAATCGCCATGATAACACTTGTTCATGATATTATTATTCCAACAGGTGTTTATGTTTGGCTTTCACAAACACAAGGCGCTCAAGTAGATACGTTATTCGTAATCGCCCTTCTGACGATTCTCGCTATTTCTATTTCAGACAAGATTGTTGTGTTTGATAGAATTCGTGAAAATTTAAAAATTGGAAAAGGGGAATTCGGAGAAATTGTTGGTAAGAGTTTGAAACAAACATTCACTCGTTCAATAAACACTTCGCTTACTGTTGTGCTTTCACTGGTAGCGCTTTATATGTACGGTCCAGAGTCAACAAAATTTTTCTCACTGACACTTATCATTGGTATGATTGTGGGAACTTATTCATCGATATTTGTGGCGTCTCCACTTTTAGTTTTATGGAATAAAAATAAAAAGAATTAAGGATGATGTATTAAGGATAAAGAATAATACAAAAGAGTGTCGCCGTAGGCGACACTCTTTTGTATTTGTATTATAATTTCACTAACGACTGGCGACCAGAGATTGGCAGTGTTATACTAATAACTATCAACCATTAACTACTAACTATTCATGTCTCCAGAAAAGCAACAAATATTTTTATCACTTAATCATACAGTTGCGATATTAACAATCGCTCTAGGTATTTTTTTACTATTTTGGATTGTTGGCTTGGTTTATTGTTCAAAGAGAAACTCAGAATGCAAAACTTTTTCTTTTGTAAATAAATTTGCATTGCCAATTGGTTTTTTTACAGCTTTGGTATCAACTATTATTACTTTGTTTTATTCAGACTATCTTGGTGTTCTTCCTTGTGGTCTTTGCTGGTTTCAGAGAGTAGCTCTTTATGCTCTGGTTATTGTTTTTGGATTAGCTTGGTATAAAAAAGACAGAAATATTTTTCCTTACGCTCTCGCACTTTCTGTATTCGGAGAAATAGTTTCTCTTTATCATCATTCTTTGCAAATAGGTTACTCAGAATTATTACCTTGTCCTGTTGTTGCTTCAACTGTTGATTGTGCGAAGCCAACATTTATTGAATTTGGATTCATAACTTTCCCATTTATGTCGGTGATGTTGTTTGCTTTCTTTATTTTGCTTGCATCGTTTGCTCACAAGTGTAGTAGAAAATAAAATATGAAAAACCCAACATTGGCGACAGTAGTTTTTCTAAAAAATAAAGAAGGAAAAATTTGTTTAGCTAGAAAGAAAAAAGCAATACACCATGAAGGTGGAGAAATTTCTTATAGTTTGGGAACTTACAATGGTTACGGTGGAAAGAAAGACGAAGAGGATGTGTCTATCGAAGATACAGCAATTAGAGAGGCGAACGAAGAATCTGGTATTAAAAGTAAAAAAGAAGATTTAAAATATTGTGGAAAAATATTTTTCTTTTGGCCAAATAATAAAGATAAAATTTCAGCCGATATGGAAGTATCTTTTTACTTTTTGGAAAATTGGGAAGATGAACCAAAAGAAGGGAAGGAAATGGGTGTACCAGAATTTTTTGATGTTGAAAATATTCCTTATGACGAAATGATGAATGGAGATAAATTAATTTTGCCGAAAATGTTTGCTGGAGAATTTATAGAAGGGAATTTATTTTTAGGAGAAAGTAGGTTTGAAGAATTAAAAATTGAAGGTGAAATTTTAAAGTTAAAATAAGATATTTGTGTTTTTGTTGATGATTTAAAAGGCTATATTTATCAACTATTTTGTATTAAATATTAGCATTTGACTTTAATATTGTTTTCGATTAGAATATGTGAACTTCTCACGGTTTTTAAGTGAGTGGTTTTAATTAGTTTTTTGTCAACAAAAAAGTCTGTCATACATAAACGTTTTAGTTTGTGTATGTGACCAGACGCATTACAATCACACATTGTGCAAATATCTATTCGCAACATTTAAAATGTTGCAATGACAAAATTATTTTTATTTTGTCACACTTTATAAAAAGAGTTTGATCCTAGCTCAGGATGAACGCTGGCGGCGTGGATAAGGCATGCAAGTTGAACGGAACTTATTAAACTGAAGTATGGAATGAGTAGCAATACAAGTAAAGTGCGGAAGTTTAATTAGTTTAGTAGCAAACGAGGTAGTAATATTTAGGAACGTACCCCCTAGTCACGAATAGCCCACCGAAAGGTGGAGTAATACGTGATGGTCTCGCAAGAGTAAAGATTTATCGCTAGGGGAGCGGCTTAAACAGTATCAGCTAGTTGGTAGGGTAAAAGCCTACCAAGGCTATGACGCTTAGGAGAGGTGAGAGCCTGACCTCCACCGATGGGACTGAGACACGGCCCATACACCTACGGGTGGCTGCAGTCGAGAATCTTCCACAATGGACGAAAGTCTGATGGAGCGACGCCGCGTGATCGATGAAGTGCTTCGGTATGTAAAGATCTTTTATGGGGGAAGAAGTTTATTGACGGTACCCCATGAATAAGGACCTGCAAAACTCGTGCCAGCAGCAGCGGTAATACGAGTGGTCCAAGCGTTATCCGGAATTATTGGGCGTAAAGGGTATGTAGGTGGTTTTGTTAGTTAATTGTCTAACCTCCTTGGCTTAACCAGGAAACAGCAATTAAAACGGCAAGGCTAGAGTATGTTAGGGGTAAGCGGAACTAATAGTGTAGGGGTGAAATCCGTTGATATTATTGGGAACACCAAAAGCGAAGGCAGCTTACTGGAACATTACTGACACTGAAATACGAAAGCGTGGGTAGCGAATGGGATTAGATACCCCAGTAGTCCACGCCCTAAACGATGTTCTCTCGCTATGAAAAGTATCGACCCTTTTCGTGGCTTAGCTAACGCGGTAAGAGAACCGCCTGGGTAGTACGATCGCAAGATTAAAACTCAAAGGAATAGACGGGGACCTGCACAAGCAGTGGATTATGTGGTTTAATTCGATGGTAAACGAAGAACCTCACCAGGATTTGAAACTCACACGAAAGGTATAGAAATATATCCCTCGCAAGACGTGTGGACAGGTGATGCATGGCCGTCGTCAGTTCGTGGTTTGAACTGTTCCCTTCAGTGGGGTAACGAACGCAACCCTTATCGTGTGTTACAAGTGTCACACGAGACTGCCCAGTACAATGCGCATGAAGCGCATCAAGTTACAAGTTATAAAGTAAAAAGTTTTTAAAGTAATTTAATACATTTTGTATTTATTGCTTTATGGACTTTATAAACTTTCAACTTTTTACTAGATGTGAACTTCGTGAACATCGTACTGGGAGGAAGGAGAGGATGACGCCAGGTCAGCATGTCCCTTTGACATCCTGGGCTACACACATAATACAATCGGGAAGACAACGGGTCGCGACGAGGTAACTCTGAGCCAATCCTTCAAACTTCCCGCCAGTTCAGATTGTGGTCTGCAACTCGACCACATGAAGCCGGAATTGCTAGTAATCGCGGGTCAGCTATACCGCGGTGAATACGTTCTCAGGTCTTGTACTCACTGCCCGTCAACTCAAGGGAGCCGGGGATACCCAAAGGCTTAGCTTGTCTAGGACTAAGGTAAAATCGGTGACAGGGAGTAAGTCGTAACAAGGCACGGGTAGCGGAAGCTGCTCGTGGATTAATTCAATGTGAAATTGTTCATATGCTACCTTTTAAGGTTGGTATACTGAATTGTGGCGATATTATGTTTTACATAATTGGACTTAATGATGATCCTTTTAACATCATTCGCGTTACAGCGAAAAGTAACAAAAGTCGCGATTCAAATAATATATTTAATAAGCGCTAGAGTGTGACAAAATAAAGATAATTTTCTCAGTGAGTGATTGTAATGTAATGTGGATATAAAACAACTAATTATAATTTAAAATAAAA
>CAIQWN010000040.1 GCA_903875555.1 uncultured bacterium
GTGCTGTGAATATGAACTTTAATAATATTGGTAATATTGGAACCGCAGATATTGGTGTAGCTAATATTATAAATGCTAATCTCTCCGCATTTAAACTTTCTACTAATCCAGGTCTTGGTAAAGTTCTTGTTAGTGATAATAATGGATATGGGTATTGGCAGACGTTAAACCTTCCTTCTACTGGTGTTACTAGTCTTACTGCTGGTACAGGTATTACATTGTCTCCTGCTTCTGGAACTGGGGACGTAACTGTGAGTGCTTCAACACCAACAAATACAAGTACCGGTCTTTATGTTTGTATGCAATATTCATGTTATTCTGGGTGCCAACTTCCTGACTGGAATATGTCTGTAAAATCATCAGTTCCTTCTGGTTTTACTCTTATAGACACAGGGAAAAATGGGTCAACTTTTGGTAGTTATTGTTATAAAATTTAAAGTATTACCAATAAAATAAAATTTATTTTTTACAAAAATTTTGTGTTAAAATGTGTTAATGAACCCGAAAGATCAGATTAAAGAAAATCTCTCTATAACCGACGTCGTTTCCACATACATCCGTCTAGAAAAATCAGGTGCACAATTTCGTGCGCGTTGTCCATTCCATAACGAAAAAACTCCATCGTTCTATGTTTCTCCAGAAAGAAAATCTTTCCATTGTTTTGGCTGTCAGGCATCAGGAGATATTTTTTCTTTTGTAGAAAAAATCGAAAACATACCATTCTTTGAAGCATTAAAAATCTTAGCTGATCGTGCAGGTATTTCACTTCAAGATTCACAAAAAAACAAAGAAGAATCTCGTCTCATCTCCTTACTCAAAGAAGCAACGGGGCACTTTGAAGAAAACTTAAAACGAAGCAGTGAAGGGAGAGAATATTTATTTTCTCGCGGACTTACTGAAGAAACAATAAAAACTTTCCATATCGGCTTTGCAAAAAATGAATGGCGCGATCTATTTATTTTTTTAGCAAGTAAAGGTTACTCACCGGAAGAAATGGAAGAAACAGGATTAATGATAAAAACAGAAAAAGGTTACTATGATCGTTTTCGTGGACGTATTATGTTTCCGATTAGGAATGTTTCTGGTGCAACTGTCGGCTACTCTGGTCGCATACTTCCATCACTTGTCGATCCGTCAATCGCTCAAGGCAAATACGTAAACTCTCCTGAAACATCTCTCTATCACAAATCAAAAATTTTATTTGGTTATGATACGGCTAAAAAAGTAATGAATGAGACTAAAGAAGTAATTGTTGTCGAAGGGCAAATGGATCTTTGTATGAGTTATCAATCAGGGATAGAAAACACTATTGCGGTTTCAGGAACAGCATTCACAGACGACCATATAAATTTAATAAAAAGATTTTGTGATAGAGTAATTCTCTCTTTTGATGCTGATTCCGCTGGACAAAATGCCCTTAAAAAATCTGCCATGCTTTGTTTACTTGCTGGACTTGATGTTTATGTAGTAGGGGATTTAGGAACGAAAGATCCAGCAGACTTAATAATGCAAGATAAAGAACTTTGGTACACGGCTATAAAAAATAAATCACACATTATAGAATTTCTAACTAGAAAAGCTATAAATGAAGAAAAAGATGAAAGACTTCTTGGTAAAAAAATCGTAAACGATGTATTACCATTTCTTCGTGCTATCCAATCACCAATAGACAGAAATCATTTTCTAAAATTTATTTCTCAAAAAATAAAAATAAGCGAGCAAACACTACAAGAAGAACTTCTTCGTATCAATACAGCCATAAATGAAAGAAAGGAAGAAATCATTACTAAACTTCAAATACCAAAAAAAGAGATGCTTGTTCGTGAAATCATCGCTCTAATAAGATTAAAAGATTTAAAAGACAGTGATCATATAAAAGATTTAGAAATAGATATTAATCTTTTTCCAGACCAAATAATAGAAGAAGAAATCTTTAAAATAGAAGAAAAATTAACAAGTGGTAATAGTGAAACTTATTTTAAAGATCTAATCAAATCTTACAAGAAAGAACTATTTAATGATAAAATTGAAGTATTACAAAAAAAGTTAAGAGACGGAACAGAAAATGAAGAAGAAATAATGAAAGAGTTGTCCACACTTAAAAATATATACAAACAGGTTTAATTATGCTATAATCCGCGGATACCCGCTTATGGCGAACAAGAAAGTATCTTCAAAAAAGAAAATTGTGTCTCTCAAAAATACAGCAAAAACTGTACATAAAAATAAAACAAAAAAGACTGTTTCAAAAACAAATAAAAAAACTTCTGCGAAGAAGCAATCTCTTAAGAAAAAAATTAGTCCTGTGGCAAAAAAGAAAATAGTTAAAGTAAAAAAAGTCGCAAAAAAAACGACTAAAAAAGTTGTGTCAAAAAAAACCACAAAAAAGACTGTTAAGGAAAAATACAAACCAAAAGCCTTCACTATTATTACAGGAAAGAAAAAAACTAGAGTAGAAACTAAATCAAAAAAGATAAGTACCCGTGAACAAAATGAAGAAGAACTAATCAAAAAAGGAAAAGAGCGTGGTTTTATTACTTATGACGAAATTATAAAATATTTTCCAACGATAGAATTAGATATTCTCTACCTAGAAGAACTTTACGAGAAGTTAAATGTTGCGGGTGTTGATATTTTAGAAGGAGGAAACCTTCTTGATATGGATGACGATTTACTAAAAGCAGAAAAAGGTGAGGGTAACTACGATAGTATTCAAATTTATCTTCGTGAGATTGGACAGTACCCGCTCATCTCTGGAGAAAATGAAAAAGAGCTTGCGGTTAGAATAGAAAAAGGTGACGATGAAGCAAAAAATTTACTTGCCAAAGCAAACCTTCGTCTTGTGGTGTCTATTGCCAAGAAATATGTTGGTCGTTCTTCTGATCTAACTTTGCTTGATCTGATACAAGAAGGTAACATAGGACTCTTTAAAGCTGTAGAAAAATTCGATTGGACTAAAGGTTATAAATTCTCAACTTATGCTACATGGTGGATTCGTCAAGCTATCACCCGTGCTCTTGCTGATCAATCAAGAACAATTCGTATCCCAGTGCACATGGTAGAAACAATCGCGAAATACAAACAAGTATGTCGCCGTCTTTCACAAGATTTAGGGCGTGATCCACTTGCCGAAGAAATTGCTGTTGAAATGGGAGTTGATGTAGAAAAAATTCACATCATAGAAAATATAAATCAAGAAACGATATCACTTGAGAAACCAATCGGAGATGATGACGATAAATCAACACTTGGTGAATTTATTGCTGATGATAAAATTTTATCACCAGATCAAGAATCTTCCCAAAGAATTCTCGCTGATCAAATTAATGAAATATTAAATGATTTATCAGAAAAAGAGAGACGAATTGTAGAAATGAGAAATGGATTAGGTCAATACGATGGAGTAATGCATACACTAGAAGAAGTAGGAGCAGAGTTCGGTGTTACTCGTGAACGTATTCGTCAAATTGAAGCAAAGGTTCACGAGAAAATTAGATCACACGATAAGGCAGACAGACTGAGGAATTATTAAATATGAAAATGAAAAAGCCCTGCACGAATGCTGGGCTTTTTGCTACATCATTTGGTTCCTTTACCAAATTATGTAGCAATTACTGTAAGTATTGCCATTGCAACAATCGCGACCACAATAACAATACAAAAATCAACGATACTTTTCTTGGACATGCTTTTATACCTGAAAGGTAGCAACAAAGCAGCCAAAAACGTAAAGATCCAGCCACCAACCACGACATACGGTAATGCTCTATGTATCAGTTCCATTTCTTTCCCCCCTTAAATAATTTGCTGAATGCGGTTAATCAATAATTCGCGAGCTGTAACATTTGTCGCGAAAAAATTTTCAACGAACAATAAACCGAGAAATGTAACCAGTTCAGTTAAAACATCCAAAACCTTAACCGAACTTATTTCTTTTGAATAATATAATCGAGCCGAAACAGCCTCAATGACGTTATAATAGATACGAATTAAAAATCCACACACAACCATCGTTACAAGAAACTCATAGTAAGTTTTATGAAAGAAGGTAAGCCAAATCAGGTCATCAGGTGTAATATAATTAATATTCATTTCAATGAACCTCCGAAAAAATACTGCGAAAATTTAACCTCTTGTAATATATCATATTTATGCCTATTTGTCAATCTAGTAAAAACCTTTAAAATATGCTATTATTTACGACGTAAGGTGAGAGAAATAGAAAAGTAATCTTTTATATTTCCGAGCCGAGGAGTCAAAAAAAGGTTAACGACTTCCTAGTAACTTATTACGAATATCTATAAACAAAAATATTCATAATCTTTTTTCTTATATTAATACCTTTTTATTTGCAAATGTTAATCGATCATATTACTTTAAATATTAAAGCTGGTAAAGGTGGGGACGGTGTTGTTCGTTGGAGACGCGAGCACGGTATTCCTTTTGGTGGACCAGCGGGTGGGGATGGTGGTAAAGGTGGAAATGTTTATTTTCATGTTGTTCGTGATATTTTCGCGCTCACTCCTTACAAACAAAAACAGGATTGGGAAGCCGAAGAAGGTAAAGCTGGACAAAAAAGATCTATGCACGGAGCGTCTGCCGAAGATTTATATTTGAAAGTTCCACTCGGCTCTATTATTTACAATCGTGAATATGATATTAAATATGAATGTAATATTGAAGGAGAAAAAATTCTTGTTCTTAAAGGTGGTAAAGGTGGTCTTGGAAATGAAAAATTTAAATCATCAACAAATAGAACACCTATGGAATTCACAAAAGGTGGTATTGGTGAATTTGCAACATTTGATATTGAACTTGAACTGATAGCTGATGTAGGTATTATTGGTCTTCCAAACGCAGGTAAATCATCACTTCTTAATTCTCTTACAAACGCATCAGCAAAAGTTGGGGATTATCCTTTCACAACACTAGAACCAAACCTTGGTGTTTATTTCGGTTTCGTTCTAGCGGACATTCCTGGACTTATTGAAGGAGCAAGTGAAGGTAGGGGTCTTGGTCATAAATTTTTACGCCATATTAAAAGAACAAAAACTTTAATTCATTTGGTTTCCGCAGAAAATGAAAAAGTAGGAGATGTTTATAAAACAATTCGCAAAGAATTAGAAAAGTTTGACACAACACTTTTGCAAAAAGATGAATTAGTTGTGCTTTCAAAAATAGATATAGTTGATGAAAAAATATTAAAAGAAAAAATTAAAGAACTAGAAAAAATTAGTAAGAAAGAAGTAATAATACTAACAATCTTAGACGATAAATCTATTAAGGAGTTCGGCGATGGACTAATAAAAATATTAAAAGAAAAAGAACCAAAAACTAAAATCACCGACGAAGAAATATTTGAGGAAATAGAAAATGAAGTTGACGAACCTAGATATGAAGATTTAGGGAATGAATAAAACAAAAATGATACTGTCTGTCTCATTTTTGTTTTATTCATTTAAATTATCTATTTAATAAATTAAACCTGTCTCCAGGAATAATTAATCCAAGATGTTTAGTGTCAACACCCATACAAGAAGCAAGGGTGTAAGCTACACTATTTGAATTTTCTGTTTGACCTTTTAATTTAAAAGCTGAATATAAAAAATCAGCGTTGTTTATATCTTCACCACAATTTTTTGCATTATCCCACATAGAAAGAATTGTGTCTTTGTTTCCTTCTTTTAAGATCTTTCCAGCAAATTTATTTTCAGATAAGTTATATTTTGGTTTATCAAATTCCCACACTCTTAATTTTTCTCCTTTATTAAAGGTCACAAACTTAGCTTCCCCAGTTGTTGTATCAGTGGCAAGACCATGAAGTTCAGAAATAATTTTACCTCCTTCATCACGAAGCACTAAGAAATTATGTCCAACGATACCACCAAGTAAAGGTCTTTGCATTTCTTCTATAGACCAAAGACCTTCTTCTAATTTTGGTATTGGGTGAGTAACTGGATTATTAATAGTCCAATATAAAAATAAAACAAATAGTCCACTCCAGAAAAAATCATTAACTACTCTATTCTTAAAAACTATCATTAGTCTTAATTATAACAGATAAATTACCTATAATTGCATAAAATTTATATTTTGTTATACACTTTTTATTATCTCTTGAAACATTTGTGGATTACCAGACCCTGATGATTTCTTCATACATTGACCAACAAAGAACATTAATAATTTTTCATTTCCATTTTTAAAATCATTCCATTTATCGGTATTATCTGCAATCACTTCATTAACTATTTTCTTTAATGCTTCTGTATCGTTTTTCTGTATCAAACCTTTTTCTTCAGCAAATTTTCTAACATCAAGATTTTTATTAGAAAGCATTTCAACAAGAATATCTTTCGCTCCACGAGAAGAAAGTTCATTGGTAATAATCATTTCAATTAAAGTTCTAAACGATGAAATACTTGGGAAATTATTTATACTAAGTTCTTTGTTTTCTTTTTTTAATAAACCAAAAATATCAGTAACTAAATAATTAAATGATATTTGAGCAAATTTCCCTTTTTCTGCAAATATTTCTGATTCGGGTTGAATACTAAAAAAATATTTTAATGCCTCTATATTATCTATAAGAATTTCTGAAATGCCACCTCCAACACACAGCGAATTTAACTTTTCTCTAGCCTTTGATGGTAATAATGGAATTTCTTTTCTTAATTCTTCAATATCAAATAATTCTGACAAATACATTTTTGGAAGATCTGGGTCAGGAAAGTAACGATAGTCGTGTGCATTTTCTTTTTTTCTTTGGGAAAAAGTTTCTTGTTTGTTTTCGTCCCATCCACGAGTCTCTTGTACCACGACACCACCTTCGTCAAGAATTGCAGACTGTCTTTCTATTTCATATTCGATTGCTTCTTCAACAGAACGAAATGAGTTTAAATTTTTTACTTCGCATTTTGTTCCAAAATTATTTTTATCTGCATTTCCAGATGGTTTATTTTTTGAAATAGACACGTTTGCTTCAACACGCATTTGACCCATTTCCATATTTGCTTCTGAAGCCCCTACATAACGAAGTATTCTTTGAAGTTCACGAGCAAAATTTCCAGCATCTTTTGCGTTGTGAATTACAGGCTC
Organism: uncultured bacterium; assembly: GCA_903875555.1. Taxonomy (GTDB): domain Bacteria; phylum Patescibacteriota; class Minisyncoccia; order Phycocordibacterales; family UBA5272; genus UBA11704. The sequence continues at coordinate 7,099 of CAIQWN010000040.1, forward strand.
TGTTACAAGTTCCATAAGTGGCACACCAGCACGATTAAAATCAACAAGTGTGTATCCATCGTTATCATGTGAAGACTTTGCTGTGTCTTCTTCTAGATGAATACGAGTAATTTCTATTCCATCTATATTCCCACCAGAAACGATAGGGAGTTTATATTGTGATATTTGATAACCTTTTGGAATATCTGGATAAAAATAATTCTTACGATCAAACTCTGTAAAATCAGCAATATTAGAACCAAGAGACAGACCTACTTGAATTGTTTTTTTAATTGCTTCTTTATTTGGTACAGGAAGTGTTCCAGGATGAGCCATACACACCTCGCAAATATTTACATTTGGTTTACCTACAAAAGGGTCATTAATACAACCACACCACATCTTTGATTTAGTGTGTAATTCAGCGTGTATTTCTAAACCAATTGTTGGAAAGTATTCATTACTAGACATAAATAATATTCTAACATGGTTTGACTTTATTATAAAATTGTTGTATAATTATGTACGAATGTTTTGAGGTTATAAACTCAAAATTAATTAATTGACAACGCAACAATATTTAAAGGGGAAACATTATGGTAAAAGCCTTCAACGAATTTCTTTATAATCTGATCTGGTCAGCCAGAAAGGAAAAGAATCTAGCGAAATGGTGGCTAGTTGGAATTATTGCTATCGTGAGATTATCATGGTTACCGATCCTTATTGCAACAATGATTTATTTCGCCACTAACACCAACAGCACAAATAATTCATTATTACTTACTGTCGTTGTGATGTTTTGGTTTTTTATGGCACCACAAACAATCGTATCCTTTACTTCCTCGGTATATAGCATTGCTGCGGACTGCAAAAGAATGATGAATTCTAGAAAGAAAAACATTTTTGTGATCACATCTTTCCTGTTGTGGTCTTTGTTGGCGGTAATTTCTGCATTATCTTTTCTTGTGTTTAAGTTAAGCAATTTACACTGGATAAAAACACAAGAACTAGATGTAATCGGAAACGTCATCAGCAAAATAAAATTCAAACGGCTAGCAACGACGATTCATAAAGAGATAGTGTTTAGGTATTGCAGAGAGAAACATAGTCCGTACAATATAAAACATTTCGAAGTAGAACTTGCCACATCCACAGCGTTATCTCATAAATGGATGGCCGAAATGTATGGAAAGAAAACCCTTAAAGGTAAAACTTACCTGAATAAAATTGAGGATCTCCTTACAAAATATCCAGACCTCCCAGCAGATGTCAAAACAAGACTATTCGAAGCGCTAGATCGAACAGAGGAAGCAATCAAACAAGAAGCACTTATCGTCACACAGTAACAATTTCGTGGCAAACCGGCGGAAACCCATCAGGGAATCCGCCGTGTTTTATTTATAAATTTATATAGGATATACCTATGTAAATTTTATTTTATGAATTCCACATCTCTGTAAAACTTTTTGTTCCAAGTCTGTTGTCGCTTTGCATACTGACAACTTTTTGTAATTATTTCTTGTTTCATTTCTGGAAGAGTAATTTCATTTTTAAAATATTTATTCATTGCCACATATTCAATACCTAATCTATTAATTTCGATATCATTTAAATTCATTTCAAAAACTTTCTTTCCTTCATCAAGCATTCCTTGCTCTAATCTTTTGTCTAAACGAATTTTTATTCTTTCTCTTAATTCTTCACGGGTCTTTTCCATCAAATATATTTTTGTTTTATATTTCAATTTTAATTCTTCCTGCTCTGGAACATACCCGAGTGTTTCTGCAATTTCAATCGCACGAATTAAACGACGACGATTTTTTGTGTCTATATTTGAAAGACGTTTAGGGTATAGAGCTAGCAAGCGGGCGACCAATTCTTCTTCATTTAATTTTTCTAATTCTTCGCGTAGATTTTTATTTGGTTTAACTGGAGGAAATGATTCATCAAAAATTAATGCGTTTATATATTGTCCTGTTCCACCACAAATAATCGGAATCTTTCCTCGAAAAAAAATATCTTCTATTATAGTGGAAGCTTCACGAACAAATCGTACAACAGAAACCTCCTCATTGAAATCATAAACATCAAGCATATGATGTTTTATTCCTTTCATTTCTTCTTTTGTAATTTTCCCAGTTCCAATATCAAGACCTTTAAAAACCTGTCTTGAATCCGCAGAAATTATCTCTCCATTTTCTTTCAGAGCTAAATTAACAGTAAAATCACTTTTTCCACTCGCAGTCGGACCAATAACTACAATTATTTCTTTTTTGTCATTTTTCATTTTAATTGTGCCGAGGGAGAGACTCGAACTCTCACACCTTGCGATACACGATTTTGAGTCGTGCGCGTCTACCATTCCGCCACCCCGGCAATCATTTATTCAAATATATTAACATAAAACTTGGGGATATCTAAATTGAAATTTTTAATGTTATACTAAAAAAATAATTTAACTTTATGCAACCACAATCAGGAAAAATAGAAGGATCAATTTTTTGGATAGAGGTGGACAAGATTGTTCCAAATCCATATCAACCAAGACGTGAATTTGATCAAGATAGATTGAAAGAACTAGCTGATAGTATTCGTCAGTATGGTATTCTTCAACCACTTGTAGTGTCTCGTAAAGAAACAATGCTTGAAGATGGAGGTATACGTGTAGAATATGAACTTATTGCAGGTGAGAGGCGTCACAGAGCCTCAAAACTTGCTGGATTATCACAAGTTCCAGTTGTTGTTCGTGTTGGTGATGACCCTCGAGCCAAACTTGAACTAGCAATCATCGAAAATCTACAAAGAGAAAATTTAAATCCTGTTGAACGAGCACAATCATTCCAAAGACTCGCAGATGAATTCAAATTAACTTGGACCGATGTAGGTAAAAAGGTTGGCAAATCTCGTGAATATGTTTCTAATACTGTTCGTATCTTGATGCTTCCACAAGATATACTCGATGCTTTATCTCGTGGACAAATTACCGAAGGTCACACAAGACCACTACTTATGCTTATCGATAAACCTCATGAGCAAATGACTCTATTTAAGGAAATGCTTGTACGTAAAATGACCGTTCGTGAAGCTGAACAACTTGCCAGAAGAATCGCTTTTGAAAAAATTAGAAAGAAAGATTTATTTATGTCACCAGAAGTTGTAGACATGGAAGAAAAACTTGCCGAAACACTTGGAACTCGTGTACATATTGAACCACGCGAAAAAGGTGGTAAAATTTCTATTGATTATTTTTCTCACGAAGAACTTTTAGCTCTTTCTAATTTAATAAAAAAAGCAGGTGAAGCAAAAACTCATCAGGGGATGTTTGATAAAATTAAAAACGAAGACATATCAGTAATAAAATTAGATGCGACTGTTTATGATGTTGGTTCACATAAAAGATCTTTTGTTTTAGAGAGTGAAATGAGTACAGAAGATAAAATTATTAATAAAAATCAAACTATTGAAGATGCAAAAATTGAGGGTCTTAATAATATAGAAAATGAAATTGAAACACTAGAGGATGATAGGGGAATAGATGAAGTGAAAGAAGAAGAACAAAACGAAGATTTGTATAATATAAAAAATTTCACAATCTAGAATAGATAATTAGCCAATAAGTCAAGGAGCGAAGGAGAGGAAGACACTGAGACTAACAAGTCGAATGTGTTAATAGCCACTAGTTTTAATGTCGGAAATCTGCGAAGCAGATTTCCGACATTAAAACTATACCCTATTGGCTAGTGGCTAAATTTTTTACTTTGTTAAAAATCTATCTAAAGCTCCACCATGCTCTTTAATATAAGCCCTAATATGTCTTTTGGCCATTGTTGTTTTTGACATATCGATCCATTTCCTTTTAGGACAAGCAGAATCCTTCACTTCAATTTCTATAATATCTAAACTTTTTAATTTTGTATCTAGTTGCGACATTTTTCCATTTACTTTCACACTGGCAATGTGGTCTCCAATATCAGAATGAACCGCATAAGCAAAATCAATTGGGGTTGAACCTTCTGGTAAATCAATCACATCTCCTTTTGGAGTAAAAACGAATACGCGGTTTTCAAAAAAATCAGTTTTCAGATTTCCCAAAAATTCTTTTGCTTGGTTAACATCTTTTTGCCATTCAAGTAATTGTTTGGTCCAATCAACTTTTTTCTCGAGCTCCTTCGCTGTTAAATTTTTACCAAATTCTTTATATCCTAAATGTGAAGCAATACCATATTCTGATTCTTCATGCATTTCTTTTGTTCTAATTTGTATTTCAAAAATAGACCCATTACCATCAAAAATAGTTGTATGTAATGATCTATAACCATTTGGTTTAGGTATAGCAATATAATCCTTGAATCTTCCTAAAATTGGACGATATAAACCGTGTATAACCCCTAACGCTAAATAACAATCCGATATTTCTGGAACAATAATACGAAGAGCGATAATATCATAAACTTTTGATATATCCATATTATATCTTTTTAATTTTTGCCAAAGAGAATAAAGATGTTTTACTCTTGAATCTATTCTTTCAATCTTAACATCAAACATACTAAGCTCTTCATTTAATTTTTTTACAACTTTTTCTAATTGTTTATCAGAAATTAAATGTAATTCACCAAATATTTTTTCCATCTCTTTATGTTCTTTTGGATATACATATGGAAACGCTTCGTCTTCTAATTCTGCTTTTAATCTTCCAATACCTAACCTATCAGCAAGTCTTGCATGTATCTCCAAAGTTTCAAGAGCGATACGTCTTTGTTTTTCTGGGGCAACATACTGTAAGGTTTGTATATTATGTAATCTATCACAGAGTTTAATAACCACCACACGAATATCATCAGCCATTGCAATAAAAAATTTACGAAGCGATTCAACGTGTCTTTCTACGCCATAATATCTAGCCTTGCTTAATTTAGTAACACCTTTAACTAATTTTAAAACATGTGGGCCGAATTCTTTTTCTATATCTTCTTCTGAAGCTAAAGTATCCTCAAGCACATCATGAATAAGTCCTGCCACGATTGTGTCTGCGTCCATTCCAAGATTTGCTAAATTAAAACCAGTCTGAAAAGCATGAAGATAATAGGGGTCACCAGATTTTCTATATTGTCCTTCATGAAATCTCTTAGCAAACTCACAGCCTTTAATTATAAGCTTTTTATTTTTCTCTGAAAGATTTGGTAATCTATCAAAAATTAAATTTATATCAGTAGAATGAAGATTCTGTGTATCCATTTTTATATCATACAGTAAATAACTAAAAAGTAAAAAAATTGACTTTGGTGGTTATTTACTCTAGTATTCACAATAACATTTGGGATTTTTAATCTCCAATTTGTTTAGTTGTTCATTCAAATTAAATCAACTAACGAAAGGCAAGCCATGAACCCAGAACAAAATGGTTTTACATCAAATGTGTTTCCTGTCACTCCGGTTAATATCGGAGGTGTCGAGGAACACATTGTCGTGGGTGGACGTGACAAATTCCAACTACTTGGATTTGCTCTGTCCGGTATTCAACAGATTGGCGTAATCGGATGGGGTTCGCAAGGCCCTGCTCAGGCACAAAACTTGCGTGACTCTCTTTCGGCAACAACTATCAAAGTGAAAGTTGGTCTGCAGGAATGGAGTTCTTCAAAAGAAAAAGCAAGGGCCGCCGGCTTTACCGAAGAAAACGGTACACTCGGTGAGATGTACGAAGTCATCAGTGAATCTGACCTCGTCATTCTGCTGATTTCTGATTCGGCTCAAGTTGAAAACTGGTCGCGTATTTCGCAACACATTAAGTGCGGTGCGATACTCGGTTTATCTCACGGCTTTTTGCTCGGACACCTCGAAAGCATTAACAAATATTTCGACGGTAACTACAGCGTCATCGGTGTTTGTCCGAAAGGTATGGGTCCGTCTGTTCGCCGGCTTTATGAACAAGGTGAAGCAACTAACAGTGCCGGTATCAATTGCAGTTTCGCTGTCGAAAAAGATCTCGACGGCAGGGCAACTGATGTGGCCCTTGCATGGGCTATCGCACTCGGCGCACCTTTTGTTTTCCAAACTACGCTCCGTGATGAATACAGGAGTGATATTTTCGGTGAACGCGGTGTTCTACTCGGTGGTGTGCACGGCATGGTTGAAGCGTTGTATCGTGCATATTGCGGTACTGGTCAAAGTCGCCAGGGAGCTTTCTATGACTCCGTCGAATATGTGACAAGTACTTTGAGCCCGATAATTTCCAGGCACGGAATAATCGGCGTCTACAACAATATGCCGAACGATGCCAAGCCTGACTTCGAAAGTGCTTTCAACTCGGCATATCTGCCCTGTTATGTCTTGCTCCGCGAAATCTATAATGAAGTAGCCAGCGGAAACGAAATACGCAGTGTAGTGATGGCCGGTGAACGTCTCAAGCAATTCCCAATGGGTAACATCGCCGACACAGAAATGTGGAGGATTGGTACTGTCGCAAGAATGAACAGGAATGAGATTCCACAGGAGGCTGGCATTTTCTGTGCATATACAGCCGGTGTCTACTGTGCCATGATGATGGCCCAGATTGATGTCTTACTGTTGCAGGGTCATCGTTTTTCCGAAGTTTGCAACGAAACGGTTATCGAAGCGGTTGACTCACTCAATCCGTATATGCATGCCCGTGGCGTTGATTACATGGTTGATAATTGTTCTACAACCGCAAGGTTGGGTACAAGGAAATGGGGGCCGAGATTTGATCACATTATCATGCAACAAGTGGTCAACAATCTCCCCATCAAACAGCCAGTAACGGATTTCTGGAACAGCAAATGCAAAGAGCACCCGATTCACGAAGCACTTGCAGTTTGTGCAACCATGCGTCCGTCGGTTGATATTGCAGTAAGTTAACAAACACTCGTGTAAATCACGGTGTTCAATGGCTACCTCTTGCGGGGTAGCTATTTTTTTCTATCAAATTTTTAAAAATATGATAGAATAACTTTGTGGTAATTAATCCACTCTTGTGACAAAAACTTTTTCGAGGAAACTCGACTCGCTCTTTAAAATCTAGTAAGACCCAGAAATACTTCCGCGTGGCCGTAACTATAACGATCTAACGCAATTTCATTATCTGGACAGAAACGGCGGCAAGGAGAACCCTTGCCGCCATTCTTATTTTTAATTTTGTTTATTACTAATCACTCTTTTCAACCTCTTGTCCTTGCTTTCCATCTTTCACAACAAACCCTTGTTCTTTTATTTTATCACGGAGTTCATCTGATAATTTAAAATCTTTATTTTCTCTAGCACTTTTTCTTTCTTCAAGTAATAATTTTACTTCATCAGGAATAATAACTTCTTCTTTCTTCATTTCAAGCAAACCTAAACCTAAAACTTCATCAAAAGAAATAATTGTTTTGTATTTATCTTCATTTGAAATAATTTTATCAGCAATCAAACCCCAAACAATCGCGAGCGCCTGTGAAGTATTCAAGTCGTTAAATATCGCTTCATCGAATTTATTTTTATACTCAACATTAACAACACCACCATCAGTTTTATTTTCTTTACACCAGTTAACAAGTTTATTAAAAGCAGATGACGCACCATCCATTCCTTCATAAGAAAAAGTTACCTCTGATCTATAATGAGCTGTAAGCAAAAAATATTTATATGCCAGAGCAGGATAGTTAAAGGAAATTAAATTTTCAAGTCTTAAAAAATCTTCATTTGATTTCGACATCTTGCCGGTCTTATCATTTAAAAAACTAACATGCATAAAATAATTTACATATTTTTCTCCATTTGCAGATTCACTCTGAGCAATTTCATTTGTATGATGAACAGGAATAAGATCGATACCACCAGTATGTATATCAAAATGATTTCCCAAATACTTTTGTGACATCGCAGAGCATTCAATATGCCAACCAGGAAAGCCAACACCCCATGGACTATCCCATTCCATTTGTCTTTTACTATCAGTCGGTGAAAATTTCCATAAAGCGAAGTCTGTTATATTTCTTTTTTCTTTATTTTCTTCTACACGAGCACCGCTTTTTAAGCCATCAATATCTAATTTTGCTAAATCTCCATAATGTGAAAATTTTGATGTATCAAAATAAATACCATCAGTTGTTTTATATGTATAACCTTTTTCTTCTAGTTTTTTTATAAGTTCGATTTGTTCTTTAATGTGATCGGTTGCGCGAGGAAAAATATATTTATCAATTGGAATATTCAACAAAACCAAATCATTCATAAATGATTGTGTGTAATGTTCTGCGATTTCATATGCAGTCTTACCTTCACGTTTTGCACCTTTTTCTAATTTATCTTCACCAATATTTCCATCACCAACCAAATGACCAACATCGGTTATATTCATTACGTGTTTAACTTTATAACCAGTATAAACAAGTGTGCGACGCAGTGTATCTGCAAAAACATATGCTCTCAAATTTCCAAGATGAACAAAATGATAAACTGTTGGACCACAAGAATAAATTGAAACTTCTTTATCTTTAATCGGTTTAAAAGTCTCTACCTTTCTTGTTAATGTGTTATATATATTTACGTCTTTCATTATCATTTCATTTTATCATAAAAATTATGTATAATTAATTTATGATAAAAGATACTTTAAAAAAGAAAAAGAATTTGAGAATAATCATCGTTATAATAATTGCTTTAGCCTTGTTTGGTTTTGGATATGTATCAGGACAAGCAAATACAAATAGTCTTTTTGCTAAAGATGGAAAAGTGGACAGTCAACTTTTAAATATAGTTAAACAAACACTCGATAATAAATTTGTTTTTTGGAAGGCCTCATCAACTATGCCAACAGATGCAGACCTAGAATATGGAATGATAAAAGGTTATGTTGAGTCATATAAAGATCCATACACGGTTTTCTTTCCACCAAAAGAAGCAAAAAGTTTTACTGACGAAGTAAAAGGATCGTTCGGTGGTGTCGGAATGCAAGTTGGAAAAAAAGATAGTAGATTAATTGTTATTGCTCCATTAAAGGATAGTCCTGCTATGAAAGCTGGTATAAAAACTGGAGACATGATTGCGTATGTAGACAGTAAAGATGTTTCTGCTCTGTCGGTAGAAGAAGTTGTTGTTTTAATTAGGGGAGAAATTGGCACGACTGTAGAAATTGGTGTCTATCACAAAGACGAAACAAGGCTTTCTAAAATAAAAATTAAAAGAGATGTTATAAAAATCCCAACAGTAGATACAGAATTAAGGGGTGGAGCATACGTTATTCATCTTTATAATTTTTCAGAGAACTCTTCTGAATTATTTAGACAAGCACTTCTTAAATTTTTAGATTCAAAAAATAATAATTTGTTAATTGATTTAAGAGGAAACCCGGGTGGATATTTAGAATCAGCTGTAGATATTGCTTCTTATTTTGTTCCTTCAGGAAAAATGATTGTTAGTGAAAAACAAGGGAAGAACGAAGAAGAGATAAATCACAGGAGTCGTGGACTTGCTACATTTAATGGCTACAACGTTGGTGTATTGATTGATGGTGGATCAGCAAGTGCGTCTGAAATACTAGCTGGTGCTCTTAAAGATAACAAAATTGCAAAAGTGTTTGGAGAAAAAAGTTTTGGCAAGGGCTCTGTTCAAGAATTAATGAATTTCACAGATGGATCCGCTATTAAAGTAACGATTGCAAAATGGTACACACCAAACGGAATATCTATTTCTGAAAATGGTATTATTCCTGATGTAGAAATTAAACAAGCAACCAGTACAATCGAAACAACAAAAAATATTAATACAAAATTAGAAGATACTGTTGATAAGCAGTTAGACAAGGCGATAGTAGAATTGTTAAAGGGACACTAAACTCAAAGCAAAGCGCGACCTTCGGTTGCGCTTTGCTTTTTCTCACTCAATCAAGTAATATAAATTTATGAAAATTATTTTGATTAAAGATACAACTAAACTTGGACAAAGGGGAAATATTATTGAAGTGGCAGATAGCTACGCTATTAATGTTTTAATTCCAAAAGGAAACGCAATTCAAGCTACTCCTTCAGAACTTGCTAAATGGAAACAAAAAGAGGAAAGTAAAAAAAATAAAAAAGAATTAGAAACAAATACTTTTGCGCAAGTTATTTATAAATTAAGAAATGAAAAAATTATAATTGGTGGTAAAAAAGCAGACAATAAAGGACAACTTTTTGCTGCTGTTCATGAAAGCGATATCGCTGAGGCAATTTATAAAGCAACAAACTTTTCTATTTCTCCAAAACAAATAATTCTGTCAAAACAAATCAAAAGTATTGGTGATCATTCAATAATATTAAAACAAGGTAATCAAGAAGAAGTAGTAAAAATAGGAATACAGTAATTTGACAAATATAATTAATAATGGTAGTTTAATATAAAGTTTTAAATAGTCTTTTTAAAATAGTTCCCGGCAATTAACTTCAGGAGATCCATCATGCCAACAACCAAAGATGTAACACAACTGAGTGAAGATATGCTTCGCGTGTGGCTAAATGGCCTTAAAGGAATAGTTATCTGTCGCGGAGATCCTAAGCTTATCAGCTACTTCATTTTCATTAGTAAAGTAATTCTTACTCCAAACGAAAAGCATAATACTATTATGCTACAAAAAACAGTGACATCACTCCGAGGTATATTCAATAGAATCCAAACAACTGATCCTCGCAGAGAATACCTCGAGACGAGAACTATCGAAGTAATGCAAATTTTCAGAGGTTTAGTAAATGCTATAAAAAACAAATCCTCACTGGAAATCTGGAACGCTCGAGTTTCTCTCATAAACCAGCTAGTTAGTGTCGTGTTTAAATACCCAAGACCAACCATAACATAAAAAAGTCTTTCGATTGGCTGGCAAAAACCAAAATGCGTAACAAGTGTCACACTTTTTACGCATTTTTAACTACAAAAATAAAATCGACCAAAGTGGTCAATTTTATTATTTTAATTACTTAACGATTTCTTCAATGTTTACCACCTTTCTACGCTTCATTGTTCCGTCAAAATGCTTCATTCTTATATCAGAAAACTTAACTTTACCAGGTTTTAGAGCAAATAGAGTATGATCCTTACCGATACCAATATTCTTTCCAGCTCTAATTTTTGTACCTCTTTGACGAACAATAATAGCTCCCGCAGTTGCAGTTTCTCCAGCGTAAAGCTTTGTTCCTAAATACTTAGGTTTACTATCTTTTAGGTTTTTAGCGGAACCCGCCGCTTTTCTTGTTGCCATAGAATGTTAAACTTATATTAATTATGCTAGCAATTATACAAGAAAACATCAAAAAAATCAATAGGCAAATAACCTTTACAGATATGGTCCCTTTTTGTGTTACCTTAATTCTAATAATTTGTTTTTCATTTTATATAAATAAAGAAAATACAGGAACCATGATGGATATTACTTATAAAGAAAATAACGTCGAAAAAACCACAATAGATCACTCTACAATTTTTGCAAGCATAAACGGAACAACTTATACATATTCATGGTGTCAGGGGGCAAATAAAATCAAAGAGGGAAATAAGATATTCTTCATAGACGACCAGTCGGCTATTAATTCTGGTAGGAGATTATCAAAACTATGTGAAAAATAGATATCCACTATGAATCAAAAACAAAAGTTATATAATTAAAGTATTAGAAATAA
>CAIQWN010000041.1 GCA_903875555.1 uncultured bacterium
CTTACACTTTTTCTGCTCTGATGTTTTATTTTAATCTTAGAAAGTAATTCTTTATAAGTTTATTGATATACCTGATATAATAAAGAACTATATATGTTAAACAAGACAAATACTCAATATTTTCCTTTGGTTTCTGTCGCGATAGCTATATATAATGGCGATAAATTTCTAAGAGAGCAACTTGATTCTCTTTTAGCGCAAACATATTCCAATTTAGAAATAATTATAAGTGATGATAATAGCAATGATTTAACTCAGAATATTTTGGAGGAGTATTCTAATAGAGATAAAAGAGTTCATTGGTCAATTAGTAAGAGACAGAGAGGTATGGTTCCTAATTTTATGGAAGCAATATCTATTTGTAAAGGAGAGATTATTTTTTTGTGTGATTGTGATGATATCTGGTATCCTGAAAAAATAAGTAAACATGTTGATCTTTATAAAGACGAATCAGTTAAATGGGTTTATAATAAAGCACTTATTACTGATGAGTTTAATAATCCAACAGGATTTTTGACCGATACAATGCCTGATTATTATGAAAAAAGTAGACAAAAATTTTTGTATTATACCTGGGGATCGTGTATAATCGGATGTGCTACATCATATCGAGCGGGTCTTTTAAAAAATATTTTGATGGCGGATAAATTTGCTCCCGGGCATGATTCTTGGATTCAACTCGCTATTTTCCCAGCAAAATCCGGTTTTATAGATGAAGTTTTACAGCTTTACAGACAGCACTCAAATAACACAATAGGCCTTAAAAAGGGGGATGAGAATCTTGCAATAAAAAACAATCTTATCTACTTAAAAAGTTTAATAAAAAATAAACAGCTTGTTTTGTGGAAGAGAGTATTTTTGTTTATCGTTCTTATTGCTAAAAAAATACGGTCATTATTAAAAAATAACAACTATGAATACTGAAAAGAAAAAATATTTTATTACTGGAGTGGCTGGTTTTCTTGGTAGCCATCTCGCAGATAGGCTTGTTAAAGATGGACACCACGTTGTCGGTTGTGATAATTTCTTGGGAGGGTATAGAGACAATATTCCCGAAGGTGTTGAATTTTATGAACTAGATTTAATTAACCGTGAAGAAATAGTTCCTCTTTTAAAAGATGTAGATGTTGTTTATCATTGTGCAGCTACAGCCTATGAGGGTTTATCAGTATTTTCTCCTCATGTTGTGACTCAAAATATTTATGGGATAGCAGTCTCTTTAATATCTGCTTGTATCGCACAAGATGTTAAACGTTTCGTTTTATGCTCTTCAATGGCTCGTTATGGAACTCAAGATATAACACCTTTTACTGAGGACATGATACCAAAACCACAAGATCCATATGGTATTGCTAAGTATGCCTCAGAATTGACACTAGCCAACCTTGCTAAGGTTCACGGTATGGAATATGTTATTGCCGTACCTCATAACATAATTGGTCCACGTCAGAAATACGATGATCCATATAGAAACGTTGCTTCTATTATGATTAATTTGATGTTACAAGGTAGACAGCCAGTTATATATGGAGACGGGGAACAAAAAAGATGTTTTTCTTTTGTTAGTGATGTTGTTGAACCTTTAATAGTTTTAGGCGAATCACCAGATGTTGTTGGAGAGGTTATTAATATTGGGCCAGACGAAGGAACTGTAACCATTAAGCAATTAGCGGAAGAGATTGCCTCAATTATTAATTTTAAATTAGATCCAGAATATATGCCTGGTAGGCCTCAGGAGGTTAAGTATGCTACCTGTAGCGCAAATAAAGCAAGAAAGTTACTTAATTATAAAACGAC
>CAIQWN010000042.1 GCA_903875555.1 uncultured bacterium
ACCGAAGGTCGCGCTTTGAATTTGTGTATAATTGATAATTCGTAATTATTTTAATGTTATAATATTCAGATGAAGCGAATTATCGCCATTTTATTTTTATTATCCGTTTTTCCAATTTTTGTTTTTGCACAAGAGTTAAAAACAAGAGAGCAATTACAAGCGGATCTTGCCGCTCTTGAAGCACAAATCGCTGAACAGCAAAAAGCTGTTGAGTCTAAACAAAAAGAAGGTGTTTCTTTATCGCGAGATATAAATGTTTTAGATGGAAAAATAAAAACAAGCCAAACTCAAATTAAAGCTCATGAAAAAATTATTGGAATTCTTGCTCAAAATATTTCTGATAAGGATAAAAATATAAGTCTTTTGAATTATAAAGTAGACAGAGAGAAAGAATCTCTTTCTCAAATATTAAGGAAGAGTGGTTATTTGGATAATTATTCGATGCTTGATTTTATGCTTCAAGATAAAAGTTTATCTTCGTTCTTTGTTGATGTAGACTCTTTTTCTTCTGTTCAAAGAGCTCTTAATAAAAGTTTTGAAGATATAAGGGTGACGACGGCAGGTTTAGAAAAAGTAAAATCAGAATTACTTGATAACAAACAAGAAGAGGAAGCTGTTAAACAAGCAAAACTTTTGGAAAAGAAAAAAATTGAATTAAATCAAAAAGATAAAAAGACTCTTTTGGTTGTTACCAAAGGACAAGAAGCACAATATAAAAAAATATTAGCAGATAAGCAAGCGCAAGCCGCACAAATAAGATCAGCACTCTTTGAACTTACTGGTGCTAAGTCTATTAATTTTGGACAGGCTTATGATATTGCACTAAGAGCGCAAGCTAAAACAGGTATTCGTCCAGCTTTTCTTCTGGGTCTTATTACATTGGAAAGTAATTTGGGTGGAAACGTTGGAAAGGGAACATGGCAAGTAGATATGCACCCAACTCGCGATGTGCCAATATTTAAAACTATTTGTGCGAAATTGGGTCTTAATCCAGACAACATGTTAGTTTCCAAAAAGCAGTGGTATGGGTATGGGGGAGCGATGGGTCCAGCACAGTTTATTCCATCAACATGGGTGATGTATGAAAATAGAGTGACTTCATTAACAGGACATAATCCAGCAAATCCTTGGAGTCCAGAGGATTCATTTATGGCTGCAGCACTTTATTTAACAGACAACGGTGCAGCGAAACAATCAAGATCAGCAGAAACAAAAGCAGCAATGTGTTATTTAGCAGGGTGTGGTAATGCAAATAAACCATCGTTACAATTTTATGCGAAAGGAGTTCTTTCTTATGCTGATAAATATGAAGCACAGATAAAGATTTTACAAAATTAAAAATTTCTGTGTATAACTTTTAATTTAAAATTAAGTTACACTGTTATACTTTAGTTAAGATGAAAAAAGATTACTTTGGTAAGTCGTTGTTATTAATTACTCTCGCAACAGTTGGAGCAACAGCACTCTATGCTTTTGTCGGTCCTACTCAATGGCCACCAGATGGAAATGTTGATGCACCAATAACAACAGGTAGTGGATCACAAATAAAGTTAGGCGATCTTACAGTTGGTAATTTAATTACTAAAGGAACTATTGTAGCTAGTGGTGATATATGTGGAAAAGATTCTTTGGGTGCTACAAAATGTTTGAGTACGATGTCGGCTCTTGGTGGCACAGGATCGACAGCATCATCATCCTTGTCTTCTAATGTGGCAACTTGTACGATTGCATCTGGTGGAAGCACTTGTGCAATTAATTTTACATGGGTAATAGAAAATGCAACCAATCCAAACTTAACTAATATAAATGGAGTTACATACTCAAACTTGGCATCTGGTACAAATACTTCTTATAATATTAATTATGGATCAAACACAGTTCAGACAAGAGATGGATCTACTATGATAAAGGCACTGTCTTTGTCGGCAAGTTGTATTTCTCCAACAACTTGGAATGGATCTATTTGCGCGCCACCTCCACCTCCTCCTACAGTTTCAGCAACACTTTCTTCTAATTCAGCGACTTGTTCTATTGCTTCTGGTTCAAGTTCCTGCTCGATTTATTTTACTTGGAGTATTTTAAATGCGACTACTCCAAAGTTGGCTAATTCGGCCGGCACAATATATTCAAATTTGGCTAGTGGTAGTAGTGTTGCAGAGACTATGAGTTATGGAGCAACAACTGTTCAGGCTATGGACGGTGCTTCAATAATAAAAACATTAGCCGTATCTACAAGTTGTACTTCGGGAACAATGTGGGATGGATCTAAGTGCGCGCCACCATCAGCGACAATTCAAGGATATTTTGGAACAGGAACCCAATCTAATTGTCCTATTGTGGATGGAACAAATAGTTGTAATGCGAATATTTCATGGGGTATATATAATGCAGTTAATCCAAATATATATAATGCGAATACTGGAGTTCAATATACAAGCGGTCTTCAAAATGGTGGTGGAAGTTCTTTACTTTCTATAACCCATGGTGGCAATACTATTCAAGCAAGAGATGGAAATACAGTACTTGCTTCTGTTCAGACAAACACAGTATGTTCCGGTGATCCTAATACTGGTTGGGGTAGTGGAACTGCTTTTTGGAATGGAACCATATGTGATCCTTCGTGGGTAGGACGAGCAGATATACCAGTACCTACTGGTAATGCTACTGCTGTTTCATCAAATGGTAAGGTTTATCTTTTTGGTGGTAATAGCACAGTTGCTAGTTATAGTACTGCTGTTTATGAATATGATCCAGTAAGTAATTCATGGGCTGTGAAAATGAGTATGACTACTGGAAGATATAATCTTAATTCAGCAACACTTGATCCAGCTTTTGGAACTAAGATATATGTTATGAGTGGAATAGATAGTAATGGTAGTTGGTCGTCAAGAAACGATGAGTTCTCCCCAGTTCTTAATACATGGACAGCAAAAGCGATCATACCAAATGCACCCACATATCTTTATGGTTCAACCAGCGCACCTTCTTCCAATGGGAAAATATATCTTTATTATGGTAGTAGTGGGTATATTCAAGAGTATGATCCTTCTTTAAATAAATGGACATTAAAAACATTAGATCCAATTCCTCGTTCTCAAGCAGTAGCTACAGCAATTGGTGACAAGATTTATGTAATTGGTGGAACAGGCACAGATGTTAACTGTAATACATATTCATTATCCTATGCTTGTTCTACAGTAGAAGAATATAATACATCTACTAATGTTTGGACGACTAAAACACCGATGAAATATCAATTATATGGACACACAGTTAGTGTTGCTAATGGTAAGGTGTATGTTTTTGGTGGAACTACCGGTGTTTATGGCGGAACTGGTGGTTATATACAGGAATATGATCCAGTAGGTAACGCTTGGAGGTTACGAACAGGGTATGATAGTTGGAATGGTGCAGCCAGTGCTTCTGTTAATAATAAGGTATATGTATTAGGAAATGGTTCGGGGTGGGGATCTACTGTTAATGGGTATAATTATGAATATACTCCAGCTAAAGATTTATTACCTTAACAATTAAATTATGGAAAACAACAATAAAAAAATAATTATCGGCGTCATTGTTTTAATAATCGTAATTATTAGTCTTTGGTTTTATTTAAAACAGTCAAATGTAATTACTTCAAAAGTTGTTGCAAAAGTAGGTTCTACTTCAATATCTGAAAAAGATATTGCTTATGAATTTGGTATTCAACATGCGTATAGTAATCAAACAATAACAGGGGAAGAAGCTTTACAGGTTTTGGTAATGGAAGCAAAAGAATATGAGGTAGCAAAAGCAAATAATATTTTGCCAATGAACGCAGATATAATTAACTTTAAGGATCATGCGGACAAAACTACAAAGGCACCAGAAATGCTTAAAGCTATAAAAGATGTTTTTGGTTCAGACACTGTTTCATATGATCGCATTTATATATTGCCAAAAATTGTGAACCCAACGTTGCATACATTTTTTAGTAACAATAAAGATTTAAATAAAGAGGCTCTGTCGTTGATTGGAAAAGCACAAGAAGAAACTTCGTCCGGAAAAGATTTTGAAAGTATAGCAAAAAAATACGGACTTCAGTATGCAACAAGTACAGTGTCTTCTGTTCCACAAGGTCTTCCTCCTGCTATGCAAAAATATTTTTCTGCTAAAGATATGCCGAAGTCAAAAATACTTCAAATAGTTGAAAAGTTGAAAGTAGGTGAGACATATAAAGAAACTATTGAAGATGATTATTCATACAGTATCGTGCGACTTATTTCTGGAGAAAAAGGGGTGTATAAAATAGAGAGTATTGTTTCTAAAAAAAGTGATTATGATTCTTGGTATAAAGAACAAGTAGAAAAGATTCATGTGGAAAATTTAGATGAGAAGAAAACTGAAAAAGATTAATGATTAAAATTAACACAAAGGCGACCACGAAGTGGTCGCCTTTGTGTTTTCCCCAGTTTCAATTTTATAAATCTTATGGGCTTTAAACTCGGTGCTATAATTAACTTATATGAAAAATAATTTAATTGTTGGTATTATTATTGGTTTGGTTGCTGGTGCTGGATTGTTTTATTTTTATGACAATTCATATAAAGGAAATACTTATGCTTCTGGTTGGCAAGCAGCAAAGAAAAGATTGTTGGAAACGACACCAATGTATAAAGTGTTGGAAAATGAAGAAGTTAAAGCAGTTACCGGTACTGTTAAATCAATTTCTGGTAATGTTGTTAGTGTTAAAATAAATTCAGTAGAACCGCTAGCCGATCCATCTTTAGATATTCGTGATGTAACTATAGAGAATAATACAAAAATTGTTATTGCAACTTTAAAGGGTCGTGATGCTTTCCAAAAAGAAATAGAAGACTACCAAAAAGAAATACAAAAAATTGCAAAGGATGGAAAAGGTCAAATGCCAAAGATGCCTGATCAATTTATTAGAACCGACGGAACAAAGGGAGATATAACAGCATCTTCAACAATAGTTGCTACAGCGTACGGAAATATAAAAACTAGTAAAGCTTTTCCTGCTTTAGAAATCACAGTACAGAAATAAAATTAGTTTAAAAAATAATTTAAATAAAG
>CAIQWN010000043.1 GCA_903875555.1 uncultured bacterium
AACAGACTTCACTAAAATATCAGATGAGGAAATACAGAGAGTTGAGTATATACTTAATACAAGACCAAGAAAAAGATTAAACTGGTCAACACCATTACAAGTGATGAGTGTTGCACTTCAGGGTTGAATTCAGCCTTTTTAAATTTGACTTTATCTTATTTTTGTGTTTTAATTTAAATTAAGCATTTTCCTATTTAACTTTTATAAAGGATCAAAAAATGAAGTACTTTTTGAAAATTCTGGTTTTATTGATTTCATTTTTCGGTTTTGTTTTTGTAGCAGGGTGTCAAAGTCAACAAGAAAAACAATACGATGCAATGAAAATTGTTGAAGATGGTCAGCATATCAAGTACCTTGCTACTTTTCCTGTTGGAACCCTACTGCTATCTTCAATCGGTGACCAGCCGTTATATTTTATGAAAGGGCCAACAGAAGACAATGGTTCATTCAAAATATTCGGCATTAACAAAAGAGTTGTCTGGAATATAGACACCACAGTCAGAGAAGGCCATAGGCGGTTTGTTCCTATTGATTCATCTTTATGGGCAAAGACTATTGCGAAAGAAGGTTTCGGTATAACCCTTCCAGAAAAATAGTCAAATTACACCAGTAAGGCAGCACGAAACTCGTGCTGCCTTTTGATATCTATTAACTAAAAACTAGTTCCGTGGTAGATTTATCATATGTTAAATAATTCTAAAAAACTTACGACAGAAAATTCGAACAAGAAAGTCTTTGTTGGAATGTCAGGAGGGGTTGATTCTTCTGTTTCGGCTTTGCTTTTAAAAGAGCAAGGATATGATGTCACGGGAGTGTTTATAAAAGTTTGGCAACCAGATTTTATTGAATGTACTTGGAAAGAAGATAGACTAGATGCAATGCGTGTGGCGACACAACTTGATATTCCGTTTATTACTCTTGATCTAGAAAAAGAATATAAAGAAGAAGTTATCGATTATATGATCGAAGAATATAGAAATGGTAGAACTCCGAACCCAGATATTATGTGTAATCGTTTTGTGAAGTTTGGTGCGTTTTGGAAATGGGCGAAAGAACAGGGAGCGGATTATATCTCTACCGGACATTACGCACAAGTGGATCTCATCCCTTTTTCTGTCATTCCCTTGAAAAAGGGAATCCAGGTTTCCAAAAATACAGATCTAGATTTGCCAAGCTTCGAATTTACTAATTCGCCACTTTTTCAAGGGAATGACAATACAAAACACTTTCTTAAAAAAGGTCTCGATCAAAATAAAGATCAATCATATTTTCTTTGGATGTTAAATGAAGAAGATTTGAAACATATTTTATTTCCAGTCGGTCATCTAGTAAAAGATGAGGTTAGGAAGATTGGAGAGAAAAATAATATTTATACAAGTAGAAAGAAGGACAGCCAAGGACTTTGTTTTGTTGGAAGTATAGATATTAAAACTCTACTTAAAGAATATATTAAAGAAGAGAGAGGTGATGTGAAAAATGAAGAAGGTGAAGTAATCGGATATCACGAAGGTTCTACTTTTTATACTATTGGTGAGAGACATCATTTTATTATTATTAAAAAAAGTACAAATGATTCTCCATATTTTATTGTAAAAAAGAACATAGAAAAAAATGAATTAATTGTTTCTCATAATAAACCAGAAGAAAAAGATGGTGATGAATTCTTGATTGAGAAAGTTAGTTTTGTGAATCAGAATATTGATGAGTCAAAAATTTACGAAGCTCGTGGTCGTTATCGCGCTCCACTTGCGAAAGTTCAAATTAAAAAATCAGGAGATAAATATATTGTGAAAAAAATAGAAGGAGAATTGACGGCTGTGTCAGGACAATCTCTTGTTATCTATGACGGCGATATTTGTAGTGGTGGTGGAATTATAGTTTAAAGAAAATAAAAACCTCCTTATGCAGGAGGTGAAGATGATTTTTTTGGTTCTGGTTTTTGGTCTTGTTCTTTATTTTTACGGCGAAGCATGAGCCATAATCTTCTACTACCAGAGTATGTTTGTTTAGGTTTTGTTGACATAAACACCTCTTTAAAAATTGCAAAATTAAACAACTAAATTATTCTACTAGAAAAAAATAAAAATTACAAACTTTAATTTATAAATGAATATTTATAAGTATTAAATACATTAATAATGACCCAAGTATAGTTGAAGCAACAGTTATCCAAGAAGGTTTATCTGCGTGTGCTTCAGGAAGAATGTGTGATAGTGCTATATAAATTAAGAATCCAGAAAATATCCCAAGATAAGGAATCATTAAGTTTTCGTTGATTGTGAAGAGTAATGTAAATAATACACCGAGTATAGGAGCGATAGCATCAACGATTAAAAATATAAAAGTTCTTTTCTGATTATTTTTGTGTGTAAGCATAAGCGAGACTGTGTTTATTCCATCCGCAAAATCATGAGCAAGAACAGCGATGGCAACAGCTACACCTATAGCAGGAGAAACTTGAAAAGCAAGACCGATACCAATACCATCTAAGAACGAGTGAGCTATTAATGCCAGACCTCCACCAATACCGATAACCGGATGTCTGTGATGATGATGTGAGCCTTCCTCATCTGTGTGATGTATTAGAATATATTTCTCAATGATATGAAATAAAATAATACCACTAACAAACCAAAGCATGCTTTCGTGAATATTTTTTCCAAGCTTTTCATTTATCTCAAAAATTTCTGGAAGTATGTCGATACAAGCAACAGCCAAAATTATTCCGCCAGAAAGTCCGAATAACAAGTTCATATATTTACTCTCTTTTAATTTTAGAGCAATAGTACCACCGAGTAATGTTGTAAAAAAAGTAAGAAAAGCGTAAGTAATCAGCATAATTATTTCTTATTTACCAGAAGACTTAACGTTATTAAAAGTTTTTATAGAATCGAGACCTTTTCTTTTATTTAGTTTAGAAATATTTAAAAGAATATTTTCCATCGATTTGATTGTTTCTTTTTTTAATTTAGAAAAATCATAATTCATTAAATTTTCATCAAGATTTATTTCTCCAAGAATTTTACCATCAAAAGTATTGTTTATACTTTGATAAAATTCATTGTCTGTTGGTTTGTTGATTATAACAAAACAAGGAATAAATGTTCTGCGACAAATATCAGAAATTTGTTCGAATACTTTTACACTATTCCTATGTGGCTCTACAACTCCAATCACAGCATCGATACCAGCATAGAGTCCGTAATTAATCATGTCTGCTCCAGCCACGCTATCGATCACAACGAAATCATCTTTTTCATCAAGTAATCCTAAATAATATTTAAGTGGGCCAGATAATCCGTGTGGGCATTTATCTTGAAATATAATATCAGGAGAACCAAGACCAATATTTATTAAAGAAACATTTTTAGAAATTTGAGTTGCAATTTTTTCTGTATATTTATCTTTCGGAGAAAAAGTAAAAGACGGTATGTCTTTTCCACTACTTAAAATTTCGGACATATTTTTTAATCCAGTAGCTTCCATAAATTCTCTGTCGGTTTGATGCATAAGAGTAATATGTTCAGGATCAACACCAAGATTTGAAGTCAGATCCATATTATGGTCAGCATCAATAGCTAGAACATTTTTATCTAAATGTTCTAGTGTTTTTACTGCGAGCCACGAGATTGTTGATTTGCCACTTCCTCCTTTACCAACAAAAGCGATTTTCATTTAATTATACTAACAACAAAATTCTGCTTTTGCAAATCATTTGCAATAAATGTTTTGTGATAGTAGTATAAAGTTATGAAATATTCCGATGATGAATTATTAAATAATTTAAAGGATGTGGGACTTCGTGCTACGCCACATAGATTTTTAATTTATAAATTAATTAGTAAATCAAAACAACCACTTTCAGTGAGTGTGATTATTGAAAAATCAAAAAATAAAGAAGATGTAGATAAAGCAACTGTTTATCGTAATTTATTTTCTTTACACAATGCAGGACTCCTTAAAAAAATAGATTTAAGTAACGGGGAAGCTTATTATTCTTTTGAGACAGGGGAAGTAGCCAATCAGTTTGTTTGTTCAAAGTGTCGTAGTGTTGAAAAAGTAGACGGAGATTTTTTTGATGAAGCAATAAAAAAAATGATGAAGAAATCAAAAAAGTTTAAAGGGGTAGAATTAAGTATGATCGAAGTGTGTGGTGTGTGTGCAGGATGCAGATAGCCACTAGCCACTAGGAATTTAGCCAATAGT
This sequence comes from uncultured bacterium, assembly GCA_903875555.1. Taxonomy (GTDB): domain Bacteria; phylum Patescibacteriota; class Minisyncoccia; order Phycocordibacterales; family UBA5272; genus UBA11704. The sequence goes on from CAIQWN010000043.1 coordinate 4,207, forward strand.
GAAATTCAAACGCGCGACCGAAGGTTGCGCGTTTGAACTTGTATTTTCCTATACCCTAGTGGCTAATTACTATCTCCCTGCTTCTTCATAAAGCTTGTTTATATATTTAAAGTAAGAATCTATTCCTCCGACTTTTCCTGCACAAACTATTGCCACAGCCCTTCTTTCCGCGTCTTGGTGGATTTGTGTTAATGGAAAGTTGCGGTATACATAACCAACACGGTCTTGGTATGTATCCATTATTTTATTAATTATTGGATGGAATCTAACACAGAAAGGACATTCGGCGTCAGCATATTCAATCAAGAAGACAGTATCTTTTTTCCCTCGGACAAATTCAGTATCATTTATAGGTTTACCTTTGAACAATTCTTTTGTTGTTGTTCCAGAGAGTGCGTTATCAACAGCGGTCTTAATGAAATTATAATCTCTCGCACCTTCTATTCTTGAGACGACATAATAGTTATTGTCTTTTTTTACAACCACAAAAGTTGTTGGTGTTCCTGATACACCAGCAGTCGCGCCGTCATTTATAGAATCACTAACTTCTTTTGTAATATTAGCGTCACCTAAACATGCTTGCCATGATGACATTTTAATTTTTATTTCTTTAGCAACTTTTTCTACACTAAACGGTTCATTATTAGTATTTGTCTGTGCTGAGTAGACAATATATCCATATCCTAAGTGACTTAGACCTAAAATTATTGATCCAATAATAATCGCACTTGCTGGGTTAACATTTAATTTTTCTAAGTATCTTTTCATATGTTTTTTATTTATAGTATAATGTTTATTATTATATCATCAAAATCAAATGCATTACTTTCTATCTAAACTTCCATCAAATAAAATTATTAAGCACATGTTTTTTTCTTTTATTATTGAGTTTTTTCCAATAGTAACTTTTCTTATTTTTTATAGCTCTCTTCATATTTACAAAGATACATTTTTGTTAATGATAATGACGATAATTTCTACATATGTAACTTTTAAAACACAAAAAAGAATTCCTTATGTTGGAATGTATACATCATTACTTACTGTTACATTTGGTTTTATAACTATTTCTTATCATCTTCCAAAATTTGTGCAGATACGCGATACTATTTTTGATTTAACTTGCGCTTTGACTTTAGCAACCGCGCTTATTTTTGAAAAAAATATTTTATACGAAACCCTAAACCAATCTATTCCTATGACAAGACGTGCTTGGATAAATATAACCCACGCTTGGATAGTTATGTATATTACTAATGCGGTTGTAAATGAAATTGTGCGTCGCCATTTTGATTTTCATGTTTGGATACAGTATAAGTCGTGGGCAGTGTTTGTGTTTATAATTTATGGTTTAGTTACGGGGTATATATTTTATAAGCCAGAAGGGCACAAGTAGTATGTAGTACGCAGTAAGTAGTAAGCATAGAAGAAAATAACACATACCATACGGTGTTATTTTTTCTTATATTTTCCGTGCTGCTTGCTATGTACTGCGTACTACTTTATTAATACTATCTTCTGTTTAATTTCGTGTTATAATCTTTTAATTATTATGCAGATAGAACGTTTAAACAGTTTCTTACATGTAAACGAAGAGATACCTCAAATATCTTCTTTTGTTTTTGCTAAGGTTGGCCCATTTTCTATTGCCAACACCACTACAACAATATTTTTAATTACACTTATTTTTATTGTCGGTGCTTTTTTTGTTCATCGTTTTAAATTAAAACCAAGCAAAGTTCAACATGTCTTTGAAATGCTCTACGAAACAATCGAAGGATTCGTCGCGCAACTTGTTGGAAGTAAAGAAAAAGGTGAGGCTGTGACACCGTATGTTGGAGCAATTATGGTTTACTTATTGATTGCGAATCTTCTTCCAATGTTCCCATTCATCTCTTCTTTTTATTTACACACTGGAAGTGGGGAAGAATTTCCACTTTTTCGTGGAGCAACAACAGACTTCAATACAACATTCGGTCTTGCTCTTGCGGTAATTATTTTTATGCAATTTTTTGGTGTGAAAGAACAAGGTTTCTTTAATTACATTTCTCATTTCTTACAATTCAAACACGTGTATCGTGGATTCAAAAAGGGAATAGGTGAAGGGTTTATTTCTATAATTGGATTTTTTGTTGGTCTTATTGAAATTATTTCTGAACTTGCCAAGATTATTTCTCTCTCGCTTCGTCTTTTTGGAAATATGTTTGCTCACGAAGTTCTAACAATTATTTTGCTTTCTGCTTTTGCATATTTCGTGCCAGCGCTCTGGATGGGTATGGGAGTTTTGGTGGGTGTGGTTCAAGCGATTGTATTCGCATCATTGGTTGGAGTTTATTATTCGATGGCAACAAAGAAAGAAGAACATTAGACAGCGTTACTATAAACTTTTTTCATGTTATAATGTCCGGCATCACGCAGTGGCGCGATTTTTATTTATTTTATCAAATACAGACTTTAGTTTTTAGAGGTTAGACTTTAGATGAAAATTTGCGAAGCAAATTTTCATCTAGGAGTTATCTAATATCTAATGTCTATTATCTAACATCTAACCTATGACAGTAGAAGCAGCAATTTATATCGCAAAAGGATTAACAATATTAGCAATGTTCGGAACAGCGATCGGACAAGGGTATCTTATTGGAAAAACTATGGAAGCCATTGGAAGAAATCCAGAAGCTGAAGGTATGCTTTTCTCAAAAATGATTATCGGTGTGGCGATGACAGAAACAACAGCTATTTTCGCTCTAGTTGCATTCTTCATTTTGAAATAGTAACTTGGGTGTCATTCCCGCGGAGGCGGGGATCCAGGTTTAAAAAAATACAGACCTGGATCCCCGCATTCGCGAGGATGACAAACAACAAAACTATCAACCAATTCATCGCGCTTAATTGACGATTGCGCGATACGATTCCGCAGAATCGACTACTAACCATCAACCACTCCTATGAATATCGTTTTAGATGTATTAAATAATCTTGGTTTTAATTGGCATGTTGCACTTGCCAATTTTGTGAACTTTCTAATTATTTTATACATTCTTAATGTTTTCATTTTCAAAAAAATTAGAAAGCAAATTTCTCATCGCGACGGTATCATCAAACAAGGTTTGACAGATGCAGAGCAAGCGAAAAAAGATAGAGAAAATATTGAAGAAGAAAGATTATCTGTAATTCACAAAGCCGAGAAAGAAGGTCATGCTTTAATCGATGTTGCTCACAGTAAAGGTGAACACATTGTTGCTGATGCAAAAGCAAAAGCTGACATCGAAGCCGACAAAATTAAGGGAGAGGCTGAGAAAATTAAAGCTCAAGCCAAAGAAGACGCAGAAAAAGAATTTGCAAAAGAAGCTCCAAAGATTGTTGCTGAACTTACAAAGAAAGCGCTCAAAGAAAATATGACAGGTCAAGCGAACAACGAATTAATTTCTAAGATTGCATAAATTTATGTTAAGTAGAAAGATTGCTAAACTTTTAATCAATGAAAAAATAAACGTAGACGACACTGTTTCTTTTTTACAGAAACATAATCTTCTTTCTATTTATCCAAATATATTAACTCATTTAGAATTTAAAAAAAGAAAACATATTTCATTTAATTCGCTCATCATAGAATCTCCATTTAAATTAGACGAAAGTTCACTTGAAAAAATAAAAAAAATCGCAGACTACAAACAGGGAGGAATTAAAGAAATGTTAAACGAAGATTTACTCGCAGGATTCGTAACAAGATACAAAGGAAAAGAATTAGACGCGAGTGCAATCAGGGTCATAGAAGATTTTACAAATACTCATCACATTTAAAAATATGTCAGTAGAAAAAATAATTAAAGATTTAGAAAATAAAATAAATAGTTTAGGTGACAATATAATTTCAAATGAAATTGGTATTGTGACATCTGTGAGTGATGGTATTGCAAAAGTTTCTGGACTTCCAGAGTGTATGAGTATGGAAGAAATTGTTTTTGATTCTGGCGCGCGCGGTCTTGCTCTTAACCTTGAATCAGATTCTATTGGTGTGGTTATTATTGACGGTGCAGATAAAGTAAAAGAAGGTGAACATGTTCGCAGAACAAAACAAGTTCTTTCAATTCCAGTTGGAAAAGAAATTTTAGGCCGCGTGGTTTCTCCACTTATTGTTCCACTTGATGGTGGTGCGTCATTTAATTTTTCTGAAAGAGTTCTTGTAGAAAAAATTGCCCCAGGTGTAATGAGTCGCGAACCAGTTAATCAACCAATGCAAACAGGTATCAAAGCTATCGATGCGATGATTCCAGTTGGTCGTGGACAACGCGAACTTATTATCGGTGATCGTCAAACAGGAAAGACAACAATCGCAATCGATACAATCATCAATCAAAAAGGTCGCGATATTATTTGTGTTTATGTTGCGATTGGCCAAAAGGAATCTCGTGTTGCACAAATTGTAGAGAAATTAAAAAAAGAAGGTGCGATGGATTACACAACTATCGTTCTTGCTGGTGCGTCAGAATCTCCCGCACTTTCATTCCTTGCGCCATATTCTGGTGTGGCGATTGCAGAATATTTTATGGATATGAAAAAGGATATTCTTGTTGTTTATGATGATCTTTCAAAACACGCTGTTGCATATCGCGAAATGTCACTACTTTTGAAAAGACCACCAGGACGTGAAGCGTATCCAGGAGATGTTTTCTATTTGCATTCAAGATTACTCGAAAGAGCGTGTCGTCGTAACGAAGAAAATGGTGGTGGATCAATCACAGCCCTTCCAATTATCGAAACACAAGCAGGTGATGTGTCTGCGTACATTCCAACAAATGTGATTTCAATTACCGACGGACAAATTTTCCTTGACGCGAATTTGTTTTATAAAGGTATGCGTCCAGCGATTGATGTTGGTCTTTCTGTTTCTCGTGTTGGTGGATCTGCACAAATTAAATCAATGAAGAAAAACGCAGGTAAATTAAAATTGTCACAAGCGCAATATCGCGAAATGGAAAGTTTCTCACAATTCGATTCTGATCTAGACGCAGAGACAAAGAAAATTATTGAAAGAGGAAAGAGAGTTACTGAGATATTAAAGCAAGCAAACGGCGCTCCGCTTTCTACTGCGTTACAAATCGCTTCTATTTTTGCGGTTAACAATGGTCTTCTTGATCAAGTTTCTATAAATGAAATAAGTGATACTGAAAGTAAAATGCATATTTACTTAACAAAAAATGAAGCCAAACTTTTAACTGATATAGAAAAAGATTGGAATGATGCGATTGAAAATAGTTTAAAAACATCAATCACTTCATTTATTGAGATGAATAAGAATGGTTTGTCTGCGTAGTTCTGCGTTAAGTCCGCGTGTGTCTGCGGTTTACGAAGTAAACATATGAATACAAAAATAATCAAAGGAAAATTAAAGAGTGTTGGTAATATAAAAAAGATTACTAAAACTATGGAGATGGTTTCGGCTGCCAAAATGAAAAAGGCGGTTGATAACGCTCTTATTCTTCGTCCTTTTCATGAAGAGGCACAAAATATTTTAACAGAAATTTCTGTTAACCCACTTGGCTATCATCCATTACTTGAAAATAGTGGGGTGGACAATGAGGTTGTTGTTTTGATTTCTTCAAACAAAGGACTTTGTGGAAGTTACAATACAAATGTTTATAGAAAACTTTTGACTAGTTTAAGTGAAAGTAAAAAATCAAAAACAAAAATCATAGCTTTTGGAAAGTATTCAGAAAAGATTGCTAAGAAGCTAGATCTCGAAGTTATTGCTTCATTTAATCAACCTGTTATTACTGCAGATGACGCGTATGTGGCATCAAAGATGTTGGTTGACTTATATTTAGAAAGAAAAATCGGTGGAGTGAATATTTTGTTTACTCATTTTACAAAAGCAACATCATTTACACCCACACTTTTGAAAGTTTTGCCATTTTCTTCAGAGGGGAAGCCAGATACACACGGAGACCCTCACTATGTTTACGAACCGAATGAAGATCAAGTGCTCGACACAATTATCCCGATGATGATTCACAACATTTTATACGGTGCGATACTCGAATCACTCGCATCTGAACACTCATCAAGAATGTTTGCGATGAAGAATGCTACTGACAACGCTGGCGAAATTCAAAAAGAATTGAAGTTGTATTACAACCGTGCTCGCCAAGGCGCCGTAACGCAAGAGATTGCTGAGATCACCGCAGGGGCTATGGCACTTTCTTAAAATCAAAAATAATACACCATCTACTTTGTTAGAAAGAATTTTTATTTCGTCACCGTACTTTTGTACGCCTCCTCATAAAAATTCTTTCTGCCTCGTATCTGGAATATTATTTTTGATTTTAAGCCTGCAAATAAGGGGTTTTGATGCTATTGACAAAATACTAAAAATAGGTGACAATATAAGGGTTTCTAATTAAGTTTCGCTCATTAACTCAATTAAAGCTTTAGGAGGGCAAAATGAAAAAGATTACAACCTTGATCAAGATATTTAATTTGTATGTTGTCTATACCATAACGGCGTACACCTCATACGGCAATTTCGTGCTTCATTTAAACAAGCTAAAACAAGACCTTTAATTGCTTGTCTGGGCTGTTGGAGAAATAAACAAAATGTAACCGCTTCAGTAGAAAACCAAATCGGCTTTCTTGCGAGGCGGTTTTTTATTTTATATTTAAACTATTTTCATGCTATAATATCTCACATTAACTTTCTCATTTTTGAGATGTTTTATTTTTGGGTTTTGGGTGTCATTCCCGCGCAGGCGGGAATCCAGGTTCAAAAAATACAGACCTGGATCCCCGCTTTCGCGAGGATGACAATGCAGGGGAACAGGAACAATTATTAAAAAACTAATAACGAATAACGACCAACGAATAACTAATATGTCATCAGGAACAATCACACAAATTATCGGACCGGTAGCAGATATCACTTTTAATGATGATAAATCTGTACCATCAATAAAAAACGCTCTCATTCTTAAAAAAGAAAACGTGTCCCGCGAAGCTTCAGCGAAGTGGGATGGTGAAGTTATCGTTTTTGAAGTAGCTCAACACCTCGGCTTCAACCAAGTGCGCGCAGTGGCAATGTCCTCAACCGACGGACTTTCTCGTGGTATGGCTGTGACTGATACCGGAGCGCAAATTTCTGTTCCCGTTGGAAAAAATGTTCTTGGTAGAATGTTTGATGTTGTTGGTAATGTGATTGATGGAAAGCCTGCCGTAGTTACAGAGAAAAAATATTCTATTCATCGCGAAGCTCCTCCATTCGAAGATCAATCAACAAAAGCAGAAGTTCTTGAAACAGGTATCAAAGTTATCGACCTCATCTGTCCATTCTTGAAAGGTGGAAAGACAGGTCTCTTTGGTGGAGCGGGTGTGGGCAAGACTGTGGTGATTCAAGAATTGATTCGTAACATCGCCGAAGAGCACGGAGGATATTCTGTGTTCGCTGGTGTTGGAGAAAGATCTCGTGAAGGAAATGATTTGTATCGCGAAATGGAGGAGTCAAAAGTTCTTGATAAGACAGTGCTGGTGTTCGGACAAATGAATGAACCGCCTGGAGCTCGCGCTCGTGTGGCACTTTCTGCTCTTTCAATGGCGGAATATTTCCGTGATGAAGAAAATAAAGACGTGCTACTTTTCGTTGATAATATTTTTAGATTTACACAAGCTGGATCTGAACTTTCTGCTCTACTTGGTCGTATGCCATCTGCGGTAGGATATCAACCAACACTTGCAACAGAAATGGGAGGACTACAAGAAAGAATTACTTCAACAAAAAATGGTTCGATTACTTCTGTGCAAGCGGTGTATGTGCCTGCGGACGACTTAACAGACCCAGCGCCTGCGACAACTTTCTCTCACCTTGATTCTACTGTGGTGCTTTCTCGCCCACTTTCTGAACTTGGTATTTATCCTGCCGTTGATCCACTTGACTCAACATCAACAGTTCTTGCAAAAGATGTTGTTGGAGAAGAACATTACAATGTGGCTCGTGCTGTACAAAAAGTTTTACAAAGATATCGTGACCTTCAAGATATTATTGCTATCCTTGGTATGGATGAACTTTCTGATGAAGATAAAAAGACTGTGGCTCGCGCTCGTCGTATTCAAAAGTTTTTGTCACAACCATTTTTCGTGGCAGAACAATTCACAGGCGCGAAGGGTGTGTATGTAAGGCTAGAAGATACAATCAGATCATTTAAAGAAATCTTGGAAGGAAAGCATGATGAGGTACCAGAGAGTCATTTCTATATGAAGGGTTCTATTGAGGAAGTCCTGAATCACGAAAAATAATTTCATTTGCTGTGCATCTCGAGGAAGCGAAGAGCGACGAAGATGTCCGAGCCAGCAGGCGAGGACTAAACCATTTTTCGCGATTTAGATTGCGATATAGATTAAATATTAAAAATGTTATAATCGTCTAAAGTCTAATATCTAAAAACTAAAGTCTACCAACCATGTTAAAACTCAAAGTAGTAACACCAGATAAAGTATTGATCGATGAGATTGTCGACGATGTAAGTATTCCAACAAGTACTGGTGTGATTACTGTGCTTAATAAACACGTGCCGATTATTTCTACAATCAGAGCAGGTGAGATGACCGTAAGAAAAAGTGGAGTGGGAATTGGCTATGCTGTTTTTAAAGGATTGGTTAATGTTCGCCCACACAAAAATGGTTTGACTGACGTGGTGCTACTTCTTGAAAGAGGTGAAAGAGCAGAAGAGATCGACAGAATCAGAGCAGAGCAAGCACTCAAACGCGCTGAAGAATTGAAAAATGAAATGGTTGAAGATCTTGAATTCGGTAAGTTCGAATCAATGATTGAAAAGGAATTGAATAGGGTGAAGGTGGCGATGAAGTATCGAAGATAAAATTGATTACAGTTTTAGAATAAAGGATGATGGATGAAGGATTATGAATGAAGCGTGCCTACGGCACGCTTCATTGTATTTATACTTTATTCTTCATCCATCATCCTTTATTCTTCTAAAAGTTTTACTTTTTTGTAAATAATGTTAGGATATTTTCATTCGGTCTTTAACCAACAAGAAAGGTAAGCTAAATGACAAGCACAGGTGCGTGGGGAACTCTCGGTATCACTCAGTCAACGGTTCATTCAAATGGTGATTTTGCTATCGAACATCAACAAACAGAAATAGTCAAGATAAAAAAGATTGAAGATATTATTTTATTGTGTGGACTTATTTCAAAGAGAGGAGAATACAAAAGGGCA
>CAIQWN010000044.1 GCA_903875555.1 uncultured bacterium
AACAGACTTCACTAAAATATCAGATGAGGAAATACAGAGAGTTGAGTATATACTTAATACAAGACCAAGAAAAAGATTAAACTGGTCAACACCATTACAAGTGATGAGTGTTGCACTTCAGGGTTGAATTCAGCCTTTTTACTATTGACTTTTATATCAAAGTATGCTATATTTATATAGTCGTTTTAATTCCAAACTGATTTCTAATTTTTTCCTGAGGGGGTTCTAACATGCGTACATTGTTAATCTGTTTATTCGTCATCGTAATTTCTGGCTGTGCAACTGTGTCAACGAAACAAAACATTGGACAAGTAACAAATTGTACAGACGGCACCAAAAACTGGGAATGTAAGGTTTCCAAAATACTCTGGATGGATATAACACCGCCTGAAAATGGAGACCTCCCAAAAATCATCGGCCAAAAACTGGACATACCCGTTGCGGTTGGTGTAGAAATCATGAACATCGAAACAGGTAAACCTGAAGAAAAAGTTATCCCCGGAACTGCCACTTTCACACTGGAACAAAAACTGGAAGACGGCGGTTATCTGTATCAACAAACACAAGTATTGGGTGGAGTGATACGCACCAAGACATGTGTGAACATAAACAAGTTCGGGAAAGTCACTCCGCAAAACTGTTAACCATCCCCACTGCAAAAGCCCCTATGCTTTTCGGTGGGGATTTTTGTTTTTAAAATATAAAATTTATTCTTGATATAATTGCCCTTTTTCACTTTCTCTGCTAAGATAAGCATATAAATAAAAAGCTTTGGCAGAAAAAATAAACATCAATCAACAAATTCGTTCCCCTAAACTCCGCGTGATAAATTCACTCGGCGATAATTTAGGTGTTATCACAAGAGAAGAAGCTCTTGCTCATGCAAAAAGTGTTGGTCTTGATTTGATTGAAGTCTCCCCTAACGCTGAACCTCCTGTGGCTCGTATTACAGATTACGGCAAATATATGTTTGAACTTTCTAAAAAACAAAAGGAAGTAAAGGCAAAAGCACACATCACCGAAACAAAGAACATTCAAATCTCTGTGGCCATTGGTGAACACGACATTATGATCAAAGCCAAGCAAGCTGCTGAATGGATAAAGGAAGGACACCGCGTGAAGATCGAAATGCAATTAAAAGGACGCACAAAATATATGGATGAAAAGTTCTTAAAAGAAAGAATGGATAGAATAATGGCTGTTATCCCAGCAGAATATAAAATTGCAGAACCTTTGAAAAAGATACCTAAGTCTATGATGATTGTTATCGAAAAAGCCAAGTAACAGGCATTAGCCACTAGGGTATAGGGTTTAGAAAATTCAAAAGCATCGCTTACGGCGATGCTTTTGAATTTGTATTTGCTAGTGGCTATACCCTAGTGACTAATTTCGTTTGCATTTCACCCTTTCCTGTGTTAATATAGCCAGATTATCGTTATAAAGTTATGAAGACAAACAAATCGTTTTTAAAACGTCTAAGAATCACAAAGAATGGAAAAATAATTGGTCGCAAGCCAGGTCTTAACCATTTCAATGCAAAAGCAAGTCGTCGTAAACAGCTTTCAGCAAAGAGAGGTCAGAACTTTGTTATGACGGGAAAAGAAAAGTCTCGTTTTCTTCCAGGTCTCCTATAATTTTAATAATCAATTAACTAAACCACCATGTCACGCGTAAAAAGAAGCAAAATAGCGATGAAGCACCGTCGCAACGTTCTAAAACAAGCTAAAGGCTATCGTTTTGGTCGTTCAAAGAAAGAAGTAGAAGCAAAAGTTGCTCTACGTAAGGCTGGTGCTTATGCATTCGCTCACAGAAAAGACAAGAAGACAGATATGCGTCGCCTTTGGACAACTCGTATGAATGCTGGACTACGCGCCCTAGGAATCACTTACAGTGTATTTATCGACAAGATGACAAAGAAAGGAATTACAATCAACCGTAAAATGCTTTCAGAACTAGCACAAACAAATCCTGATACATTTAACAGAGTTGTAGAACAAGTAAAGGCATAAAAAATAAAAATACTTCCATAAACGGAAGTATTTTTTATTTAATCAAGTTTTTCAAATTAATCTGTTACATCTTTAGTCTCTTCAAAATACTCATCAAAAGCTTTATTCATGCCTTCTACTGACTCATTTATAGTCTTTAATAATTCTAGTTGCTGCTCTGGTGACAGTTTTTCCATTGCTTCCGCCATCTTTTTTTGTATTTCTTGTGATGTCATATATCTAAATTATTTTTTATTAATAAAGTACTTTCCAATTTTTCCAAAAGTTTTACCAACAAGCATCATTGATGGCACGATTACAAAAGTTGAAGCCAAATTTCCAAAAGCACTACCCATCCTATGTAAATTTTGTTCCGCTATTCCGTGCTTTAATTTTTGAGCAATAACACCTGGATCACTCACATCTACCGAAGCTCCGAACGGATTACCTTCTGTTACATTAGAAATGTCTATCTTACTATTAAACATATCTACTTGGTGCGTATAATTTTCCATAGATGGCATAGAAAAACTATCGCCCCCTGGAGAAATAATTGACCATATTGGACTTCCTGCTAATTCTGGATTTTTTAATAAATTAACTAAACTATCTGGCAATACCGATATCATTGTTTGTAAATCACTTATGCCCATAACCGGTATCATCGCTGATAAAGTACCAACAATAACTGAGACCATAATTACTTTTTCTTTATCTATTTTTTCTAATCCATCTAACATTCTCCTGACTGAATTACCTAATTTTTCTCTCAAAGCATTTACTGTTGGCTCTTTTTCTTTACTTAAAACTTCTTTACCAAATTTATAATCATTTGCTTTTAAGGCTTCCATATTAACTCCAAATTTTTTTAACTCTGAAGTAATATCTTTAGCTGTTTCTATAGCTGCCACCTCTTCATGTTTTTGTTCAGCAGGTTCCAAAACCGTATACTTTCTATCAAGTACAGCAACTTCTTCTAAAGTTAATTCTACTTTTTGTTTTGGAACAATTTCTTGTGAGGCTTTTTGAACATCTTCAAAAGAATCTTTTTCAAACTCTAACAGTTCATCATTTAGTTTATTCATAATTTAAATGTTTATTATTAATACCTTAATTCTACCCCCCTCCTGTAAAATTGCAAGTGGAATAAGAGTTTAAACTACTAACTATAAACCACCAACTACCAACTATTCTTGTCAATCTCACTTCCCTTTCTCAAAAAGAGTATAATGTATATGAATACTGGATTTTATACTTTGGTTTAAAATTAAATATTTATAATGAGTTTATTGGTATCATTTTGTTTAAAAATTTATAATTTTAAATTTAAAATTTTTAAAAGACTGAAAAACAAACAAGCGTTAAATATTTCACTTTAGTAAAAAATCTTACGATTCATAATCACCTCTTATGTACATAGTTAACGTCGCACCACTTCACGCAGGACTTCCGCACGATACCCTTTCTTATTTTTCTAAAGACAAATTAGAGGTCGGTGACCTTTGCGAAATCTCAATTAGAAAAACTTCCTACCGCGCTCTTGTTCTCTCTGTGTCTGAAGCACGTCACGAAAAACAATCGATTCGCCACGCTGACTTTTCTTTCAAAAAGATAAATAAAATTTTATATAAACAATTTATACCAAAAGAAATTTGGTTGGCTCTCGATTACTCTTCCTCGTTCAACCTGCAACCCCTAGGTAAACTTATTTATGATCTTATTCCAGAAAAATCATTCAACCAAATAAAATATTTCCATAAAAACAACTTTCAAAAAAAATTTGAACTGGAACTTTTGCAACAAAGTTACAAAGAAAGAATCGTTCGCTATAAAACATTAATCAGAGAATCATTCGCCAAAAAACAATCTCTGGTTATTTATTTCCCGACTGTTACCGACATCGAATATGCTTATAAAGAATTATCTAAAGGTATAGAAGATTATGTCTTTTGTTATCACAGTTCCCTCACAGAAAAACAAGCTGGTGTGGCACTAGATGAAATAATAAAAAAACATCACCCTGTTTTAATTTTGAACACACCATCACTTATCCCTTTTGTGAGAAATGATATAGGTCTTTGTATTATAGAAAGAGAATCTAGTTTTTATTATTTTTCTTATGGAGAAAATGGTTACGACATGAGGCCTGTAATAAAACGATTATGTCAAAATTTAGAAATCCCTTGTATATTAGGAGCGCATACATTATCACTCGAAGCTCAACTAGCTTATAAAAGAAAAGATGCTTTTGAAATTGTTCCACTGCAAATGCGAAACGATACACCCCTTTCTATAATCAGAATGGATGGGGAAAATAAAAGTATATCTCCATATCTGTCAAAGGAATCCTTAAAAATAATCCACACCACTAAACTAGAAAAGAAAGGTCATATATATTTATATGCTCACCGCAAAGGAATGTACCCAACAACTATTTGTTCTGATTGTTCAGCTTTATTTACTTGTCAAAAATGCAACAGGCCTTTTGTACTTCACAAAATTGGAGGCTTCAGAACATATGTTTGTCACAAATGTGAAAATATAATTAGACTAGATGACGACACCACATTAACTTGTCGTAACTGTGGGGGGTGGAGACTAGAAACTTTAGGCATATCAACAGGTGGAATAGAAGCAGAACTTGAAAGACTTGGCATTCCACTTTTCATTATCGACGGAGAAAGAACAAACACAAAAAATAAAGCCAAGAAAGTTTATCGTGATTTCAAAGAATCATCTTTTGGTGTTTTAATTGGCACAGAAATGGCACATAATTTAATAGAGGATGTAGATGAAATAATTGTTCTCTCTCTTGATTCTCTTTTTTCGTTACCGGAATACAAAACTGATGAAAAGATTTTTAATTTAGTAAATGAAATGGGAGAGAAAGTAAGAGAAGGAGGAAAAGTTATTTTACAAACGAGAATGCACAACACTCCAATATTAAAATATCTATCATCACATACTTTTGCAGATTTTTATAAGGACCAACTTAACGAAAGAGATGAATTTTTGTTGCCACCATATTATGTTGTTATCAAATCAACTTTTGAAAATCTTTCTAATATTTTAAAAACAAGAATTGAACAAGAACTTGAACCGTATATCGTAGAATGGTTCGAGGCTGGTCGCGGAGTTACTTTACTTTTCATCCACATTAATCAAACTGAATGGGAAAATAATCCGAACACCAGAGAGAGAATAAAGTTGATTACTCAACTTGGAAAGCCGGTAGTGAACCCATTGTATTTTTTTATCTAGTTACTGGTTACTGGTTACTGGTTACTGGTTACTGGTTACTGGTTACTGGTTACTGGTTACTGGTTACTGGTTACTGGTGGAAGTTTAAATTTCTTAAAT
>CAIQWN010000045.1 GCA_903875555.1 uncultured bacterium
CTTCGGTCGCGCTTTGAAGTTGTGTATAATTAAACTATTTTACTTCTTCTTTTTCTCCCTCCTCTTCTTTCTTACCCTTCTTTATTTCTTCAATAGCACCAAGATCAACAGCGACAGGAATTTCCACTTCTTCTTTTTGTACAGAAATTGACGCAATAACTTCTGTAATTTCTGTGTGATAAAGTTCTACACCTGCTGGCAATTTAACGTCCGCAACAGTAATAACACTATCGTTAGCTACAAGAGATGAAACATCTATTGTAATTTCGTGAGGAATGTTTGTTGGTTCCCCTTCAAGTGGAAGTTCATGCATAACCTTAACAAGTACACCTCCTGTTTTTACAGCTGGGGCTTCACCAATAAATACAATAGGTGTCTTAACGTGAACCTTTTGTCCCTTCTCAACCACATAAAAGTCTACGTGACGCGGAAAACTTTTAACTGGATCAAATTGAACATCTTGAATCATCACGTTTTCGTTTCCGTGTTCTGTCTTCAAAACTAAAGATGATGATTCACCAGCAGATTTCCAAACCTTTTGAAAATCAATAGCATTAATAAAGATTGGTGTAGACTTTGCGTGCGCTCCATAATAAACAGCTGGAATAAATCCTTCCATTTTTTTTGATTTTGCTTCGCGAGGACTAGTCGTGATAGATAGTGTATTTGTTGTCATAGTTAGGAAATAATACTACAAAAGTATATAAAAATCAACTTGGCGGGTCCACGAGGAATCGAACCTCGACCAACGGATTTGGAGGCCGTTGTTCTACCACTAAACTATAGACCCATACTGTGATATTCTAACATAAAATTTTTAATTTTATGAATAAATTCAAAAGCATGACCTAAGCCATGCTTTTGAATTTCCCTTACTACATACTGCGTTCTACTTACTACTTCTTTGATTCCTTAAAAGTCACATGCTTTCTCAGTTTCTTTGAATACTTCTTAAGTTCAATCTTACGAGTAACAAGTTTTTTGTTCTTGAAAGTTGTATAAACTTCTCCCGTTTCCTTGTTCTTTAATATAATTAAGTTGTCTTGGATCTTTGCCATAGTTGTATGATAATAACGTATTTCTAAGCGAATTGCAAATCAAAATATTCTGCAAGTTTATCTATGGCGATTCTCTCTTGTTTCATTGTATCCCTATCGCGCACAGTCACAGACTTGTCTTCTAAAGAATCAAAATCAATAGTCACACAATATGGAGTTCCAATTTCGTCTTGTCTTCTGTATCTTTTTCCGATCGACTGAGTAATGTCGTGTTCAACAAAATATTTCTTTGATAACTTCTTGAATATTTCTTTGGAAACATTTGTCAGTTCATCTTTTTTAGAAAGTGGAAGAATAGCAATCTTCACCGGTGCAAGTCTTTTATCAATTTTAAGAACCACACGAGTGTCACGTGCCCCGTCGGAGCTTACTAGCGAAGTGGGGTCACCAACAATTTCTTCTGTGTAAGCGTTATCAATAAAAGCAAGCATTGTACGGGCTACACCAACAGATGTTTCTACTATATGCGGAATAAATCTTTCTTTACTTTCTTCGTCAAAATATGAAAGATCACACCCTGAAAACTTCGAATGCTGAGAAAGATCCCAATTACCTCTTGCATGAACCCCTTCGAGCTCCTTAAAACCACCTAACATCGCATAATTATATTCAATATCATAAGCATCGGTTGCATAATGTGCTAACTTTTCATGTTTAAACCAATTTAATCTACTTTCTGGTATTCCATAATTTAAATAGAAAGCCCAACGATATTGATGCCATTCTTCATAAATATTTTTTGTTGCATTTCCACCATCAGTTTTTGGATTAAAAAAATATTGCATTTCCATTTGTTCAAATTCACGAGTTCTAAAAACAAATTGCTTTGCAACAATTTCATTTCTAAAAGCTTTACCAACTTGTGCAATACCAAAAGGAAGCTTTGGATGAAGAGAATCAACTGTGTTTTTATATTGTAAATAAATACCACCACAAGTTTCTGGGCGAAGATACACAACGTTTTCTTCCGACAAAGTATCAACTGGAGAACCAAGATTCGATTTCACCATCAATGAAAATCTTTTTGCTGGTGTTAAATCTGCACTTTTACAATTAGGACAAACCAGTTTCTTATCGGCACGCAATTTATCAAGTTCTGTGTTTATCCATTCAATAGATTGCTTGTCCGCATTTATTCCAAACTCTTCAAGAACATGATCGGCGCGAAAGCGAGCCTTACATTTACGACAATCAATTTGTGGATCATCAAAACCATCAACATGACCAGAGGCCTTCCAAGTTGTTGGATGCATAAAAATAGCACTATCAAGCAAAACCACATCCTCCCTCTCTTGTGCCATAGATTTTGTCCAAGCGGATTTAATATTATTTAAAAGTAATGTTCCATAATGACCGTAATCATAAATACCAGAAAGGCCTCCATAAATTTCTGATGACTGATAAACAAAACCTCTACGTTTTAGTAAAGACACAATTGTTTCAAACCTTTCTTTCGGATCAATGTTATTCATAAACTTATTCTAACACAAAACTATTTATATATTAATTACCAAACCATCCATCAAACATAGAATTAAGTAACTTAATAATTCCAGAAATAGAAAAAATAATAAACAAACCTAATCCTCCCCAAAGCATGTGTGATTTCCCTTCATTTAAATCAGAATCTTTGTTTCCTTCTCTCAAACTATAAATAAAAGTAAGCATCCCCCACAAAAAATAAGTTGTTGTTATAACAATAAGTAATGTGAATATTGGATTTACTAATTGATCCATCACTCTTTCCCAAACAGTGTTGGTTGCACCAGCAATACCTTGTGCAGCCACAGAAAATATTCTTGATAAAATTAAAACGTAAAGTAAAGCAACTTTTTTCATAAATATATTATATCAAATAAAACAAAAATTGTTGTTAATAAAATAAAAATCTCGCAACTATGCGAGATTTTTATTTTATTTCTTCTTTGCTGCTACTGCTCCTGCCTTTGGACGCTTAGCTCCATAAAGTGATCTACCTTGTCTACGAGCATCTACACCTGTTGCGTCTAGTCTTCCGCGAACAATGTGATAACGTACACCAGCCAAGTCCTTCACACGTCCTCCACGTAGCATAACTACCGAGTGTTCTTGTAACTTGTGCTTTTCTCCTGGAATATAAGCTGTTACTTCAAGACCATTTGTTAAACGTACACGAGCAATTTTACGAAGAGCTGAGTTCGGCTTCTTTGGGGTTGTTGTTGTAACTTTTGTACAAACACCTCTCTTGAATGGTGAGTTATAAAAATTTGGACGATTTTGCACAGCATTAAAACCACGACCCATAGCAATAGAGCGAGATTTTCTTCTGACTTGTGTGCGTCCTTTTTTAACTAATTGACTTACTGTTGGCATAATTTAATATTTGCAAACTATATCAAATAATATACATTAATGCAAGAAAACTATTTAATCCTTTACTCCCATTACTTTATCCTTCATAAAATCATAAATAACAATTTTAGTTTTGTATATGATAATATAATCCCCAATCTTTATATCCTTATAAAATTCGTTCTGATTTTTAAGTGTTATTGCATCTTGAACACGCTTCACACTTACAAGCCCATCTTGTGGTAAAATGACCTGTTTACTGACTTTATTCAAAATCTCCGACTCAGAAACGATAACGCTTTCACTAACAGTTTTATGTAAATAAAAATATAAAGACATTAAAATTAAAACTAAAACAATACAAAAAATAAAATATTTGACTAGTTTGGGAAAAATTTTAGATAGTAAAAGATTTTTTAATACTTTCTTACCAAAATTCTTTACTTTAACTTTATAACGATAAAAAATCTTCATTCTCTTTATTATAAGCCATAAAATTAAACATGACTGTTTATAACTGAAGAATTTATGACAGTATCTTCATTACAACAGAAAACAAAAAAGGTGCCACATAAGAAAAAATAGTCGAAGCAACAATAATCGCAATAATTAAATACACTGGATTATAAACAACATTCGAAAAACTATTTCTCAATCTTGGAAATAATGATTGTAATATAGACATTCCATCAAACGGTGGAATCGGCATCAAGTTAAACAAAGCGAGAGAAATATTTACACCTATAATTGTAAACAAGGCACTACTTAATTTCATATCCAACATTCCATTTACAGAAAATACTTTAAAAAATATCATCGCTAATATAGCAAGTAAAATATTAGCGATAACACCAGCAGCCGAAACAAATGTTTCTCCATACTTTCCTTCTACATTTCTTATGTTCACTGGTACGGGTTTTGCCCAACCAAGAAACATTCCAGACATTGTAAATGAAAGTATCGGCACAAGAATTGAGCCAACAATATCAATGTGTGGAATCGGATTTAAAGTAAGTCGTCCCATTCTATAAGCAGTTTCGTCCCCTAAGATATAAGCAACGTATCCGTGCGCCACCTCGTGAATAATTATAGAAAATAAAATAACTAATATCGGAAAAATTGACTGAAAAATATTTAATGTGTCTAACATTCTTAAATAATACCACGAAATGAATTTTGTCATTCCTGCGAAAGCAGGAATCTAGTGTGTTTGGTTTTCCTTACTTCGTTCTGCTTACTACACACCACTTTTTCTATTGCATCTAAAATAAAATTGTGATAATATACCTAAACTAATCAATAAATCTATGGCAAGCACATGTCCACTATGTCTAAAAGGTTCAAAAGTTGTTGGAAAATATAGCAACTCTGTTCGTGCTACAAAGTTTAATCCTTGTGGTGATCGTCGCGTATACCCAAACCTACAATGGGCTCGTATTCCAAATGGACCTCGTGTAAAGATCTGTACTTCTTGTATGAAGCGCGGTCTACACCTACAGATTAAACTATAAGTTTAATCAACCAAAATTTAAAAGCGACACCCAACGGTGTCGCTTTTAAATTTTTTATATAAATGTTAGGATTCCAATATTCGCTCACTTACAAGAAAGGTTGGAAAGGAAATATGAAAAAAATTATTTCTGGTATGTTTTTGCAAGAGGTGCTGCTTCCAGCTATTGGATACGACACAGGAATTGGTGAAGTTGTTGTTATTCAACCAAAACAATTACAGCAAATGTTCACTGGGGTAATTTTCCCAAGGGAAGAGATTCATTTGTACGACGGTGTCAATGGTTATATTTTTGATGCGTATGGCGTTGCTTTTGTTTACAGTTTTGAAGAAAACGAGACTTCACTTTCGTTCACAAAACAATATATGAACAGACAAGATTCAATCGACTACCACTTCAACAAGAAAGAAGGTAACGAGTGGATTGGCACATTTAACGGTAAAGCAACGGGAGCAGGATACTCCAGCTGTGTAATAAATGTCGTGTCGGATAAATTTCTTGATAGTAGCAGATTTGCTGACATACCACTTCCACCAACCTCCGTAAATTATGTAAACATCACTTGAATTGTATGAGTAAAACCTCGCAACGAAACCACTTGTTGTGAGGTTTCGTTGTTTTTAACTAATTACCAATGATCAATTACTAATGACTCCCTCTCACTTCAAAACTTTTTCCATTCAAAATAAATTCAACATCTCCCAAATCAATCGTACTAAAAATTACTTTCCCATATTTCTTCAATCTTTCTATCGTTTCAATATTCGGATGTCCATATTTATTATCTTTTCCTGCACTTATCACCGCATAATAAGGTTTGATATAAGAAAGTAATTGTTCACCACTAGAATTTTTACTTCCGTGATGTCCCGCTTTATAAATAGTCACATTCTCAGACAACAAATTACTCTCAATTAATTTATTTTCTCTTACACTTGGCAAATCACCAGTAAATAAAAAAGTTTTATCTTGATAAGTGAGTAATATGCAGACCGACGCTTCATTTGTATCAGTCTTTGAAGAAAGATTTTGCACAGGATACAAAACTTTTGCAATCACTCCATCATTAAAATCAATCTCATCACCAGTCTTTGCAATATAAACACGTGCCCCGTCGAAGCCTTTAGGCGAAGTGGGGTTCGCACCACCATTCTTTTCATTCCGTGTCCCGTCGGAGCTTTTAGCGGAGTGGGATTCAATTTCATTATCAAGCAAATTAAAAACCTCAGTCTTTCCTTTCACTGGCGACTCGATCACATTTTTCACATTATATTTTTCGAAAACCGGAATAAGTCCCGTTATATGATCCGCATCCGCATGAGTTGCCACCACTACATCAATATCATTATCAAAAAATCCCATTTTACTATTTAACTTTTGCATCACTTTATTATTCGGACCACCATCGATTAACATTTGCTTGTGACTTGGTGTCTCGACAAAAATAGAATCCCCCTGTCCAACATCAAAAAATGTAACTGTCAGTTCTCCCTCGTTTGTTTTTATAAAAATAAAATACAAACAAACAAAAAGCACAACAACTCCAACCGAAGCAAAAAATATTTTTCCATACTCCTCCAAAAATATCTTAACATTCTCAAACTTTTCTTTAAGCCAGTCATTAAGCATACTTTTAGTATAACTCTCCTTGCTTCTTTATCATTAATCCGTTATCCTTTATTCATGTTTGAACTTGACCTTCACTCCCTCATCTCCACATTCTCATATCTCGCCATATTTCTTTTGCTTATCGTAAACGGTGCAGTTAACTTCCCTTCTTCACAAATTATTTATTTAATTGCCGGATATTTTATTGCAACAGGAAAACTTTCTTTTATTCCAACAATCATATCTGGCTCCATTGGTAACATAATCGGTAATCTAATAACTTATTTTCTAGTTTATAAATACGGAAAAGTTATTGTCACAAAATATTTATATATCAAAGAAGATATTTTAAACAAAATGCATAAAGAATTCGAAGGTCGTGGGCTTATATTTTTATACATTGGCAAATTAACACCTTCACTTAAAGTTTTCATCCCAAGTGTCGCAGGACTTTCAAAAATAAAATATTCTCACGCTCTTTTTTTGTTTTCTATAACCTCAATCATCTGGTCATCAGCTATCGTTTACATTGGTTACCTCTTCGGTGAACACATCACTTTCAAAAACTACTCAATCACCATGGGAATAGTCGGCATCGTCATCGCATTCATCGCTTATAAAAAATTCCAGAGTATAAAATAGTCCTGTTTTGTCATTCCTGTGGAAACAGGAATCTAGTGTCTAAATTATCTATTATTTTTATAAATCACGTGAATCAGTTCGTTATCATCACCCCTAATAATTTCTTTCATTATTTCCGGTCTTAAATCAACATCATCAATTTCCATATCATTAAATTCCTTAAAGTTTGAGCCTAAATTTAATTCATGTAGTTCCTCTGCTAAATAAACAAAGCAAATTTCATGAAAATATTTATCTGATCCTACACTAAAAAAGTTTTCAATTACAGCTCTCATTTTTACTTTCTCAAGATTAATCCCAACCTCTTCAAAAACTTCTCTTTTTGCTGCTTGTTCGGAAGACTCGTTTATTTTAACCCTTCCTCCAATAACAAAATAAAATCCTTCTGGGTTTTTCTCAAAAACATAACCATTTTTTGTTTTAATTAAAACAGCAACGCGTATGTTTAACTTTGTATCACCTAATTCAATTGTCAGATCTGTATCTTTCATAATACGAATAATATCACAAACTAATACTTAATCACCACAAACTCTTCACCGTCCTCATCTACATATTTCTCTTCTTCCAATTTATTTTTCAAAATAAAGTATAAAACCACAACCAAAACATAAATCAAAAACATAAACGATGAGGACAAATTACTTTGTATGTACGAAAACGGAAGTGAAGCAAAAAATGTCGCAATTAAAATAATAAATTTAAGAAGTAACGTTGTCACAAATCCAAAAATAACAGTAAGAAAAACACTTACAAATGAAAACAAAATCACCAAAGTAGAAAATAACATTGCGACAGGAACAATCGGCACAATAATTAAATTCGTAATCAAAGAATAAATAGAAATAAATCCAAATGTGTAAATAATATATGGAAGAGTCGCAATTGTTGCAGAAAGTGTCGTACTCAAAACCTCTTTCATAAATCTTAAATGTTTAAATCTCTCTAAAGATTTTGTAATTAATGGTGACAAATAAACAATTCCTGCTGTCGCCAAAAAAGAAAGATGAAATGAAACATTATCCAAAATAAAACTCGTATCGTAAATCACCATCACAAAAAGTGAAAGTATCAATGCTTGCTTCGAAACATATTCTCTTCCAGAATAAAGTGCAAGAAGTGAAATAAGGGCCATAACAAAAGCTCGCACAGCACTCGCTTCTGCTCCAACCATAATCACAAACATAAAAGTAAACAATCCGGTAAATAAAATTCTTAAAGTAAAAGGTAGTAAAGAGAACAACAAAAGCAGAAAAGAAACAACAATCGCAATATTAAAACCAGAAAGAACAACAATGTGCGATATTCCAGCAACACGAAACAAATCTTTCATCTCTTTCGAAAAATCATTACTTCCAAAAAGCATTCCGTTGGCAAGTGGCGACACATCAGCACTTATATATTTATTTACACGAGAAATAAAATTATCTTTAACTGTGATTAATTTATAAATAAACTTGTTTGATATTTCTCCTTCCTTGTCTATTTTTGGAAAAAACATTTCACCTTTTATTCCACGAGTTTTTAAATAATTATTATAATCAAAAGATTTTTTATTTACTTCTGTTGGAAGCAAAATATCACTTTCTTTTATTTCTCCATCGATTGTAATTCTCTCGCCTGCTTTAAATTCTGGATATAAAGAAGTTTTTACTAATACATTAGCATAATTATTATTTTCTTTATATAAAGTTATTTCAACTTCTTGATAATTATCTTTTTTAACTGGTGTATCAACTACTTCTCCATAAACAATACATTTGCTTTCGCAACTAAATATTTCTTTTTCAACCGCAAACTGATGACGAGCAACTCCAAGAAACAAACCAGAGCAAACCAACATTGTAATTAGTGGAACAATATAACTTTTCTCTTTTTTCTTAAAAACAAAAAATAAAATAGCCTGTACAAGCAAAACAACAAAAGAAAAAATTGCAATCTCCGTCGAGAATTGCAATTTTTCGGAAATAAAAATACCAACAACGAAACTTAAAACAAAAATAACTGTTTTAACATGCATAAATAAATTATAACATCAAAAAAAGCGACTGCTTTGCGGTCGCTTTTTTATATATGACTCTCTTTTGTCTATCTAATATAAAACAAACAAAGTCCAATTACAACCATTACAACACCATAAATATTAACAACCCCTATTATCTTCTTACTTACAAAATTACGTAGTATTTCTGGTATAAAAATATATCCCAAACCTTTAAGTAAAGTTAACCACGCAAAAATAGTTACGACTGTTCTCCATGAACCCTCCCAAATATTTCCTTGCTTGATAATCAAAAGTGATGACAAAAAAACTAATATAACCCCAGTAAGATAAACAATCGCCGGATGATCAAAAAAATCTTTTAATAAATTTGGAACTGTTTTTCCTCTTGAGATAAGAAACCACCCACTAATAACTAAATATATACCTAACAATTTCGCAGCGATAAGTGAAATTTCCATAAAAATTTTATTAATTACTAATAACTTTATTATATCATTGCTTTTTTATTAAAAAACAATGTTATACCCAGATCTATCTCCACGATACAGTTCTACATTATGTCCATCTGCCAACATCGTAGCAATTTCGTCAGCTCTTTCATTTAATGCAATACCACAATGTGCTTTAACATACTTCCAAATAATTTTTATTCCAGAGTTTTTTAATCTATCCTCCTCTTTTTTTAAAGCTTTCCATAAATCTTGATTCATAACTGGTTTTTTTGTTGAACCTTTCCAATCTTTTGCAATCCAACCATCTATCCACTCAGTCATTCCCTTTTTTACATACTGACTATCAGTACAAACTGTGACTTCTTTTGTTTCTTTTATTATATTACCTTCAATTTCTTTAAGTCCTTCTATACTAGCCAACAATTCCATTTTGTTATTTGTTGTCATCTTATCACTACCACCAAGTTCAATCACTTCGTCTTTTGTGATAATAATACTTCCCCATCCCCCCTTTCCAGGATTTCCCCTACTTGATCCATCTGTCCAAATTTCTATTTTCATAATTCAATTATAACATTAAATTACACCAATAATCCTCAGCCTCAATTCCACTTTTCCTCGCCAATAACTCTTTTCTAAATTTGCAATCAGTTTATGTTCCTTTTTTAATTTTTCTTCTAATTCATCATCAACAAAAAATTTAATTGCTTTAATTTGTTTAACTCCATCATCACCGCGCCCCGTCGTAGCTTTATGCGAAGTGGGGTAAATCACTTCAATATGCTCACTCTTCTTTCCAAACCTCCTCACACTAATCGCTTTTACTCTTGGAAATGAAAAAATTGGTTTTGGGTTACCAACACCAAAAGGAGCAAGTACGCTCATTGCTCCATAGGTTATCTCGTTAACATCATTAAAAGAAATTTCTTCATCAATCAACACTTCTCCA
Source organism: uncultured bacterium (assembly GCA_903875555.1). Taxonomy (GTDB): domain Bacteria; phylum Patescibacteriota; class Minisyncoccia; order Phycocordibacterales; family UBA5272; genus UBA11704. Next base: position 10,557 of record CAIQWN010000045.1, read on the forward strand.
TTGCCAATTTCTTTTCTTTTAACACGTTCAATCGCCTCATTCAAAACTTTTAACAATTTATCTTTATTTTCTTTCAAAAAAGAAAATCCACCTGCCTGCTCATGCCCACCAACACCAATGAAAATATCTCCACACACTCTCATCAAATCAACAACATGAATATCTCCAAGTGAACGACAAGATCCCTTCAAAATATTTTCATCTTCCCCTTGCCCCCAAACAAAAGTAGGTTTTCCAGTTTCTTCAATTATTTTTTGTGCAATGAGACCAAGAAGCCCAGGACCCCAACTAATATCACCAACCACAATTACTTTTTCTTTATAAACAGCATGATCAAAAGAAATCGTAGACAAAATATCTTTTACTCCTCCTTTCCTTTCATTATTCAAAACCTCAAGATCAAGAACAAGATGCTCAGCAAGCAAATTATCTTTTTCATAAAGCATATTATGCGCTTGCATAGGATGACCCATTCTACTTGCTGCATTTATTCTAGGTGCAATAGTAAAAGAAATATCTTCTTCTGTTAAATTATCTTTTATTACTCCTTGATTTCTAAAAATATGATTAAGTCCATATCTTTTTGTTTTTTGTAAAACTTTTAATCCAAAATATACGAGTGTTCTGTTTTCTTTCACAAGTGGAACCATGTCGGCCACTGTAGATATAGCAACAAGATCAAGCCACCACTTTTCAAAACCTTCTGGAAGTTCATAGACTTTCTGTAAAACAATACTATACGCGTTTTGTTTCTTTCCTTCTTCTAATTTTTTACTTTTTACTTCCTCTTTCAATTTTACAAGAATCGCACAAGCAAGCTTCCAAACAACCGCACAACCACATAGCATATCATCATAATAATTACATTTATCTTGTTTCGAATTAAGAATACAATACGCTTCTGGTAATATTTGTTTTTTATTTTCACTCAAAGGCAAATGGTGATCTGTTACTATTACATTTATTCCAAAATCTTCTGCATATTTAACTTCATCAACATTTGTAATTCCAGAATCAATAGTAATTAACAAAGTCACTTTATCTTTTTTAAATTTATCAATCACTTTTTTGTGTAAGCCATATCCTTCATTATGACGATGAGGAATATAAATATCTACATTACCATAACCAATTGTATTAAAAAAATCTCGTAGCAAAACACCACCAGGCACACCATCGCAATCATAATCACTATAAATAACCACCTTCTCTTCATTTTTTATCGCCTTAATAATTCTTTTGACTGCTTTTTCCATTCCATAAATCAAAAATGGATCACCAATACCTATTTCATAAGATGGATTTAAAAATTTTTCTATTTTATCACCAACAACCCCCCTATTTTCAAGAAGTTTTAAAGTTAATGGATGTAAATCTTTTATCATTATTAGTAAACATTATATCATTATAAAATTTTGTCTTTTACTAAAAAAATAAAAGACACTGATTTATTTCACCTTAAACTGTTTACGAATTTCTTTGACCTTTTCAATATTTTTTTCTTCCATTTCTTCTTTTCCTTTCTCCCCTAACTTCTTTAACTCTGAAATATCTAAAGAAATCAATTCTTTTGCGCGATTATCCAAATATTCTTCTGTGTTTTTCTTTGGGTTTTCCAAAACCTCATCAAACAATGCATGTAAAACAAACCCAATTTTTGGTCCCGGTGTTTCTTGTGTAACACTCATTATTCTTTCTCCGTTTGTTTTTAGCATTTTTAACGAAATCGGATCTTGAAGTGCTTGTTCGATCATTGATTCATACATTCTTAATCTGTACGGTTCTTCTTTTGGTCTTCCTGTCCCTATTCTATCGCATATACGAAGATTAACTAGATCCCATACCTTGTCTTTACCAACATTTACAATCAATCTGCGAACAGCACTTATTGTTATTTGTTCTGTGTCACTAAAAAACATATGCCAACGTACCATAATTGATACAGTATCGATTAACTCCTTAGAAAACTTTAATCTTTCCATAATTACGCGCGTTACACGTGAACCAACAACCTCGTGACCATAAAACGTGTGTTGTTTTGTGTCTTTTATAAATCTACGTGTTTCTGGTTTAGAAATATCATGAAAAATAGCCGCTAAACGAATATGTAATGCAAGTTTTTTATCAGCAGAATGTTGCAATGTCTTTAAATTATGTTCCCAAACATCAAAACTATGTGCCTGGTTCTGTGTAACCCCTACTCCACGAAGCAACTCCGGAACAATAAATTGAAGTAAATTTAAATCTTTTAATAAAGTAATCCCTCTCATAGGAAAATCTGTCATAATAAGTTTAGAAAATTCATCCCTGATTCTTTCACGTGAAATACTATTAAGTAAATTGGAATTCCTTTCCACACTTTCACGTGTAACAGATTCTAAATCAAAATCAAGCTGACAAACAAAACGAACAGCACGCATAAGTCTGAGAGAATCTTCTTGGAACCTCTTGTCTGGATCACCAACCGCTCTTAAAACCTTATTTTCTAAGTCCTTTTTACCACCAAACAGATCTACTGTTTCTTGTGAAATAGGATTATACGCCATTGCATTCACAGTAAAATCACGTCTTTTTAGATCATCTTCAATATTTTGACTCCACCCTACTTGATCAGGATGTCTTTTATCTGAATATTCCCCTTCTAAACGATATGGAGTAACTTCAACTATTCTTATGGTCTCATTAGAACAAATAGTTCCTATCTCTTCTCCACAAGTAACAACACCAACTGTACCATATATATTTTCATAGAAAGTTTTTGGAAACAGGCTTATAATTTGTTCAGGTGTGGCGTTTGTGGTTACATCATAATCTTTTGGTTTTATACCCATAAACAAATCACGAACACAACCACCAACAAGAAAAGCTTCATAGTCAGCACCTTGAAGTACCGCAATAACCATACTTATCTCTTTTGGTATTTCGTTATTATTTATCATAATTAATGTTATAATATGCTTGTAAAATAAGCTTTCGTGGTGAAATGGATATCACATCGGTCTTCGGAACCGTTGTTCCAGGTTCGAATCCTGGCGAAAGCACAAACTCTTTTTAATTTTTATCCTATTTTTTACTTTCAATTCTCGTATCTCACACAAATACATCGAATTATTCTTTTGTGCGGCGTACGAGAATCGAACTCGTGTCTCATCCTTGGCAAGGACGTATTCTACCACTAAACCAACACCGCGAATAATAATTATATTATCACAAATAAAAGTAAATAAAAAGCTAATATATTGCTACTGTTTATTTTAAAAACCATTAAAAATAAATAGTATACTATGAAAAACTGTGGATAAACCTGTGGTAACTGTTGATAAGAGACAGTAAAATACATATGAGGCAAACTATACAGACATTGCCCTTAATTGTGAAATATCATTGTAAACTAAGGATATTTCACAAAAAGACTGACTCTTTTATAAAGGAAAATCTATAAACGTGTCACGTGAAACGTTTCATAAGAAACGAATAATAAAAATGGCAAAACATAATGAAATAGGTAAAATAGGAGAAAACATAGCAAAAACCTTTTTAATAAGAAGTGGTTTCATTGTGGTGACTATGAACGAAAAATTTAAATTTGGTGAAATAGATATAATTGCTGAAAAAGACAATATTTTGCACTTTGTTGAGGTAAAAAGTGTTAAAATAAGAGACAGTTCCAATATAAAAACTTTAAAAATAAAACCTGAAGATAATTTAACTTTTTGGAAAAAATTTAAATTCAAAAGAGCAATTAATTTATATTTAATAAACAATAGTAATCTCAAAAATAAAAAATTACAAATCGATCTCATTTGTGTTTATATAAATCAAAAAACAAGGGAGGGGAGAGTGAAAATTTTTGAAAACATAGAATTATAAAAAGGTAGTAATTGTAGAAAAATATGTTAGAATTAGATTTAGTTTAGATATTTCGGAGTGTGGTGTAACGGCTAACATTCTGGTTTTGGGTACCAGCGACTCAGGGTTCGAATCCCTGCACTCCGACAAAATAACAAAAACCCTTCAAACGAAGGGTTTTTGTTATTTTGTCGACACTAGAAATTTTTCTATAAATAAGATATAATCTACTGGTGATTTGCGGTGTTGGTTTAGTGGTAGAATGCCTGCCTTCCAAGCAGGAGACAAGAGTTCGATTCTCTTACGCCGCACTAATTTATGGACAACAATCCAAAAACAGAATTTAATAAAACCCTTGAAGTTTTGCGTTCTGAGATATTTGAAACTGATAAAGAAATAATAGAACTACTTGCAAAAAGATTTAATTTTGTTAGAAAAGTCGGACAAATAAAAAAAGAAAACAATATTCCTCCACTTGACCAAACACAGTGGAATAAAGTTCTAAAAACAAGAAAGAGTGTCGCTAGGGAATTAAATCTAAATGAAAATTTAATAGAAAATGTCTTGGAATTAATACACAAAGAATCACTTAGATTAGAAAAATGATTTTGTATTATTTACTTATTGTTAGAAAATAAATTTATGGAATTTGGAAAAGAGGAATTATTTTTACAGACACACCAAGAAAAAATGAACGATGTTCAAATGATTGTTTTTCTTGATGATATTATTAACAAATATACACCTGTTGTACTAGACACAAATAACGGTTTAAATACTGAAACACTGAGAAAGATAGAGGGTATTTTACAAACAGCAAGAAAAACTAAAAAAAGATTAGAGGGAAATATTTTGATTGATCAAAAAGATACTCTGCATTAAAAAAACAAAATCGCCCTTAGGGCGATTTTGTTTTTTGCCAAATAAAGTAATTATGCTACTGCATCCTTAAGTGCCTTTGCGGCTGAGAACTTAGGAGCCTTCTTGGCTGCAACCCTAACAGTTGCTCCTGTTTTTGGGTTACGAGCATCACGAGCCTTACGAAGCTTTACAGAAAACTTACCGAATCCTGCAATTGCAACTTCGTCTCCTTTTTTAAGTGTCTTAACAATTGTGTCGAAAATAGTATCTACGATTGCTTCTGCTTGTACTTTTGTTGTACCAAGTTCTGCGTTTACCACTTCAACTAGAGCTGCTTTGTTCATATGATGAAATATTTTTAGTGATGGTTTTCCTAGGAACACACCACTGATTAGTTATTTTATAATTTCACCGCAAAGGGCAAGCCTGGGCGATGTATGTAAACAGTATATAAAATATGGGATTTTTAGCAAGGGGAGAAAAGGTTGTTCGACTTTTAATTAAAACTAACCGATATAATTTTCTACTGAAAATTTATCTCACCCTCAAACCGTAGTCCTGCGACAGTTAGTTTTAATTAAAAATCTCACTCTTAGAAATTGATACACTTCGCTCCAAAAACCTTTATAAAATAAGGAACTTTTCTAAAACTTCTTTCTGATTTGAATACATTAAATATTTCTCTAGGTCTTCTTTCTTGGAAACCAAAACGAAATCTGATATTTCGTGGTTTATTTTAATTTCTTGATCTGACACGACAGATGCAGTATAAAAAATAAAAACTTTTGGAATTTTGTGAATGTTATGAGAAACACTGACTGAAATTAATTTTTGATCAACACAATCAACACCAAGCTCTTCTTTTATCTCGCGGATTAAACCTTCTTCGAGTTGTTCATCAACATTTAATCTTCCACCTGGAAGTATCCACTCATCTTGTCCTTTTTCTTTCACAATAACAAAAGAATTTTTATATTTCAAAATCACCTTTTGTGTTACTTGTCCAAAAAAATGTTCTTCTTTCATAAATTTAATCTGTTTTTCTTCTACCCCAGTGAATGTGTGACCAGATTCTTTCGTGAAAATAATAAAGTATGGTACTGTAACCATTAACAACTGCAACGATTCCCGCTGAAACAACAACATTATGAGTAAAAAAATATGCAGCGATAGAATCTGCTGTAATACTTAACATGCGATAAGTAATTGACTTAACTACTGAACGATGATTATTCTCAAGTGTTTTATTTTTAATATAAATTTGTTCCATGTAAGTCTATATGATAGCAAAAGAAATAAAAATTTAAAAATTATTCAAAAATGAAATATTTTTTGACTAACGAGCGAATTCAATTGAACGAGATTCACGTATAACGTTTATTTTTATTTCACCAGGAAAATGTAATTCTTGTTCTATGCGAATTGCAATATTGCGAGCAAGGTCGCGCGCTTCTAAATCAGAAACAAGGGCAGGGGTTACAAACACGCGAATCTCACGACCTGCTTGAAGTGCATAAACTTTTTCGATTCCAGAAAATGCTAATGCTATAGCTTCTAAATCTTCTAATCTTTTGATATATCTTTCTACTGTGTCACGTCTTGCACCAGGACGACCTCCACTTATTGCATCAGCAACTTGCACTATAACACTTTCTGTCGTTTCGTATGGATATTCTTCGTGGTGAGCCTGCATTGCTTGAATAACACGATTATCAACTCCATACTTCACTAAAATTTTTCTTCCTATTTCGACATGGGTTCCTTGTATTTCGTGATCAACAGCCTTTCCAATATCGTGAAGCAATGCTCCTGCTTTTGCAATCTGGATATCTGCACCAAGTTCTGAAGCAAGCATTCCTGCGATATGAGTCATTTCTATTGAATGATTTAAAACATTTTGACCATACGATGTTCTAAAATATAAACGACCAATAAGTGGAATAATTGATTCTGGAATTGAAAGAAGTCCACATTCAAGGACAGCTTCTTCTCCTTTCTTCTTCATTATGTTTCCAATTTCCTTTTTTGATTTTTCTAAAAATTCTTCTATTTTTGCTGGCTGAATGCGACCATCTTTAATCAGAGCCTGAAGTGCGTTTGTTGCAATCGCACGACGAACAGGATCAAAACAAGAAACAACAATCCCGTTTGGAATTTCATCAACGAGAAGTTCTACGCCTGAAGATTTCTCAAATGCTTTTATATTTCTTCCTTCTTTACCAATTATTTTTCCTTTTACTTCATCGTTTTCTATTTCTACTGTACTTGTAGAAAATTCTGCAAGGTCGGAATTTCCTAAACGATGAATTGAACTTATTAAAATATCACGAGCTTTTTCTTCAAGTTTGATTTCTCCGTCACGAGAAAGTTTTAAGATGCGAGAATTCAGATCTTCTTCGGATTCGAGCGAAATTTTGCGAAGCAAAATTTCGCGAGCGTCTATTTCAGATAGGTTTGCCACTCTTTCTAGTTCTTTTTCTATATTTTTTTCTTTCTCTTCTAAGATTTCTTTTACCATTTGCAAATCTTTTGCTTTTTGACGAATTGTTTCTGTGTCTTTAGAAAGAATTTCTTCTTTTTTTGTAAGTTCTGTGTCACGACGATCAAGACGTTCTTCTTGTTTCTCTACTCTTTCTTCTGCTTTTTCTATCTCTACTCTAATTTCCTTCGCACGATTAAGTGCCTCATCTTCTATTTCTCTTGCTTTTCTTTTTGCTTCAATTATTTTTTCTTCTATATCATTTTCTATTGTGTCACGACGATACAGTGCCACATAATGACGAATAAAATAACCAGAAATAATCCCGATCAAAACAAAAATAATTATTTGTATTAATAAATTCATAAATTTTAAATTTGTAGGGTGATTTTTTTATTGTAATAAGTCACCTCTAAAGATTACTTATTCTTTGGTTTCAAAATTTGATCAACAATACCGTATTTCTTTGCTTCATCTGCGGTCATCCAATAATCACGATCTTTGTCTTTCTCTACTTTTTTATAATCTTGTCCTGTTGCATCAGAGAGCATCTTTGTAAGTTTCTCCTTTAGTCTTTGAATATGATTGGCTGTGATTTGTATATCGGAAGCCTGTCCTTCAACACCAGTTAATGGCTGATGAATCATTACTTCTGAATTTGGGAGCATAAATCTTTTTCCTTTTGTTCCTTGAGATAAAATGATTGCGCCCATAGAAGCAGCCATTCCAGTACAAACTGTAACAACGTCTGGTTTGATGTGATGCATTGTGTCGACAATCGCAAGACCTGATCCTATTTCTCCGCCAGGGGAGTTTATATAAAGAGTAATATCTTTCTTTGGGTCTTCTGATTCAAGAAATAAAAGTTGTGCAATAACAATGTTTGCAACATTAGAATCAATTGGGCCAGCAAGAAAGACAATTCTTTCACGTAAAAGACGCGAGTAAATATCATATGCACGCTCACCAAATTGGCTTTTTTCGATAACTGTGGGAATAAGCATAATAATAGATAGTTAGTATAGGGCGGTAAGTAATTCGTTTGAAAATTTGCTTCGCAAATTTTCAAAATAAAAACAAACAACAATACAATTTAATAAATAAAATTCAAAATTCACCCTGTTAAATAAAATTTGAAACATGAAGCCAGTTTCAAATTTTAATTTTAAGATAACGTCTTAAAATTATTTAACAGGGTAAAAAACTTCAACAAAATCAAGTCTTTTCAAAGGTTCTGTCGTGTCCGTATATTTGCAATATATCATGAAAATATATAATTGTAACCATTGACAAACAACTATATTTATGCTATATTTATAAGCGATTACGAACATATCTAAAAGTTCGTGAAAAACACCGTTCTGTAACAACATACAACAATTTTTTCGAGGAGAATTAAAATGTCTCAAACTCAACAAATAATACAAGAAGAGGGTCCGATTGATTTCTTGGTAAAGTCTTGGAAATGGATACTTTTTTGGTTTACACTTCTGTGTTTCGTTGGTATTTTTACTTTTGACAACGGAAAAATATCAACATTCTGGGGTGTGGCCACGGTGATTTCCACGATCACGGTGTCTGGATCATGGAATCGCGTCATAGACCTGATCGCAAAAATTCCTGGACTGTTTATGCTTGCATTGAAAAACTGGAAAGTCGTCTTACCGTCTGTGATGTGTACATACGCACTGTGTGTCTGGTTAAATAACAATTTGACCACAAAACTGTTTATTGTGTCTATACTGTCGATACTAATTCCACTTTTTGTGCATTTCAAGTGGTACAACAAATTATGGACAATACTCGGCAGCGCAATAAACGGCGGATTCAAGAAATATCCATTGGAAAGCTTTCTGGTTTTGATTGGAGTAATATCATTAGCAATAATTGTTGTCGCTTTCACATTCGGTGCAAGACCTGAAAGCTCTACTTTAATGTTTGTTGGTGGTATTGGATTATTCGGTAGTGGGTTGTTTCTTGTCTGGCTCGCTGGAAGATCTATCAAGAAAGCACTAGACCCATACGCAAACAAATATTTCGGAATAGAAGAGAAAAAGAAATAGACACAACAAGCAAGTTGTGTAACACGGCGGGATTCTAATCGAATCCCGCTGGTTTTATTTTTTATTTAACAGGGTGAATATTTTATGTTAGTATTTCTTTGATTGTTGCTTATATTAGTTTTATATTCCTTAATTTCTATATATTTTGAGAAAGGTGGTACGAAATGAAAAAAATACTTACAAATAATGGTGTTTCTGGATTCGGGTTTGGTGGGCACACAGATCACCAAATTCAATCTGACTGTTTCACTCAAGACCAAATTTCATCTGTTGTTGATAGAATCAGATACATTTTAGGAGAGTCTGAACTAAGCCACGACAAACTTAATGAACCACTTGAAAAGCTTTTTGAAATGATACACTCACAATTTTTACTCGATGTTTGCAGTGTGTGTGATGAAGAAAATTTCAAAATACTTGAGACTTCAATTGAAAAAAGTGTTGATAATTACGAGGAAACACTGGCACGTCTCGTGCCAAACCACCAAGAAATACTTGAAAGCTCGAGAAGAAAAATCATAACTGATGAAATTTATCATTTACTGATACAAAAAGTTCAAGAATAGGGAGAAAATAATGAAAATAAAAAAGCCCCTGCTTTGTAAATGCGACTAATGATGTCGCATACACAATGCAGGGGCCTTTCGCTTTAGAGATTCTACATAAGTTTCAACAACTTAGATAATTAGTTAAGGACATCTAGGGGATTGTCCTTAAAAGAGCGAATAATTTAGAAACAAATTATTAATTTTGGGCGGTCTTAAAAATAAACTCACTATGACCGCAAAATAAAGAACTGTTTTGGTGGAGGATTGTGCGAACTTAATATCCCGTTACGCACGGGCGAGCGTTTTCACTACATCTCCTCTACCCTAATTTATATTATAAACGACAGGAATTTTAACACAAGTGTCTTTAATAATTTTCCTGTGGATAACTGTCTTTTAATAAATTTAGTGTCTTTAATATTTCCTAAAATGTCCTTATAAACAAATAACTTTTTGGCTTTTTATTTTGCTTGCAATGTCTCTTTGTAATTTATAGAGTATCACTTAATGCGATTACATCGCTTCTATACAACACAACCCCTTGGTGAAGAGATTGTTAAAATAGGTGATCAGAATATAATAAATCAATTACTTAATGTCTTTCGATTTAAAGAAGGACAGGAGGTTATTTTGTTTTCACAAGATAATTACGATTATCACTATTTGATAGACTCTTACACAAAAAAAGAAATTACTTTTAAATTAAAAAGTAAAGAACTTAGCATAGTTCCACAAAAGAAAGTGACTTTGTATATGTCGCTTGTGAAAAAAGATACTTTTGAGACCGTTGTTAGAACTTGCACCGAACTTGGTGTTACACAGATTGTTCCAGTTATGTCTGAAAGATGTGAGAAGAAGAATTTAAACGAGGAAAGATTAAAAATTATATCAATCGAAGCCTCTGAACAGTGTGGACGGACAAATATTCCTATCATTTCACCAATCATTTCTCTAAAAGAAGCTATCGAAGCGCAGATTGTCGCAGAACAAACGCAGAATAACGCAGAAGGAACACAAACACGCAACATTGTTGCGTCACTTTTTGGTGAGAAAATTAACAGTGAAGATGTAAAAAAGGTTATTTCCTCACCTGTACTCAATATTTTTGTAGGACCCGAAGGAGGTTTCACCGATAATGAAGAAAAAATGTTTGACGAATCATGTTTCACTAAAATAAAACTCACTGACACCATCCTAAAAGCCGACACCGGCGCCCAGGCAATAGTAGTACTTGCGATGATACTTGGTTAGTCATTAGGAAGTTATTCGTCGATAGTTAAATAATCTTAAGAGCTATGATATAATTTAATTATGTTTAAAGAGTCAACCTTGGAATGTTGAATATGGAAGAAAAATTTCTATTGAAGATCTTGAGAATGAGATGGAATAAATTATGAAATAGTTTATGATAGCGAGAAGTTAGATCATATGTTTGCTAATTTAATTGATAACTCTATTAAATATACAGAGAAAGGAGGTGTGGTTGTTAAATTATATGGAAATGAATTTTATGTTTTGATAGATGTTGTTGATACTGGGCGAGGTATGTCAAAAACTTTTATCGATACTCAACTTTATAAAAAATTTGCTCGTGAAGAAAATGTATCTACGAATGTGGATGGTAATGGTCTTGGTATGTATTTCGTAAAAGAGGTTGTTGAATTACACAAAGGAAAGATTTCTGTTGTGTCAGAGCAAGGTAAAGGTTCTACATTTACTGTGGCCATACCAACGAAACTTAAGGAGCAGTCTAGTGAGGTTAAAGTAGGGGAAATCAAGTAAACTGTTTTAATACGACAAACAACAAGAGCGACATCGTAAGATGTCGCTCTTGTTGTTTAGTATTCTCTGAGGAGGAATGTTTACGTCAGCCGAGGCAAATATTAGACGATTCCTACGCTTGCTAGTTTTGTATATCTTCGATACCTCTCTAGATACGAAGCTAATTTTTATTCTTTGTCTATATCTTTATAGTATCTATTGTTGTTGAGAGTTCTATCCAATCAGTTTTTTTAAATCCTATACGCTCATACCAAGAAAGTGGAAAAATATTTTCTTCTGGCGACAACATACTAATACTAAAAATATTATTTTTACGAGCTTCATTCACTGTATGTTTTAATAAAGATTTTCCTACGCCATTATTTCTATGCCTATCAATAACCTGCAACGACTCAACAATTAATAAGTCACCGTGTTTACTTGTTCCAAGTTTACTAAAAATAGCTCCGAGAATCTCGTTATCTTTATCAACTGCCATAAAACAAAAATCTGGACTAATCAAATATGATTGCATAAGATATTTTTTAGCATTTTCAATACTCCACTCTGGAAACGAATCAACAAAAGATTCTGTTATTTTATCTAAAGCACGAGGGTCAAACTTTATTATTTTCATATTTAATTAGTTATTTTTTTAAAGACTAGTTCCATTTTAGAGGTAATCTGTCCTAGAAGTTCTTCTTGGGTTTTATTTTTATGTTTTATAGAAAAATATTTTTTTATTTCATTAACTGTGTCAGGTCTGGCAGTGATTTCTGATTTTACACATTCAAACTTATATCCAGACTGTTTTAGTTTATCATTAGCGTGAAATAAAATCTTTTCTTTATATTTTTCTGGACTCATCGGACAGAAAGCATCTGAATCAGGATCAGGAATTAAATAACGTTCGTCTATTTCTTTCCAATCATTAGCAAAACTAATAATTGTTCCATTTTTAAAATCAGAAACATAATTTCTATAGTGAAGCATTAACTCGGCAGCAGTACCAAATGGCATTATTACACTTGCTTGGCCTTCTGACAGAATAGGATAATCATCTTGTTTATTTCTTTTGTCTTTCATTTTTTCAACTTCATCTTTATTCCAAGTGTCAAATGTTCTAAATCTTTCTCTAAAATAACTATAAAAATCTTTTACATCTTGGTCTAAAAAAGATATTTCAATCAGGTCGTTAATCTCTGGCCCAGCAAAATCACGCAAAAGCAAGACACCGTTATTAGATAAGGTCATAGAGGCTTCCTGAATCGCTTTTATCCAAGCTATTTTTCCATCTTCTACATAACTATATATTTCATGCATTATTGCAGACAGAACAATACCATCCATATAATCATTGGTATATTTGAAAGGCATTTCTACGGCACTACTTTGCACTAACAAAGCCCGCACATTGTGTTCTGTTAAATATTTACGTGCTGATGATAGGGCTTTTTTAGAAAGATCAACTCCTATTATTTCTGTATGTTTTTCTTTAAACAATTCATATAAAACTCTTAATTCTAATCCTCCTCCTACACCAACAGAGGCTATCGAATGTGGATTTTTTAAAAAATTAATTATTGGTTCTAATTTTTTTACAAAATTTAAAAATTCTTCCTCAGAATATTTATTTATCGCTTCAAAGTATTGATTAGGCGCATTGTCTAAATGTTGCCTTGCTGATTCAATATCTATATGTGTTTCTTTTTGTGTCTCTACATATTCTTGAGTGGAGTTTATTTTTTCCATTTTGTTTAAGGTTGTTTATATGATACAGTCTAACTTATATATTATAACCATGACAAGAAGTCTAAAACAAGTACTCATTAAAATAGCCGAGGAGTTACAATCAAGGTCTGATCCTTCACATGATTTTCAACATGTCCTGAGAGTGCTTAACCTGTCTTTAAAATTAGCAAAAAAAACTAACGCTGATATAGATATAATTATTCCAGCTGTGCTTTTTCATGACATTGTTATCTATCCTAAAAACTCACCTGAAAGTAAAAATGAGAATACCGAAAGTTCTATTGTCGCTGAAAAAATATTAAATGGTATTAAAAAATATCCCAAAGAAAAAATACCTAGAGCGGTGTCTTGTATAAAAGAGTGTTCATTTTCTAAAGGACTTAAAGCTAGCAGTTTAGAATCAGAAATCCTTCAAGATGCTGACCGTCTTGAAGCCACTGGCGCAATATCAATTATGCGCACATTTTCTTCTGGAGGACAAATGAATAAACCTTTTTACCCATCTGAAGACCCGTTGTGTAAAAAAGGTTCTGTTAGATTTAGATCAAGTATAGATCTTTTTTATGAGAGATTACTCGTAGTTAAAGATACAATGCACACAGAGTATGCAAAAAAAATAGCTGAACAGAGGACTAATTTTCTAAAAAAATTTTTAAAACAACTAGAAAAAGAACTGAAAGAATCAAAGGTGATGTAAGTCAATAAATAAAAATAGTGACGTGGTATAATTCAAATATGAGCCTAGAAATTACTCCACAATATTCGCATGTTGGTGTGTATGGTGTTTACATTAAAAATAATTCAGTGTTGTTAATCAAAAAATCACGCGGACCATACAAAGGAATGTATGATTTACCAGGAGGAAGAATTGAGCAAAGGGAGACAATTGAAGAAGGTCTAAGAAGAGAATTTATTGAAGAAGCTGGTGGAGAAATAACGAACCAAACATTTTTATCCGAGAATGAATACACCGCCCCTGATTATAAAGGTGAACCATTTCGTCACTTTGGTACATATTTTACAGTCTCTCTTTCATTAGATAATATTAAGATTGATCCTGATGGTCACGATTCTCTTGGTGCAGAGTTTATTAGCCTTGATAAACTTGATCAAGTAGAAATCTCTCCGATAGTTAAACCAATGATATTGAAAGCAATTTCTTAAATTTAACACAAAACACAAGAGCGACATCGTTAGATGTCGCTCTTGTGTTTTATATTTTTTATTTTTAAATTCTAGACACTGGATTCCCGCTTTCGCGGGAATGACACCCAATAACGGAGGAATGTTTACGTCAGCCAAGGCAGTATTTGGATGGAATTCGAAGTTGTTTTTGTAAAAATATTATGAGGTGTACAAATCGTACAGTGAAGAATATTTTTACAAAAACAACAAGAAGTACGCCAAATAATGGCTCGGTTATTTATTACCCTCTAAAAATTTGAGAACCTTCTCATTTGTAAGAACTTGAAATATATATCCACGGGCGCGTTCCTCATCTAAATCCTGAATTGTAGCAAGTAGGCGAGTTAGTTCTGTTTCAATCTCTTCGTCTGTTGGTTTGATTTTTTCAACCAAAGAAATTTCTGCAAGAACAAGTTGTGAAAGGGTTCTCTTTTCTGCGTTTAATCTCCAGTCCTTTTTCAATTCTTCTTCTGTCTTCTTTGAGTGAGTTAAATAATCTTCCCACTTGCCACCGAAACGAGCAACATCATTTTTCATTTGACCAAGCATTCTTTCGAGTTCTTGCTCGATCATCACCTCTGGAATTTCTGCTTTACTTTCTTTGATCAAATTTTCGATTATCGCTGTACGAATTTTTTCTGTGTTCTTTTGTGACTTTTCTAATTTTAGATTTTCAGAAATTTTCTTTTTCAAATCTTCAAGAGATTTAAATTCTTCGCCGAATGATTGTGCAAATTCGTCGTTCAATTCTGGAAGATTTTTTTCTTCGTCAGTATGTTCACATTTTTCTCCATCTTTGTGTTCGTGATCATGATGGTGTTTTTCTGCGCGACCCTTGCGAAGTTCTTCAAGAACATCTGCGATGTCTTTATCAGTTACAGTTTCCATTGTATGTTCCTTAGATTTTTCTTCTCCAATTTTTTTGTAATTAGGAAGTGTGACCTCTGGCATAACAGGTACAGTGATAGTTAATTCCAAATCATTTCCTTTGGCTAATTTTTTAATCACAACATTTGGATCTGCGACTGGAATTATTTTGTGTTCCTTGATTGCTTCCATATAAGCATCACGAAGTGCAAGGTTCGCCATCTCTTCTAATAGAATCATGTCTCCATAATTTTTTGTTATAGCATCTTCTGGAGCGTTGCCTTTTCTGAAGCCATCAACAGAAACAACTTCTTGAATTTTTTTAAATCCTTTGTCGTGATATTTTTCAAAATCTTTTGAAGGTATTACAATATCAAATTGAACTTCACTTTTTTCTAATTTTTTAATTTCTATTTTCATGAGTTAGTTAGTAGTTAATCGTTAGTAGTTTAAAAATTTTTATTTCTTGAACTTGCTCTTATACAACTCCATAGATTCAAGAATAACTTCTTTCGCCCTTTTCGCATTATTCACTCCGTTTATTTTCACAATTTTATTTTGAAGGTGTTTATATGTTTCGAAGAAATGAATTATTTCTTTTATTGTATGTTGATTAACATCTGCTAAATCTTTCACATGCTCAAAACGTGGATCACCAACTGGAACAGCAATAATCTTTGCGTCACTTTCGCCATCATCTATCATATCAACAACAGCAACAGGACGAACATCAACTAGCACGCCAGGGAACAATGGATTAGTTGTTAGAAGAACAACATCTAGCGGATCACCATCGTGCCAATTTGTTTGTGGAACAAATCCGTAATCGAACGGGTAGTCTTGTGACGTATGCATCGCGCGATCAAGTTTGATAAGACCAGTTTCTTTATCTAGTTCATATTTATTTTTTGAACCATTATTTATTTCTACAATTGTAGTTATTATATCTGGGACATTTTTTCCTGGACTAATATCGTGAAGTAAATTTAAACTCATAGTGTTTATTAGGTGTTAGATTTTAGGGACTAGGGACTAGAAAATCCAAAGCCACAAATTAATAAATTATTTTGTTTCTTCTGTTACAGTTTCATCACTTGAAACTTCTGATACATTTTCTAGTTCAATATTTTTTGGAACGGTTTCTTCTGTTACATTTAATGCTTCAATTATTTCCTCTACTTCTTCATCAATCGTTTCATTGATCATCATACTGTCGATAACAGCTCCTTCTTCGGAAGCTTCTGCAAGAATTTCTCCACCTGAAACAATATCTATTTTCCAACCTGTAAGTTTTGCAGCAAGACGAACATTCTGTCCACCTTTACCAATTGCTAATGATTGTTCTTCTGGAGATACAGTAACCACTGCCTTTTTTTCTATTTCATTTGCTTCAATAGATAATGCTTTCGCTGGTGATAAAGCTGTCGCAATAAATTTACGAATATCATCACTCCACTCAATCACATCAATTTTTTCTCCAGCTAATTCATTTGTAATCGCAGTTACACGAACACCACGTTGCCCAACACACGCTCCGATTGGATCGATTCTTTCATCGTTTGATTTTACAGCAATCTTAGAACGACTTCCTGGTTCGCGAGCAACAGAAACAATTTCAACTATTCCTTGTGCGATTTCTGAACTTTCGTTTTTGAAAAGTTCAATTAAAAATTTTGGATGTGTGCGTGATAGACGAATAGATAAACCTCTCATTCCTTCTTCAATAGAAAATAGATATGCGCGAATTCTTTCTCCGGCACGAAGTCTCTCTGATGGAATTTGTTCTTCGAAAGGAATAATTGCTGTTGTTCTTCCAAGATCAACAAACACAGAACCTCTTTCGATTCTTTGAACTGTTCCTTGAACAATAGTTCCTTCGCGTGATGCGAATTCTCCAACGATTGATTCTCTTTCTGCTTCGCGAAGTTTTTGAACAATAACTTGCTTTGCTGTTTGTGCTGCGATACGTCCGAAGTCATCTTGATTATCAAGAGGGAAAATAATTTCTTCTCCGAGTTCTGCATTTTTCTTAAACATTTTCGCATCTCCAAGCAACATGTGACGCTCTTCATTGAAACGAGGAAGTGCTATTTCTCCTTCCTTCACTTCTTCTGCTTTTTCAAAAATTTCTTCTTCTCCTTCTACAGGCATTCTAACTGTTGTCTCATCAACAATAACTTTCACTTGCTCAAAAGAAGTTTCACCTGTGTCAAAATTAATCTGGCAACGAACAATTTGTCCACGCTTGCCGTATTCTTTTTGGTAAGCGGCTGCGAGAGATTTTTCTACCGCATCCACAACTTTTTCGTGTGAAATTTTCTTTTCGTTTTCTAATTGCTCAAGAGCGATTTTTAAAGCTTTAATATCTAACATATATTTATAAATCTATATTTAATTTTAGTAATTTTATCTATTCAAAAATTTAAATGTCGGCTCCTTTCGGGCCGACACACACATCCATTTCTGAATGAACTTATTATACAACAAATAAAATAAAAAGCAAATCTAAAATTATGTTGCGAATATTTTAAAAAAGAGTAGAATATTTTTAATTGAACAAAGAGTGTAGTTAAACTAAAACCAAACAACAAGGGGAACAATCTTGAATACCACAATCACAGCTCTACAAAAAGATGACCCATCGATTTGCCAAGCAAAACTCGAACAATGGCACCTAAGGGTTGGGTCTAATTGTAACCTCATAACTGAGAGAGATTATCTTCTTTCTCAAAACAAACCCTGTAATGAAAATGGTAATTGTATGGCTGTAGAATTACTCAAACAAAAACCGTTTGACTGTCCTGTTATGGAAGAATTGCCTGCTGGCAATAAATTAAAAAAATGTGACAGAAATGGTGACAGAATCAATTTTATTTTTGGTGGAAGTGGCACCTGCCACCTAGAAGGAAAATGTCTGATAGTTGGTAAACTCTACACCAGCAAATAAATATCACCAAAAAAATTTATAAATAACATTGATGAGAATAGGAGGGCAACCATAAGGTTGCCCGATCTTTTTATAATAGATACTATAATATATGATATAATTTTTTAATGAGTAAAATTTCGAAACCTATAATTGTTGGAAATTGGAAGGCAACACCAAAGGATTTAAAAACTGCTATTTCTTTTGTGAAAGATTTAGAAAAAAAACTATCTAAAAATAAAATTAAGAAAAATTATTTATTGGCTGTACCAGACGTTTACATAAATAGCCTATTTAATATTTCTAAGTTTGGTATTATTGGTGCAGAAAATCTAACAGGTAACGAAGAAGGTCAAACAACTGGATTAAATACTCCGTCAATAATTTCATCAGTTGGCGCAAAATTTATTATTTTAGGTCACAGTGAAGTTAGAAAAAGAGGTGAAACAAATCAAAGTATAAAAGAGAAATTAACAAATACTCTTTCAAAAAATATAAAAACTATTCTGTGTGTTGGTGAAGAAAAAAGAGAAGTAAATGTTAATTATTTAAAATTCGTCGAAGATGAACTAAAAGAATGTTTAGAAGTTTCTAAAAAAGAAGATTTTAAAAATTTAATTATTGCATATGAACCAGTGTGGGCAATAGGAGGGATTTCTCCTGCAACAACAAATGAGTGTTTCGAAATGGTTATATCTATAAGAAGAACATTGGTTGAACTTATTGGTATGGATAATGCAAAAAAAGTTTCTATACTTTATGGTGGAACAGTCACAAAAGAAAATGCTCATAGTTTTATAGAAGAAGCTGGTGTTGATGGCTTACTTATTGGTCGTGCTTCACAAAATGTAGATGATTTTTATTCTATAATAAAATCCTGTCTCTAATTTATGATAAATAATTACGAAAAATTTTTTATTAAAGATTTTCAAATATTAAAAGATAAAAGAGTAATTGTTAGACTTGATCTTAATTTGCCAATTAATAATGATGGTGGGATTGGTGACACATCAAGACTAGATGAAATCATTCCTTTTCTTAAAGAATTATCTTTTTCTTCCGCAAAAATAATAATACTTTCACATTTTGGATCAAAAGGTGAAAGTATTGAAAGTGTCGCGAACATTTTATCTTCTCGTTTACCTTTTATTAAATTTATTAGTGGAACGGATTTTAATTTTATAAAAGGAAAAATTAATGAGATGAAAAGTGGAGATGCTTTAATATTAGAAAACGTAAGACTTTTCCCAGGAGAAACAGAAAACGTAGAAAGTGTGGCTAGAAATTTTGCATCTTTCGGTGAGGTTTATATAAATGATGCTTTTTCTGTTTCTCATCGTGAACACTCTTCTATTGTTGGTATTCCAAAATATCTCCTCTCCTTTTTTGGACCAACTTTTGAAAAAGAATTAATAAATTTATCTAAATTACTAACACCAAATAAACCAGCACTACTTATTTTAGGTGGCGCAAAAATTAGTACAAAAATTGATTTAATAAAAAGATATTTAGATCAAGATGTTAAAGTTTTTGTTGGTGGAGCACTTGCAAATAATATTTTCAAACAAAGGGGTGTCGAGGTTGGTGATAGCCTTGTGGACACAAAAGCAAATCTAATAGCGAGTGTTTTGTTTCATTCTAATTTGATTGTGCCAACAGATGTTGTGCTATCAAACAATGAAGAACGACTAATTAATGAATTAAAAAAAGGTGACACTATTGTTGATTGCGGAAAAGAAACAGTAGAAGAATTAAAAAAAATAATAGAAGAATCAAATACTGTAATCATGAATGGGCCTGTTGGTCTTTATGAAGAAGGTTTTAATTTTGGAACAGAATCAATACTTACTTTGATTGCAAACAAAAAAAATGGGACGACTTTCATTGGTGGAGGAGACACTCTTGTTGTTGCCAAAGGTCTTGATATCTTAAAAAGATTTTCCTATGTATCTCTTTCTGGTGGAGCAATGCTTAAATATTTAGCAGAAGGAACACTGGTGGGAATTGATGCAGTTACGAATGCAAAATAGTAAAAAGAAAACTGGAAATTGCTCACATTTAAAAAGTCAGAATTTGTTTTAGATGCAAGGAGCCTAGAAAATTTTTAGTGAGACGTATTTAAACATACGGCGAATTAAAAATTTTTGTAGCGACACAGCAGATGAAATAAATTCTGACTTTTTAAAACTCTAGAACCACAGGACAGTGATCACTTCCAAACATATTATCTAATATATTTGCTTTCTTTATTTTCTTTTCTAAAACTTTTGAGATGAAAATATAATCAATACGCCAGCCAACATTTCTGTCTCTTGCTCTGGTTTGCATATCCCACCATGTATATTTTATTTTATCTCCATTTATAAAACGAAATGTATCAGTAAAATCCTTCACAAAATTTGCAAGACGAGAACGTTCGTCATCTGTACAACCAAGCTTTCCTTTATTTTCTTTTGGACGAGCAAGATCAATGTCGGCAACTGTCGCATTTATATCTCCACAAAAAATAACTGGTTTTATTTTTTCTAATTTCTTGGCACGTTTTAAAAATTGATCATAATAATCTAGTTTATATAAAAAATGTTCATGCGACTTTCCTCCGTTTGGAAAATAACAATTCATAAAAACAAAATCTTTGAAATATAAAGTAACAAGCCTGCCCTCCATATCCATTTTATCTTTACCTAATCCATACTCAACCTTCTCTGGTTTTTCTTTACAATAAACTGCCACACCAGAATATCCTTTTCTAATTTTTGAACTATCGAAATAAGAAAAATATCCTTTTATGTTTATAATTTCATCAGTGAGTTGCATAGGTTCTGCCTTTGTTTCTTGAATAGCCAATATATCAGGAGACAATTTCAAAACCTCTTTCCAGTTTTCTTTTTTTGTTACAGCTCGTATTCCGTTCACATTCCAAGAAATAATTTTCATGATTTCATTATAACAAAAAAGAAAGCAGGGTGGATAACCCTGCCTGAAAACAAAAAATTAACAACATAAAATAGGTGGGCGATTGTCTGACAAAAACGAACATACCTGTATTTGATTCATTTGATCTTCATCTTTATCATGATAAGGCGGACAATTTACACATCCATCAGTCAGACAAAACATTCCATAAATCCTTGTTGTATAAAAACCACAACCACATTTTGGATTTTCCATATCACTCTCCTGCGTCAGGAAAACCACATCTTTTACGGAAACATGCTTCTTCTCTATCACAACCAGAGTCCGTACATCTTGGCTGTGTTGTAAAACAAACTGTGTCGTTCTCTATATAAAAAAATTTTGAACATTTGTTATTGTTCACATCTTCTCCGCCAGACGTCCCAGTTTTTTCACCTGTCAAATGCCTAAACATAAAAGAACCTTCTTTCTTATTGATTTAAGATAAGACAATATTAACATCAACTATAATAAACATCAATCTTTACCTTTTTTCTTTCCATGAAACTTTTCATATTGATCACGAAGGAATTTGTTAGTTACGTTGGTATATATTTGTGTGGTGGCAATAGAGGCGTGCCCCAACATTAATTGAACAGTTCTCAAATCAGCTCCGTTATACAAAAGATCTGTCGCAAATGAGTGACGAAGAACGTGTGGTGTACACTTTTTTGAAATACCTGCCATCACAGAATATTTTTCTACTGTTCTTTCCACACTTCTTGGAGTAAGCCTAATAGATTCTTCTTTTTGCATTCTACTAATAGCACGAGGGGAATGATCAATAAACATTGCTTCATCGATATCAACTCTTTCTTCTAAATATTTTTTTACACATTCATTTGCTGAATGAGAAATAAAAACCACTCGAATTTTTCCACCTTTACCTCGCACAGAGATTTCTCCATTTTTAAAATCAGTATCTCTGTCTAATGAACAAAGTTCCGAAACACGAAGACCTGTCGAAAATAAAAGCTCAAGCATTGCTTTATCTCTTTTTCCAGAGATTGTTTTTGTGTCGGGTGCGTTTAATAATTCATTTAGTTCTCTGTCAGAAATCAAATCGAGTTCTCTTTGAACAGTTTTGGCAAGTTCGATTCTTTCTGGGTCGTAACACTGTACACCTCTTTTTCTCATATATTTAAGAAAGGCACGAAGGGCAATCAAGTGATAGTTCTGAGTTTTTTTATTTAAAGTTTCTGTTTGTTGTCCCTTCTTTGCTTCGCGAGCAGAAAGACGATTTAAATACACACGATACTCTCGCATCATTGCTTCCGTTATATCTTGAGGTGCTTCAACTTTTACAAATTCTAAAAAACGATTTAAATAGTGATCATAATTGCGAACAGTTAAGACTGAGCGACCTTTTTCTATTTCTAAATATTGAAGATAATCAAATTTAAGTGAAGGAAGTGAGTGCATACAATAATTATACATGAATGTCGTAAAATAATAGAAATATCAACACTATTTAAGGGTTATGTTTAGCTCTTGCAATTTCTAACAAAGTGTGATACTATATGGTGATAATTAAGAAATTATGTTAACTTCAAGAAAAAAGGCAACTGCAATTAAAAACGCTCAAATACATCCTACAGACACTGGATCACCTGAGGTTCAAGTTTCAGTTCTTACAAAAAAAATTACTGAACTTACAAATCATTTAAAGACTCACAAGAAAGATAATCATTCTCGTCGTGGTCTTATACAAATGGTGGCTGATCGTCGTTCTCATTTGAAATATTTAGAAACTTCAAATAAAAAACGTTTCGACGTTATCACAAAAAAGTTAGGTCTAAAATAATTTTATAAAACAATCTCTTAATGGAGATTGTTTTATCTAGTGAAACATAATACAATTAATTATACGCGAATAATCGCACAATTTTAATAATACAATTCTGGCTTAGATTTAAATAATAAAAAATACCTCTGCCTTTTAATTTTCAATACAAATATATGTCAATCATTAAACACAATGATCAACGTGTTGCTATTTTTATAGATACACAAAATCTTTATCACAGTGCAAAAAATTTATACAATTCAAAAGTAAACTTCGGTGCCATAATGGAGAAAGCTGTTGGCAAAAGAAAGCTCATTCGTGCTGTTGCTTATGTAATAACAACAGAAGCAGGAGACGAAACACAATTCTTTGAAGCATTAACAAAGATTGGAATAGAAACCAAAACAAAGGATTTAAAAATCTTTTATGGTGGAGCAAAGAAAGCAGACTGGGATGTTTGTATCGCTGTTGATGCAATTCGTTTTGCTCCAAAAGTAGATACCATTGTCTTAGCAACTGGAGATGGAGATTTTGCGCCTCTTGTTAATTTCTTAAAACATTTAGGAGTACAGGTAGAGGTTATTTCTTTTGGACGATCAACTTCAGGGGAGCTTCGCGAAGCGTGTGAAGACTTTATCGATATGTGCGAAAATCCTGATGACTTCCTTATTAATTACAGAAAAACAAACACCCAACCTGGAAGTCAAAAAAAGAAAATTTCTAAAAAACCAAAAAATAAAATTGTAGAAAATTTTTCTTCAAATGATAACTATGGGGTATTTACTCCTGATGAAGATAATTAATTTAGTTTTTTAATAAGAAAATAAATAATACAGGTAAAATAAATTTTACCTGTATTATTTTTATTCCTTGCTTGTTTCTTCTTTCTTCTTGTATACTTCTGTTTATGAGTGAAATACCAAAAATAGAAACATTTGAGCATGATATAGTTGCAGAGGTTGAAGGTAAAAATTCAAACATTGCGGACATTGCCTCTTATTCTGAAGAATTAAGTAATGAAAAACAGGAAAAAACAAGAAAGATTAATTTTATTATTGTTACTGTTTCTATTATTTTAATAGTTTTAAGTATAATAATAATTATAATTTATACCATCTCATCTAATTCTAAACCTGTACAACAAGAAATTCCTATAGAAAAACTACAAGTAAACCAAGGAAGTAAAGATAAGGTTGTTTATTTGTTTCCAAATTTAAATTCAAATGTTGGTGAGTTTATTTCTAATTTTGAAGAAACACCTTTCGGTTATATCATAACGATTTCTGATTTTAAAGAGGTTTATGCTTTTGTTATGAAAAATGAAAGTGTGTTTGCAGAGGATGTTTTAAATTCTTTTAAGATTAGTTTAGATGCCAATGTCACTAAAGATAATATTGTGTTTAAAGATGTAAATGATTCTAACCAAAATATGAGAGTGTTGGAGATTGGTGACAAAACAGTTGTTTACAGTTGGCTCAATGATAATTATTTATTAGTATCTAAAAATATTAACGGTATTTTGTCTATGCGTAGTGCTATAATTAAGTAATGAGTGTTGCTCTTATTTTAAGCTCTCACATTGTCGGACTTGATGCGGAACTTGTTTCTGTAGAGACTGACATCTCACATGGTATTTATTCCTTTTCTATAATTGGTCTCCCAGATAAATCAATAGATGAAAGTAAAGACAGAATAATTTCTGCACTAAAAAATTCTTTTCTTAAAAATCCAAAAAGTGAAAACCATAAAGTTATTGTTTCACTTGCACCAGCTGATGTAAAAAAGGAGGGGGCTCATTTTGATTTACCAATAGCTCTTTCTTACTTAATTTCTTCAAAACAAATAGATGGTGATTTTAAAAATAAAATGTTTGTTGGTGAACTTTCTTTAAATGGTGAAATAAAACCAATGCAGGGAATACTAGCCATAGCAGAATGTGCTAAGAAAAATAATATTACAGAACTTTACGTACCAAACCAAAATAAAGAGGAGGCGAGTTTGATTGATGGTATAAAAATTTATGGATGTTCAAGTTTAAAAGAAATTGTTAAACATTTTGGTGGACTAGTCGAAGATGGTGATATTGATGTTTTTAAAATAAAAGAGACAACTAAAACAAATATAATTTATTCTCGTCCAGATTTCTTTCTAGATCTTAGAGATATACATGGTCAGGAAACAGCCAAAAGAGCTCTTTCTATTGCTGCTTGTGGCGGACACAACATAGCATTATTTGGACCACCAGGAACAGGAAAGACGATGCTTGCGAGAGCTTTCACTGGTATTCTTCCACCTCTTTCAAAAGAAGAAATTCTTGAAGTAACAAAAATACATTCTGTCGCTAGTAAGGAAACAAAATTAATTACACATCCACCATTTAGAAGTCCTCATCATACTTCTTCTTATGTTTCACTTGTTGGTGGTGGAGCAAATCCTAGACCTGGAGAAGTAACCTTGGCGCATCGTGGGGTTTTATTTTTAGATGAATTTCCAGAATTTGAAAAAAGAGTAATAGAAAGTTTACGACAACCACTTGAAGAAGGAACTATTTCTGTGTCGCGTGCAAAAGGAACCTTTTTATTTCCAGCAAATTGTATAACCGTGCTCGCCATGAATCCTTGTCCTTGTGGATTTTTAGGAAGTAAAATAAAAAGATGTAACTGTTCTGCTAGTGACATACAAAAATATGCTAAAAAAATATCTGGCCCGATAATGGACAGAATCGATATGTGGATCAAAGTAAGTCACATAGACTACGACACACTATCACATTCAAACACTAGTATAAGTAGCGATGAAATAAAAGAAGAAATAATTAATGCTAGAAATTTTGCTAAAAAAAGATTTGAAACTCTTGGTGATAATATAAATTTAAACAAAAATATATCAGCAAAAAATATTTCTAAACATATTCCACTAAGTGATAGTGTTTACAGTTTAATGAAAAAAATATCTACAAATAATTCTCTATCTCCAAGGGCGTATCACCGCACACTTAGAGTTGCAAGAACCATTGCTGATCTGGAAGGAAAAGAAAATGTAAATGAATCACACATACTAGAAGCTTTTCAGTATCGAGGAAAGGGGTTTGAGGAATAGTATTTTTTGTCTCACTTTTTATTTCAAAAATGTTTCAGGTTCAAGGCGTAAGAAATTTTTATGACTAAAATGTACATGTCGTACATTGCAGGAAGGAAAATTTCTTACAACGAAAAAGATGAAATGTTCTTGGAACAAAAACTAAAAAGGATTAACGGCTCCACGCACCTCAAAGTGTAAATGAGGTCCTGTTGAATGACCAGTATTTCCTGTTGCACCAATAACCTCTCCTTGTGATACTGTTTGACCAATTGAAACATTTACTTTACTTAAATGAGCATAAACTGTTTGTATATTATTGTCGTGAGCAATAATAATCATGTTTCCATAACCTCCATTATAACCACTTGTTTTTGTAAGAATAATTCTTCCGTTACCAGACGCCATAACAGGTGATCCCGTAGGTATACCGATATCAATACCATTATAACCATGCAGACCTTGTGTTTTTCTTCCGCCAGTAACAGGCCTTATCAAAAATCCATCCGCAAAAGTATTAGAATAAGATTTTACTAATTTACTATAACCATTTGCTAATTTAGAACTTGATGTTTTTGGTACAGACACACTTATTTCACCTTCCGGAACAAGAATAACATCGCCAACTGTAAGTTCTGTGTCTTTTGTTATTCCGTTAAATTTGGACACATCATTAATATCTGCTTTATACTTTTTAACAATAGATAAAAGTGTTTCTCCTTTTTTAACTGTGTGTTTAATACCAGTTATCGGCAAAATAACTATTGTGTCTCCAACAGTAAGACTGTTTGATTTCAAATCATTCGCCCACACAATTGTATTTTTAGAAACACCAAACATTTTTGCAACACTCGCAAGAGTATCTCCCTTTTTAACTTCATAAACAGAAATCTGATCTGTTGTAGGAAAATCAACATCCTCTGTAGACAATCGAAGCATGCCGGTAGTTGCAGATAAACTATTAGAAGTTGAAGCGTCTTCTATAACAGCTTCATTTAATTCTTGAGCATCAACCACGTTTGGTTTCAAAACATCCATCATTTGAGAATTTTTGTTTGAATCTTCTTCCGATCCACTACCCCCAACAATTATAAATTTAACCCTATCTACTAAATTAGAAAAAACGGAAGCCTCCGCTTGCAAAGGAAAAAGTACCAGTGATACCGGTATTACAGAAACTATATTTCGTAAAGCTTTGCTTTTGATTATTTTTACTAAAATAGATTTGATGAAAAGATATATTTCTTCTCTTTTTTACTTGTTTTCAGAATAAAACTCTCAGGAATATCAGTATTAGTTTCCACAAACATTTCGTGTGGGGGATTAAGTAATACTAGCAAAAAATGATCACAAAAACAAATAGACAAACACACAGAAAATTGTGTATAAGTTATGAAAAATAAATAAAATATAGGGTATAATTAAATAAATATTATGGATGATGGCACAAATACAACAACAATAGACAAAAAAACTTTTCCTATTCCTGTTTTAGAAAAAGAAGACCTAGATTCTGAACTTAAAGAATTGGATACTAAACTGAAAGAACTAGGTACTTCTATTACTTCTGGTAATGCTGATTTAAAAAAAGAAACAGACGCTTTGTCTACCTTAGAAAAGAAAAGAGGTGTGTTACTTGAGGGAATGGTTTTAAAAAATGAAGAACTTAAACTTTTAGATGAGAGTAAGTCGGAAAACAAACAAAAAGTAGCCACTTTAAAACAAGAAATTATTAAAATAGAAAAAGAATCAAACGAATTACTGGAATCTATTAATAAACTAAATCCTGAAAAAACACAAGAATCTTTAATTGTGTTAGAAAAAACCAAAGATTCTGTTTTAAAAAGATCTTCTGAAGTAGATTTTACTTTAAAAAATGCTGAAGTCCTAAGACCTTTTCCAAAGAAACTAAAAACTAGCAGGGATTTAAAAGACCTCTCTAAATATTCACAGTCTTCAAACAAGGGCGAGAGAATAGAGTTATATAACGATGTAAAAGATGATCCTAATGCTGCAAATCTATTAAGCAACATGTTTAGAGATGATCAGCTTTCTGCCGAGAAAGAGCATATTGAAAAAAAGATAGATGAAAAAGCAAAAAATGTTGTGGACGAAGCAAAAAAAGAAATGGAAAGAAGGGCTGAAGAAGCTAAAAAAGTTGTTAAAGACATAATGAATGGAAAATCAGTAGGTAAGGAAATTATTTCTCTTCCTATATTAAATGATGTGGTTAATTCAGTAGAAATACCTCTACAAATTGAAAGAAGTAAAGGTTTGGTTTCTAAAATTTTAGAAGGTCTAAAAAAGAAAAGTGATTTTTTAAAAATGACTCCACACAACAGAAACATTCTTCTAGTTGGTTTACTTATGACAATAGGGGTTGGTGTCGTTGTTCGTGCCAATAAAGACACAGAGCTTCCTAATGCTCCACAAAAAAAAGAAGCACTCGTTAAGGAACCTGAAAAATTAATTTTGCCTGTGCTAATCGAGAAAAAAGAAGCAATAAAAGATGAACCAAAAATAACACCACTTCCAGTAGAAAAGATGGTACCTGTAACTGCACCAGAAATAAAAACTGAAAGATTCTTAACATATGACCCAAAACAAAATTGGATGCTTGCAATGGTTCTTGCTGAAAAAATACCAAAAAAGAGCCCAGAAGAGTTAAACAGTTTAGTAAAATTTAGAGAGGAAATCAAAAATCTAAAAAATGATGACAATATTAAAAATTATATAAAAAAATATCTAGAAGAAAAAGGTTATCATGGTTTTGATGATTCAGGCTATGCTTTACTCTCATCAAAAATAAGCACAGACCACACTGACGATGTTGTAATGTATAAAAAAAATACAGTAATGGAGATAATTGATGAAAAAAAGATTCCACT
The DNA here is from genome assembly GCA_903875555.1 of uncultured bacterium. Taxonomy (GTDB): domain Bacteria; phylum Patescibacteriota; class Minisyncoccia; order Phycocordibacterales; family UBA5272; genus UBA11704. The sequence goes on from CAIQWN010000045.1 coordinate 39,555, forward strand.
AACAAAAGCAAGAGCTCTTTCAGTTCTTCAAATGTTCAGAGGTGATGTAGAAAGATCAATAAAAATAGGGGACAGTGAAGCAATTAGTTCTATAGAACTTCAACCATTGCTTGAAAAATTATATTTATTATCAATAGTAGATAAATTAAATCCCGAAAAACTTTCTGATGAAAAATTACAAGAAACTAGTTACGTGGAATTTATTAAAACAATTGCCGAAGAAGAAAGAACAAAATAAATTTTTAAAATTAAAAACATGGATCAAGAAATACTATACAAACAAATAATAGAGGAATGGGAACTAGAAAATGTACCAGAAGATGATAGAACAGAAATTCTAGAAGAAATTGCTAAAACAATACATACACAATTTTTACTTGATGCTTATAACGTGTGTGGTGAAGAAAATTTCAAAGCACTAGAGGCTTCTGTTAATATGGGAAATGAGTTTTATGAAACAACCCTCAAACACACAATTCCAAACTACGAAGAAATTTTTCAGAGAGCAAAAGAAAAAGTGTACATCTCCTTCAAAAAACAAGCACACCTTAGTTAATCGTTAGGAAGTTATTCGTTATTAGTTAACACAAGTCCAGTTTCGCTTTGCGAAACTGGACTTACGACTAACGAATAACTTCCTAACGAACAACGAAACGATTATGTTAAACTCTTTTAATGACAAAATACGTAATCGGACTTAACGAAAGACAAAAAGACGCTATTAAATACACTGAAGGACCATTACTTATTTTGGCTGGGGCTGGGGCTGGGAAAACTAAAACCATAACTGAAAGAATTGTTCAAATAATTAAAAACGGGGTAAACCCAACAAATGTTTTAGCGGTAACTTTTACAAATAAAGCCGCAAGTGAGATGCGTGAAAGAATTACTCATCGATTAATAGAAGAAAAAATTGCTGAAATTAATCAATACGTTGAAAAACCTATAATAAAAACTTTTCACTCTCTCGGACTTATGATGTTATCTGAACAAAGTGAAAATGTGGGATTACACAAACACCCAACAATACTCGATTCGTCTGATTCTCTTTCTATAATAAAATCTGCTTGTGAAAAATTAGGAGTTGATACTAAGACACATGACCCATCAAAAATAAGAAACATTATCTCACGAGAGAAAGGTGACTTTACTTCTGTGTCTGAATACGAAAAAAAGGTAGTGAGCGCACAAATGGAAATAGTATTATCTGTGTGGCGACTTTATGAGGAGGAATTAAAAAATCAAAAAGCAGTAGATTTCGATGATTTAATTATAAAAACTGTTTTAATGTTAGAAAAATACAAAAATATAAGAGATTACTATCAAGATAGATTTAAATATATACATATAGACGAGTATCAGGATACCAATGCTGCACAATATGCTTTGGTTAAATTATTGGTCAACGAAAAAACAAATAATCTTTGTGTGGTGGGGGACACTGATCAAAATATTTATTCTTGGCGAGGAGCAAATCTAAAAAACATAATGAATTTCGAACATGATTTTCATAATACAAAAATTGTTTTACTTGAAGAAAATTATCGCTCTACAAAAAATATTCTTTCTCTTGCTAATAATACAATTAAAAAAAATACTGTTCGTAAAGATAAAAATTTATTCACTTCAAAAGAAGAAGGGGACAAAATAGAAATTTGTCCTGCGTGGGATGAGGGAAGTGAGGCAGAAATGATTGCCAAAAAATGTAAAGATTTATTAGACAGGGGTGTTGATGGGAAAAATATAGCTATTTTATATAGAGCAAATTTTCAATCGCGAGTTCTTGAAGAGTTTTTTATAAAAGAAGGGGTTGAATATAACTTATTAGGAACAAAATTTTTTGAGAGAAAAGAAATTAAAGATGTAATGAGTTATTTACGTGCAGCACTCAACAGGGATTCACAGCCAGATTTAAAAAGAGTTTTTGATACACCCAAAAAGGGAATAGGTAAGACGAGTGTGTTAAAAATTTTTACAGGTGAGGAGTTACCGCCAAAAACACAAATAAAAATAAATAATGTTTATGAGTTTTTAGATAAAATAAAAACACTACTCGACACAGAAAAACTTTCTCATATCATGCAAATGATAATTGTTGATTCTGGAATGGAAAAAGAAATGTTGGAAGGAAGTGACGAAGACAAAGAAAGACTAGAGAACGCGCGCGAACTTGTTTCTTTCACTTTAAAATATGATGAAAAGGTGGCAAGTGAAATCATTCATGAGTTTCTAGAAGAGGTAGGACTTATGAGTGACCAAGACAATGACAAAAAGGAGCATAATGGGGTCAGACTTATGACTGTTCATTCATCTAAAGGACTCGAGTATGATTATATTTTTATTTCTGGGTTAGAACAAGATTTATTCCCACATAAAAATATCGGTAATAAAAAAAGAGGTGTTGAGGAAGAGGAAGAAGAGAGAAGATTATTTTATGTGGCGGTTACTCGTGCTAAAAAAGTTCTGTATCTTTGTTATGCGGAATTAAGAACAATATTCGGGCAAAAACAAATTAATGCTCCGAGTGAATTTCTAGAAGATGTACCAGAAGAAATTAGAAATGACAACGATTTGTATTATAAACAAAACGGTGGTAAGGTGGTTTACATATAACTATTTATGAAACCAAAAAAGTCATTTGGGCAAAACTTTTTAACATCTATTCCGGCAAGGAACGAGATTGTAAAAGCGGGAGATTTAAAATTGGGAGATGTTGTTTTAGAAATTGGTCCAGGAAAAGGAATTCTTACAGAAAAAATGTTAGAGGAGGGAGCAACAGTTTACGCGGTTGAAAAAGACAGGGAGTTAATACCAATACTTACAGAAAAATTTGCGAAGAACATTAAGGAAAGTAAGCTAATTTTAATAAACGACGATATTTTGAATTTTAGTTTTGAAAACTTAAAATTAAAAATTATAAATTATAAATTAATTGCTAATATTCCATACAACATAACTGGTGCAATCATAGAAAAATTTTTAAGCGAGGAAAACAAACCAAATTTGATGGTTATACTTGTGCAAAAGGAAGTTGCAGAAAGGGTCGTGGCACGAGACAATAAAGAATCTATACTTTCTCTTTCGGTAAAAGTTTATGGTGAACCAAAAATTATTTATAAAGTAAACAAAGGGAGTTTTTTTCCTATTCCAAAAGTAGATAGTGCTGTTTTAAAAATTTCTAACATATCGGACAGAAATTTTGAAAATAAAAAACACAAAAAAAACTTTTTCAAAGTTGTTAAAGCCGGGTTTTCTCATAAAAGAAAGTTTTTGATTAGTAATTTGAAAGAAAAGATTCCTGAAATAAATTGGTATGAGGCATTTACTAAAAATAATTTAAATGAAAAAACAAGAGCCGAAGATATAACTTTAAAAAACTGGCTCATGATTTCTAAAAATATTTAATTACAGGCCCGGCCTGTAATTTCTTAGGACTGTGGAAAAGAAAAGGGGATTAAAGTGATCGGTGGTTTATAATGAGTCTATGGACATGACAAATATTAAAAATAGAATTCTTTTAGTGTGTGGATTTTTTGTAATAGTTTTAATAATTGTTTTTTTGTTTTCAAAAAACTTATTTGGTAGTAAAAAAGTGACGAACACTAATTTAGGACAACAGAATGATTTGTTGGTTATCCAAAAAATAGAGGGAGGGGATTTGAATGCCGACACCGACGGTGACGGACTTAAAAATTGGGAAGAAGCTTTGCTGGGAACAAATCCTAATATTAAAGATAATCCAAATCAAAACATAGAAGGTTCGACTAGTCCTCAATTCACTCCGATTGCAAAAGATGATCCATTAAATGATGTAAACAACCTAACGGCACAATTTTCAAAAAATGCATACACAATGGCTAGTTATTTAAACTCAAATGGTGTGAGTGATAATCAAACCATAGACGAAGTAAGTAAAGGTTTAATTTCTGGAGAAATAACAAAGTTGCTTATCAAAAAATACACAGTAGATGATTTAAAAAATGTAGACAAAAACGATACAACAACCTTAAAAAATTATGGCAATCAACTAGCAAATTATGTTGATACCTCTTTCAAGATTATCTTAAACATAGACGAAGAAAAAATTCTAAACACTTACACTCAAAGTAAAGACGCAAAAGATCTTAGTAAATTAAAAACAAAAATTGATTCTTTGGAAACATTACAAAGTAATTTGAAAAATATGATCGTTCCAAAAGTTGCTGCCCAAAATCATTTGAATATTTTAAATAGCACAGCATCTTATATCGCTATTTTAAAAAATATAAACACCGTAAACACAGACCCTATAAGAGCAGTTGTTGGATATAAAGCGCTTCCACAAATTCTTTTAAATTTCTTTAATAATTTTATTGATCTTAATAAATTCTTTAAAGAAAATAAAGTTACTTTTTCAAATAATGAAAAATGGTTCGTGTTTATTAATAAAACAAAATAAAATTATATGAAAAAAATTCTTCCAATTTTAATAATTACATTATCTATGTCTGTTGGTTTTACACCAACAAAAGCACTTGGAGATATAGTTGAGTGTGTAAACTGTTCTGAGGTTGGTACACAAAATACTTCTTGGTTTGAACAAAAACTACAATCTATTCAAGACAAAATGAACATGGGGGCTAACGTTGAAAAAAATGTAAAAAGTAGTATTACCGATCCAATAATGAACGCGCTTCTCTCTTCTGCGATAGACACAACAAAACAATCACTAAATAATTGGATACAAGGAGGTTTCCAAGGTAACCCGCTCGTAGCTATAAAACCAGAAACTTATTTAAACAATGTTGGGAAGAATGTAATCAGAATTAAAATAGGGGAAATATCTAATTCTACAGACAAAAATAAGGGGACTGTTATAAAAAATATTGTTTATAGTGAAAGAGCAAAACAAAAAAGTATAACAGAGAGAACACAGTCTACACTCGCATCAGATATTAGACAAGACACCTGTACGGATTCAAATCTTAGTAACTACGCAACCAAATCTATTACATCACTAGCGGATACTAATTCTCTTTTCTATAAAAACTGTATAAACAATGGAGGAAGTGCAGATACTTGTGATCAAGGTCGTGCTAATTTAAACGCTGAAAGTGATGCAACACTTAGTAGTCGCATAGCAGCAAGAAAAAAACAGCTCTATGACAGTCTGTGTCCGCCAGATAAAGAACAAGCCCTGCTTGATTGTTACTATAATGATAGAAGTGGTCTATGTTTTTCTATGACTGCTTGGGTAGATACCAATCCAAACAACACAGTAGATGGACACACTGCCGAAGTTGCAAGACTTACAGACGAAGCTGCAGCTGCAAAAGTTGCTCTTGCTGCAAACGATACAAAAGATGGATACATTTCTCAAAAAGATTCTAACGGAAACATTATTACACCAGCAGCCATCGTAGCAGAAACTGATAAAATAATTTCTACTGAGTCATCAAAAAGTGCTTTCTATAAAAGTGGTAGTGATTTAACTACTTCACTTATTAATAAATTAATAAAAGGTGGACTTAGTTTTCTTAGTAAACAAACAAAGGGGACACTTGCTCAAAGTGGTATAAACAGTACTGTTTTAGATAATTTTGGTGATTTTGGTAACCTTAATGGGATAGATCTCAATAAAATATTACTATCGGGACAAACCCAAAGTACAGTAAAAGCAATTTATCCAGCAGGAAGCTGTGGTGCTGACGATCAATGTTATTCAGGATGTATACAAAGCGGACAAATTATTTATCCAGACGGAGTATGTGACACGGTGACGAGTTCTGGTGGTTATAGTTGTAAATCACAAGATTGTATAACAAAATGTTCCGGTATGATGCAACTTGTAAATAATATTTGTTCTATAAAACCAGCAAGCACCACAGGAAATGACTCTGGGTCAAACATGTTAGCAGATATGACAAACGATGAGCACGACGCTTTAATTAGTCCAATGCTTAATCGTTTAACATTAGACATCAAAACATTTTCAGCGATAGTGAATGCTTATGGCACATACACAAGTGATGTTGGTAATTATGTTAATCAAATACAAAACGCTGCTTTGGTTGGATGTTATACACAAATACAAAATGGTGCTGATACTTATAAAAACCAAGTTGATCAATATAAGAAAAAACAAGTAACCGATCATTACAACTCGCTACTATCAACTTACCAAGGAAATATAAGTGGTTGGAAATCAAATCTGGATAATCGTTTAAATTATTTAAAAAATATAAAAGCTGGTATAGACGACACAATAAATCAAAGCAATAATGGTATTTCTCGTGCAAACAGCACTATTCAAAAATTAATCACATCACGAAACAAAGAAGAAATTAATACTACCTACTTCTCATATAATGACACAACTGGAAACTCTCCAACTGCTGGCTCTGAAGGTCTTGTTGAACCAAAAAAATTAGAATTGCAATATAATGTCTCAACTTATAACACAGACACTTTGGCACCGATGACTAATAGTTGTAATCAAATTAAAAATACAATAGACCAAGATATGGCGAGTTTCATACAACATTAAACACAAACAACGGTTCAGGGTACAGTAATTACTACAACCCTAGATAGCAACTAAGAATAAGAAACAAAATAATACTAGTGGCGAAAGATTACTTTCGCCACTAGTATTATTTTGTTTCAACCAACCATTTCTCTAACATTTCCCTAATATTTTTATGTTACAATAATGAAATGAAAAAGGGTTTTATTTTCCTTCTTTTAGTCATATCTTTTGGTGTGTTTGGTGTGGGGAAGGTGAATGCAGATGCAACACTAGATACATTAAACGAGAAATTAGACTGGAATCGTGGTACCTATAATAGTTGTATACAAAATAGAGTCAAACTTGAAACTAACTGTGCTGCACAACTTACTGCTTTTACTACAGCATATAACAATGTTTTAAATTATGATGGTGTGTCTGCGTCTTTGAAAGACACTATGTCTATGTCTCTAAAAACTTACACTGACTGTATGGATCGTAACAAACAAGATATCAGTAAATGCCAAAACGAACTTAACCATCTTCAAAATGTTAACACTGCTATTAATAATGTAGAAGGAACAAATAATGCGCCTAAAGATATCTATGCTGACTGTAACAATAAAACGGGAGCAGAGGCCTCGTCATGTAGAGCAAACGCTCTCGCTTTAGATTGTAGAAACAGTAATTACGGTAGTAATATTCCAAAAGCTTGCAAAACTATACTAGAAGGTCAAGACAATGCAACAAAGACACTACTCAACGAGCAATTAATAGCAAATAAAAAAAATAATCCTTGTGGTGTAAGTTTTATTCCTGGCATAGACTCTTTTAACCTAATAGACTGTGCTGATTCTCTTGTTACTAAATTCATACAATCAACCCTAATCAAATACGCACAAATCCTTCTTTATTTTGCCGCCATGACACTTAATGAATCTATACGTTTTGCAATTTTTGATGCTAACGGTAGTGTGTCTCATGTTATTACAGAACTATATCCTGTGTGGCAATTAATAAGACAACTGGTTGATTATTGTGTTTTGTTTGCGACTCTTTATCTTGGGGCAATGTACATTATGAATATTGAAGCAGGAAAACAATTTATAGAAAAGCATGTCCCTTGGCTTATTTTGTTCGCTTTGTTTGTTAACTTTTCATATCCAGCAACAAAGGCCATGAAAGACGTCTCTAATATTATTTCTCTAAAAATTTATGCTTCAACTGTTGGTGGGGAAGTGCTGAATGATAGATTTGGTGCGGGTAATATTATAATGAGTAGTCTTGGTTTGCCAAGCTTAGTTGGCACAGTAACAGACTCAGGAGGAACATTAGGAAGTAGTGGTGCTGATATTTTAAAAAACACAACAAGCACAATACCATCGCTACTAGTGTTTGTTATGATAATGTTTATTGCTTTTATTTTTATAATTATTGCTTTCCTAATGATTATGAGTAGTATTGTTTGTGTTTTTATAATTACAGTCTCTCCTATTTTATTAATACAAAAAATAATACCAAAACTGGACAACCTTGCTTCAAAAATAAGAGAAGAATTTTTTAATGCTCTTGCCCTACCTGTTGTTTTTACTTTAATGTTTTTCTTAACAACACAAGTAATAACAAAACTTGCACCATCTCTTCCAAGTTCGTCAGGAGCAGGAGGGCCTACTCTTGTTGTACAAATATTTAATGTGGTTTTGATGACTATTTCCTTATGGATAATGTTTAAGGCTACAAAATCTGTAAGCGGAACATTTGGTAAGACAGTAGAAGAATGGGGAGGGAAAGCAGCTGGTCTTGCCATGATGGCAACACCCGCCATGGCAATGAGAGCAACCGCAGGAAGACTGGGCGCAGGAATGTTAAATTCAAACACAGCTATTGGTGGATGGATTGATAAAAACAGAGGAACAATGCTTGGAGACTCATTTCATAAACTTGGCGGAGGTCTTGCGACTAGCACTTTTGATATGAGAAATGCTAAAGGTATGCGAGAGTTGGGAGGCATGGGAGGAATTAAAGAAATGGGAACAATGGGAAGTAAAGAAACATTTAAAAACACACTAGACACAAAAGGAAGAAAGCTCGCAAAAAATGTTGGAGAAACAAAGAGCGAAGAAGGGAAGGAGAGACTACTTAGAAATGTAGGGAAGTATTCTTTGATGTCTCACGAACAAGATTATCTTCGAGAACAATTAAATAAAAACACAAACATAGTAACTGGGGAGAAAAAACGTGCTAATTATGACAAATCTTCGGTAGGCGAACAATATAAAATATTAAGTGACGACCAAGAAGAAGCAATGAAAATAAACAAAGGAATAAAGGATGGAAAAATTACTACAGCCGAAGCTTCAAACGGACCAAAAACAAATTCAGGTTACAAAATGGGCAATGTCGTTCTTCCGGAAGATAGAAAAAAAGAAGAAAATCAAAAAGAAAAACTAAATAAAAAAATAGAAAATATTTCAGAAGAATATAAAAAAGCAGCAGGGGAAGACAAACAAAAAATTTATGAAAAACATTCAAATTACAGCGACTCAAAAGACATCCACGAGGCCTTGCAAAACATAGATAGAAACGACACAAAAAACACTTTCGAATATGACAACAAGAACACATTCGAGGGAAATATAGGGACTGTGCACGATGAAGCAAACAAAGAACATGAAGAGAGAAGAAGAGAAGAGGTGCAAAATAAATATAACGAGCTTTCTGGTGAAAATAAACAAACATACCACGAATCTCTTTCTCCTGAGGACAAAGAGATGTTAAAATCAAATGACGAAGAAGAAGCGCATAACACTACTGATAGTTCTTGGGATATGAAGCAAGAAGCTAAACACGATTATCTTTCTCATTTACAAAAACTTCATAAAGAAAATGAATCAGTTAAAAAAGAAAGTGAAGACTTTGCAACAAAATTTGTAAAAGGAGCACCAAGCGAAAGAAACAGCTTCGAAAAAGCAGCTTAAAAAAATAATATGAGCACAGAAATATTAAATAAAATAAAAGACTCATTTATAAAAGCTTCTCCGGAAATAAGGGGAGTAATTTTGAGTGATGATTTAAATAATGTTGCCAAAGAACTTGGTGAAAAATATAAAATTGGAATAAATCTTTATGTTGATCTAAAAAATATCACCATACTTGCATTGCTTGGAGAAATAAAAATGGAGGATCTTGCAAATGAAATTAAAACAAAAATTGAAGTTGATGATAAAACAGCCGATGAAATAATTAAATACTTAGATCAAACTATTTTTGAAAAAGCTCGTATCTCTGTTGGGACAAGTGAAGCAAAGCCAGAAACAAAACCCGTTGTTATTAAAGAAATAAAAATTGTAAATGATCCAATAAAAGCAAAACTACGCGAGCAATTAATGAATCATCCTTTACCAAAAAATGAAAACACTGGAAAGAAAACAACTGGGGACGGCAATAGAGAGCATTTACTAGAAAAATTAAAAACTCTTTCAGAAATACCAAGCGACGAAAACATTGCTTCTAGATTAGAAAAAATTAGAGAACAAATAAAAACAATAAATTCTGAAACAAAAAAAACTGACTCTCCAGAATTAAAAGAGGAAGCTGTTGTTATGTTAGAAAAAGAAAGTGGAAGTGCTGTTGAAAATAAAATAAAAACTGCTCCATATAGTAAGCCACCAATTTCTTACAATATAGACCCCTATAGAGAAGTTACTGAATAATATTTGACATTTCTATAAAAAATAGTAGTATAACGATTGGGCTTTAAATTTTAAAGACTGCTTTTTCAAATAACCCAGATGTAAAACCAAACCGAGGGGGGTGACATGCCGAAAGACAATGTTATACCTCTCTTTGGGAGAGGTAAACCACAAGTACGTTCGACAAACAATAGAGATGAACAAATAACTACAGCGTTAAGCAATCAACGATCTTTTAATTCTCTTGACGCTGCGTTTAGAATAGTAACCTCGAGCTCGTCACGATTAGATCTGGACGAGACTGGACTTGGTACTGTAAAAATACTAAGCGAATCCACACTCGGGAAAATTCTTGATTTTTCATCAGAAAGGAGTAGGTTTGCTATTTTATGCGAACTTTGGAGTTTAAAAGAGTTCTTTACGATAGACGAGTCCAACAAACTTCTTGACTGTTTAAAAAGCAATGTACAACCAGACGAGAAGTTGACCAAAAAGTTTTTCGATAGTGATGTTTTTGCACAACTCTTGTGGTTAATGAAAAAACCAGGGTCTCATTTTCCTGTGGAGCGTTGTATTTCTGCAAACGAGATGAGAATTGATGTTTGCGACAAATTTGAAATAGCTTGTTACCAAACAACTCTTTATTACGAAAGAATGAACGGAGGAGTTAAAAACCCTGAAGATTTGTTTGTTAGCTCCTTGCTAGACTGGAACATTAAAAAAAGAATTCTTGCTGGCTTGGAACACAGTAGCTCTCCATTCATAGACGAAAAAACGTACCCTTCAGTGCAGTCTCAACTAAAAAACAACAAGGATGTGGTGCTGTCAGTAAGAAGCAACTACTTTATTGTTACAAAGAAACCCTGACCGCCACCTGAATACCACAGGTGGCGATATTTTTATGTGAACTCTCCACTTTCTAAGACTCTCTTTCTTGTTATACTATAATAATGCAATTTAGGGTTCCACAATTCATTGATGTTGAAGATAAAATAATCGGCCCACTTACATTAAAACAGTTTGCTTATATTTTAGGTGCTGGTGGTTTTGCTTTTATTATTTGGACTTTTATAAGCATAAAAATTCTAGCGGTTATACTTATAATTCCTCTTTCTGGATTATTTTTGTCGTTTGCTTTTCTAAAAGTAAACGGTAGGCCATCTATAGATGTTTTGGAACATGCTTTTAAATATTTTACTAATGCTAAAATTTATACATGGAAACAACCAATACCAGAAACAAGAATAAAACAACCTGTTTCTCATTCAGAAAAAGCTGTTGCTGATATATCAAGAGAACTATTAACAAAAAAAGTTGATTCTAACAAACTACACGATATATCATTTGGTCTTGATGTGTTAGACCGTAACCCACAAGAAAAAGAATAGACCGACTCCCTCTGTCATCCCTGCGAAGGCCGTCCACAGGTATCGACTCCTAATCAGTCGATCAGGGATCTGGTGTATTTTTGAACTATAAATCAAAATATAAATCTCTCCATTGTAAATTTGTCTTTTCAATTAATTTTACTTTCCATTCTCTTTTCCATGCTTTAAGTTGTTTTTCTTTTTTAATAGCACTTTCAATATTTTCTGTTTGTTCATACCAAACTAAATTAGTTATGTTGTATTCTTTTGTAAAACCTTCAACTACTTTTTCTTTGTGTTCATAAACCCTTCTTTTTAAATCATTGGTAACACCCACATATAAAGTTCCGTATCTTTTACTAGCTAAAATATATACACAGCATTGTTTCATTTTTATATTGTAACAAAATAATAAACACTGGATCCCTGCCTTCGCAGGAATGACAAAAAGAAAAGCAGGGATAACACCCAGAGATTCCAGTAAAACACTTACGACATTCAATTCACAAGAAAAAGAATAAATGAAAAGTTTTTAAAATTAAATAGGATATAATAAAGGTATGAATCCTTCATCAGCAACACAACAATTTGTTCCAATAGAAAAAATTCGTGACGGTATAATTACTTTAAAAAATGGAGAGTTGCGTGCTATCCTTATGACCAATTCACTTAACCTGTCTTTAAAAGGTCAAGACGAGCAACTGGCGATACTTTCTCAATTTCAAAATTTCTTTAACTCACTAGAGTTTCCTGTTCAATTATTTATTCAATCAAGAAGATTAAATATTAAACCTTATATAACATTACTTGAAGAAAGAGAAAAAGAGGTTCGTGAAGATTTAATTAAATTACAAATCAGAGAGTATAATAAATTTATAAAATCATTCACGGACAACGCAAATATTATGACAAAACATTTTTTTGTTACTGTTCCATATTTAGCACCAACAACTAGTGGCGGGGGAATGTTTCCTTTTGGAGATAAAAAAGATGTTATGTCTGAAGAAAACAGAAACTTTGAAACAGCTAGAATGCAACTAGAACAAAGACTTTCTGTTGTATCACAAGGTCTTTCACGTTTTGGTGTTCGTTCACAAAAATTAAACACTGAAGAGGTGGTAGAATTATTTTATAAAATATTTAATCCAAGCGAACAAGATCACTCGGCTCCTAAATTAACTAAGGAAATGATGGAAAAATAAACATATGGGATTATTAGATTTTTTAAATACAACAAAAAAAGAAAGTAGTATCAGGCCAATTCTTCCAGAACAGGTTTATCAAATGGCGGAAATGCAACTGAAAGACATAATCGCCCCTTCAGCTCTTGGTGTTACCCCAAAGTTACTCAACCTAGGAACAACAGTGGTTCGTAATTATTTTGTTATTTCTTATCCTCATTATTTAACAGATAACTGGTTAAGCCCAATCATTAACCTCGATAAAGTTTTTGATATTGCTATACATGTTATACCTCTCGACACAGGTAAGGTTATGCGTGAATTCCAAAGAAAAGTTGCTGAGGTGGAAAGTCAAATAATGCAAAGAGAAGAAAAAGGACTTGTTCGTGATCCACAACTTGATATTGCTTATAAAGACCTCGAAGATTTACGTGATGGACTTACTCAAGCTCAGGAAAAAATGTTTGATGTGTCTCTTTATATTTCTATTTATGGAGCAGATGAAAATGAAGTAGAAAAAGTAGAAAACGAAATAAAAACAATACTAGAAAGTGGTATGGTTTATGTAAAACCTGCACTCTTCCAACAAGAAGCTGGTTTCCTTAGTACTATCCCTCTAGGAAATGATATCTTGCAAATAAAAAATAAAATAAACACGTCTCCTCTTTCTTCTTTCTTTCCTTTCGTTTCTTTCGATCTCTCTTCCGATAGTGGAATTCTCTATGGTATAAATCGTCACAACGGATCGCTTGTTTTATTTGATAGATTTTCACTAGAAAACTACAATTCTATTATTTTTGCTAAATCAGGTTCTGGTAAAAGTTATTCTACTAAACTCGAAATACTAAGAACTTTAATGTTCGACACCGAAGTAATTATTATAGACCCAGAAAAAGAATATGAGTATCTAGCGGAATCAGTAGGGGGAAGATATTTTAATATTTCGTTGACGTCGGATCACCACATCAATCCATTTGATCTACCTGCACCAAATGAGGATGAGTCTCATTCTGAAGTATTACGATCAAACATCATCGGTCTCGTTGGTTTGTTTCGTGTGATGCTTGGAGGATTAACACCGGAAGAAGACGCAATCATTGATCAAGCTTTAACTGAAACCTATGCTCTAAAAGACATCACAGGAGACACTGACTTTACAAAACTCGACCCACCACTACTTTCGGATTTCGAAATGGTTTTGGGTGGAATAGATGGATCAGAAAACATTCTTTCTCGTCTTGCAAAATACACAAAAGGAACGTGGTCTGGTTTCATTAATCAAGCATCTAATGTTGATATAAACAAAAAATTAGTTTGTTTTTCTATTCGTGACATGGAAGACGAACTTAAGCCTGTGGCGATGTATTTAATTACACATTATATTTGGAACGCTGTTAGAAAAAACATTAAAAAGAGATTACTCGTGGTGGATGAAGCTTGGATTATGATGAAAAATGAAGACACTGCTTCTTTCCTATTCGGACTTGCTAAGCGTGGAAGAAAATATTTCTTAGGGCTTGCCACAATTACTCAAGACGTTGGCGACTTCCTTCGTTCTCCATATGGTTTACCAATTATCACCAACTCTTCTATACAAATCTTATTAAAACAATCTCCTTCTTCTATCGACGTGGTTCAAAAAACTTTCGGACTAACAGACGAAGAAAAATATTTACTTCTAGAGTCGAACGTCGGGGAGGGAATATTCTTTGCTGGACTTAAACACGTTGCTATAAAAATTATTGCCTCTTACACAGAAGATCAAATTATCACTTCTGACCCTTCACAATTACTCAAAATTAAAAAAGAAAAAGATGAACTTAGTAATATAGAAACAACAAAATGATTAAACCAACTGGTAAAAAAATAATATTCTCACTTTTTATTTTTATATTTTTAAATAGTTTCTCTTTTGCTCAGTTAACTGACACAATTGAAGTGTCTCCAGAAAACCCCGGAGCTTTTCAAGATGTTACTCTCACTATTAGATCTTATGCTTTTGATGTTGATACTGTCTCTATAACTTGGGACATTAATAATAAAGTTGTTTTAAGTGGTGTTGGTGAAAAAAAATTATTAACAAAAACTGGTGGTGTTGGATTACAAAAAATAGTCCATGTTATAGCAATGAAGGGCAGTCAAAAAGTTTTTGATCAAGTAATTTCACTAAACCCTCAATCTGTCGATTTAATCTGGGAATCAAAAGAAAGTTATGTTCCTCCTTTTTATGAGGGTAAGGCTCTGCCAGGGGAAAGCTCTCTCGTTTCTGTTGTGGCACTACCAAACTTTATTTATAATGGAAAAACAGTAGATCCAAAAACTATTTCTTATGCTTGGTATTTAAACGATGAAATAATAAAAGACGCTAGTGGTTTTAATAAGCAGAATTTAATAATGAATCTTGATTATCTTTCAGAAAAAAATATAATCAGGGTTGCGGCACGTGACCAAAACGGAAACATTGCTGAAAAAGAAATTGTTATTGCCCCAGAACAAATAGACCCTGTTTTTTATTTAAACGATCCACTTTTTGGAATAGATTTAAATAGGGCAATACAAGACAGATTTGAAACAAATAAAGAATTTACTTTAAACTTTGTACCATATTATTTATCAACAAAAAATATTCCTGATGACCAAATAAAATCTTCTTGGTCTCTAGACGGGCTTCCTTTAACAAACATAAAAAATAATTCTATTTCTTTAAAACCATTAGCCGACAGTTACGGTTCAAAAGTTTTAAGAATAAACATAGAAAACACAAGTAGAATATTGCAAGAAATAAAAACTAGTTTGGAAATAATTTTTGACACAAGAAAATAACATGAACACAACAGGATCAAAAGAAAAATACACATTAATGGTGCCTGAGCTAAATCAGTTTCTTGGGACAGAAACAAATAAAACACCCCTTGGTTTCAACACCACCGACCTAAGCAATACCGGTTGGATGAATTTTTTAATTTGGATGCTTTATATATCTATTTTTATATTTGCAGCATACAGATCTGTTGTTGTCGCCGGACTATTTGTAACAGGTATCCCAGAGAAAAGAAAAGAGGGTAAAGAGGCCTTAAAAAAAGTTGTTCTCGGTGTTATCTTTGTGCTAGCTATGTCACCACTTCTTAATTGGTTAAGACCGTCAATGCAATTAAATACCTTAGTTTTTCCTGGAACAAAAATATTTTCTCCGCAAATATCTACGCAAACAAACCAAGACCAAACAATAATCACTGACCCTGGGACATCACCAACAGTAGTTATTGGTGATACAACAAACAGACAAACACTCAAAAACGCCGGAATAAACATCAAAAAAGACAACTGTACTTTTGCTCAGTGGCAAGAACTAAAACCTTCCTGTACGAGCTTAGAGGAACTTCCACAAGAAACTGTGAACATGCTTATTGATTTAAAAAATAAATGTAAATGTAGCATACAAATAACAGGAGGAACAGAGCCAGGCCACTCAACACACGGAAGAAGCAGATACCCTGTTGATTTACACTACGACACAAATTCTGATTTAAATAAATATCTTACTGGGCCAGACCTAAACAAAAACCCTTATTTAAGTTTTTGTTATAACACTTATGGTTCAGTCGACGGCTATGTTTTTTGTGATGAAAAATCAACAGACAGACACTGGCATGTTTGTAACTGGAATAAAAACAGCTGCACAAACGGTTAATCTCTCTGTTATACTTAATCTATGGATGAAAACTTTCGTAAAAAAATAATTATCTTTTTTATAGTAGCGGTAATTTTTGCTGTTTCTGTTTTAATTTATTTTTTCTTTATAAAAAAACCTACGGGTGTCCCTGTGTATACAGATAAAACAAAAACTGTTTTAAACAATGAAGGAAAAACCTATAAGAAACCACAGCAGGGAAACAACCAAGACGGGAACCAAAATAATTATACAGAAATACAGCAACCTGAGGAGAAAAAACTTTCTAAAATCTGGGACAAACCAACGGCTGGTTTTTCTTTTGTTGATCAAACAATAATTACAACAGCAACGACCAGTAAAATAATTAAAGGAACTTCGACTGTTGTTATTGTTCAAAATAAATCAACCTCTACAAAAATTTACTTTGTAGACAGCATGACTGGTTTTATTTACTCTTATGACCTTAAAAAGAAAAACATCTATCAGATAACAAACACAACCATTCCGTCTGTTCATGATGCTTATATTTTTAATAATGGTGGAGAGGTTTTAATGAGATATGCAGATGGGGATGTAATTAAATCATTAACTGCACAAATACCAACCGTTAGTGAAGGAAATTCACCTTTGTCTTTGGTTGATATTTCTTATTTACCAAACGATGTTTCTTCTGTTTCTACAAATTTGTTTGATAAAAATCTAAGCTATGTTTTAACAAATAAAAACGGGAGTACTATCAAAACCATTTCAAACAAAACAACAAACGGTCTCTACTCTTCTTTGTTTTCTGGTTGGAATATTTCCTACGGGGGGAACACTGTTCATTTAACAACCAAACCCTCATCTTACATATCTGGAACAAGCTTAAACTTAAATTCAGGTGAAATTCTTCTAAGAGATAAAACTGGGCTAAACATTCTTCCTTCAAAAACAGATGAAAATATTTTTGGAAGCTTCTTTTCTAGTTTGGGTATAAAAGATTTTATAATGTCTACAAAAACTGGTGATGTTTCATACCTGACTTTTCAAACGCTGTCAGAAAAATGTGAGTGGGGGATGAAGGATAGATTTATTTTGTGTGGTGTTCCACAACTAATAGAAAACAATAACGACGGCTTACCTGACGCGTGGTACAAAGGAAAAATGACTTTTAACGATAATCTTTATATTAAGAATCTTAAAGATTCAAAAGAAAGTGTGTTTTTTAGATTTGAATACGAGACCGATGAAAAAATAGATATGATTAAACTAAAACTAAACCAAACAGAAAATTATTTAGGTTTTATAAACAAAAAAGATAAAAACTTTTGGTTAATGAAAACAGACTATTTAACAACAGTTGACAGTGTTGTTGATTAAGATTTATTTTTTCTCTTTTTTAATTCTATCTTTAATATAAACATCTTGTAAAAAAGAAAGAATGTTGTTTGTTGTCCAATAAAGACCTAGCGCCGCTGGTAAAACGTATGATGAAACACCAATTATCACAGGCAAAACGTAAAGCATTTGGACTCGCATTGATTTCATAAAATGATCTTGAAAATTTTCTTCCTTGTTTTCTTTTTTGTTCGCCACCATACTAGACGTCTGTCTTCTTGCAAGTATATAAGCTGTTATGCCGGTAGAGATCGCAATAAAAATATTCTTCTTTGTAACATCAAGAATACCGAAAGCTTGTGTGTGTAATATTTCTGGAAAAGAAACAAAAGAATAAATTGAACTACCGTCGAACTTCATTCCTTTTGAAAAAACAAAGTATAGGGCGATAAACACTGGTATTTGTATAAGCATAGCAATAAGCGATGACAGTGGATTTATTTTTTCTCTTTTATAAACCTCCACTAGTTTGCGAGAAAGTTCTTGCGGTTTGTCTTTGTGGTTATCCCTAATTACTTTTATTTCATCTTCAACAGCCTTCATCAAATGTTGTGTTCTTGTTGCTTTTAAATTAATAGGCAAAAGAATTGTTTTTACTGTGACAGTAACCAAAACAATAGACGCCCCTATATCATGGAGGGGAACGATCTGTAAAAACAAAACTAATAGATTATAAACTGGTTCGTAAAAAATTATATGAAACATGATTATTGTATTTTAACAGACATTTCTAAAATGTTTAACTTTAATTTTTCATAAGGCAAATACAAAACCTCTTTTTTTGGGTAAAAAATTATAAAACAAGAGTCTTTTAATTTTATTTCTCTGAAAATATTAAATATTTTTCTTTTGATTTTGTTTCTGTCTACCGCTCTTTTTGATATTTTTTTAGAAACAACAACAGCACACTTTGTTTTTGAAGACAAAAGATAGCCAATATCTAAATATTGACCTCTTAAGATTTTTTTATTTGAGATTGCGGAAAAATCCTTTTTAGAGAGCCTTTCCGATTTTTTTAACATAAATTAAACAGATAATTTCTTGCGACCAACAGCTCTACGACGAGCAAGCACCTTTCTTCCTCCTGAAGTTTTAGTACGAGCCAAAAATCCGTGGGTTGTAAATCTCTTCTTTCTTTTTGGTTGATATGTTTGTGACATAACGAGTATTCTATATTAAAACCAAACATAAATCAAATCATGTGTTTTTGTCTTTAACACAAGTCAATTTGCTTAACATGTTGTCTAGTTGATTGCTTTTTTGAGAAGTGTATACTTAAAAACAATTACTATGGATTATCAACAGTTATGGAACAGTGCTTTATCTCAAGTAGAACTTGAACTATCTAGAGTTAATTTTAATACTTGGTTTAAGAACACACGTATAGTTGACTATAAAGACGGTGAAGTGATTATTGGTGTTCCGAATGAATTCGTAAAGGATTGGCTTACTCAAAAATATCATAAATTTATTTTACGCATTCTTCGTTCTATACACGAAAGTGTGCGCTCTGTTTCCTTTTCTGTTGTTAAACCCGAATCCCTACAAAAAAAAGCTCAGAGTATACAAATTTCTGGAAACAACACACTTCCTCTTAACGATCTCTATGTAAATAAGGACGACGGACTTAATCCTAGGTATAATTTTGATAATTTTGTTGTTGGTTCTTTTAATGATATTGCTTTTGCTACCTCTCAGGCGGTAATAAACAATCTTGGGGTTTTATATAATCCTTTTTTTGTGTACGGAAACACAGGGCTCGGAAAAACACACATGATGCAAGCGATTGGAAATACAATCAAAAAAAACCATCCTGAGAAAAAAATCTTTTTTACTTCTTTGGAAAAATTTTATATGGATCTTGTTAATTCAACAAACCTAAACAAAATAAACAGTTTTAAAGAAAAATACAGAAAATATGATGTTTTTATTTTAGACGACATACAGTTTATAACAGGTAAAGAAAAAACCCAGGACGAACTTTTCCATTTATTTAATTCTTTATACGAAACAAATAAGCAGATTATATTTTCTTCTGACCGCCACCCTAATTTTATAACGGGACTAGAAGACAGACTTAAATCGAGATTCAGTCAGGGGATGATTGTTGATGTGTCTTTACCTGATTTTGAATCACGGTTTGCAATAATTAAAACAAAAACCACTGAGTTTAAAGATAAAATCCCCCAAGAGGTGCTCGAATACGTTGCCGAAACAGTGCACGGAAACATAAGGGAACTTGAGGGTGTTATGAATCTCTTAATTAATTATATAAACATAAAAAAACAGGCAATTTCTTTAAACGATGCTAAAGTTTTATTAAAAAATAGCATTCGTTCTCGAAAAAATGTTTCTGTTCCAGAAATAGTAAAAGTTATTTGTGATTATTATAATATTTCTGATTCTTTTATCTATAATAAAACAAGAAGGAAAGATGTTGTTAAGCCTCGCCAAATAATTATGTATATACTTAGAGAGGTTTTTGATATTTCTTACCCTGTTATAGGGGAAAGACTTGGTGGAAGAGATCACACAACAGTAATCCATTCCTATGAAAAAATTAAGACGAATATTAAAACAAATCCTGAATTAAATAAGGAAATTGAAGATATTAAAAACCTTATAAACTAGGGCTGTTAATAAACCTGTTAATAAGATAATAATATCTTATTAACAACCCCTCTCTTATTATAAAAATTTTTTAATTTTTATAATATATTAACAAATTAAAAAAGCTTGTTATTTTTATTTTAAAATTAAAACCTTATATTTCCTTTGTTTTGTTAGGGTTTTTAATATATACACATAATTAACATCACTATACTTATTATTATCTTTTATATATACTATTACTATGAAATTCGAATGTAAAAGTAGAAACCTGATTAATACCATTAATCAAATAAGTAGAGCTCGTAGTAAAAGTTTATCCCAAGAATATCTTCAAGATATATATCTACAACTAGAAGAACACCAACTAACTTTAAGGGCCACTAACTTAGAAATTTTTTGTGAAAAAAGTATTTCTGTTAAAGGAATACAAAACGGAAAATGTGTTTTAAAAGGAGAGACTTTAATAAAAATAACAAACTTTTTACAAAAAGAAGAAATTAATTTAATTTGCGAATTAAATGAAAACATTTTTATAATAAAAAGTGAAAAAGAAAATATAGAAATAAAAACAATACCTTTTGAAGATTTTCCAGCCTTACCACAACAAGGGGAGAGTGTTGGCGAAATAAAAACTGAGAATTTAATATCTTTAATTAAAAGTGTTTCGTTTTGTTGTGCAACAACAGAAATAAAACCAGAAATCTCATCAGTTTTTATTTATTCAAAAGAAGACAATCTTTATTCTGTTGCAACAGACTCATATCGATTAGCGGAAAAACACATAAACAATGAATCAAAATTAAATATTTCTATTTTAATTCCTCAAAAAAACATAAGCGAAATAGTTTCTATTTTATCAGAAGAAGAGGGTGTTATTAATATTTATAAAAACGAAGGACTATTAACATTAAATATTAACAGTTTAACTTTATGTATAAATATAATATTAGGACAATTCCCAGACTACAAACAACTTTTTCCAAAAGAATATACAACAACTTGTTATTTAAACAAAAACGAATTACAAAAAGCTTTAACATTAACAACTTGTTTTACAGAACAATACTCACAAGTTAAATTTTTAATAGAAGATGAAAAACTAACACTACATAGTAAAAATGAACAAATAGGACAAGTGACAAATATTGTAGACATTAAAAAAGAAGGGGAAAATATAGAAGTAAACTATAACAATAAATATTTTTTAGAAGTAATACCACACCTAGCAAAAGAAAAAATAAAACTATCTTTTACAACAGCACAAAAACCTGTGTTTTTACAAAGTGAAAGCGATATAAGTTTCGTTTATTTACTTATGCCACTAAACAGATAAAATATGGACAACTCACTTTTTAAAAAACATCTAAAAATTTTTAATGAAAGAGATAAAGATAAAAACACAATAATAGAACATATTAAAAACAAAACAAAAATTGTTTTAAATGAAAACGAGATAAAAATAGAAAAAAAGAAGGTGTCTTTAAATATTTCTTCAATTAAAAAAGCAGAGCTATATAAACACAAACTAGAAGAAAGACTAGAAGAAATTGGTTTTTATTATAAATAATTTAATCAGACAAAGATGTTTTTGTTTGTGGAGAGTGAGAACATCCACCGTTTTTGTTTAACCAGTCTTGTATAGACGTTTCCCAAGATTTGTACTGGGGGTCAGAGTCAGGGTTAGAAGGGGTCGGTCCTTGTACGTTGTCTTTGTCTACATATTTTAATATTGAATGAGCTCCGTCATCAGCACACCACACACCCCTCAAAATTGGTTTATTAGAGGTGTTTGGTAGTGGATCAGGAAAGTATTCTACTGGTTGATCTTTTAAAACAACAAGCATAGCTTTTTTCC
Source organism: uncultured bacterium (assembly GCA_903875555.1). Classification (GTDB taxonomy): domain Bacteria; phylum Patescibacteriota; class Minisyncoccia; order Phycocordibacterales; family UBA5272; genus UBA11704. The sequence goes on from CAIQWN010000045.1 coordinate 61,800, forward strand.
AAACGGGCGAGAGTACTGTTCCGGCGGTTTTTTTATTAAGAGGGGTGTTGTTGTTGTTTCCTGCCCACATGCCTAACACCGCCGACGGAGTATATCCAAGAACCCAAACATCTTTATAGTCGTTCGTTGTTCCTGTTTTTGATGCAACAGGCCTGTCTTTAAAAAAGAGAGGAGAGTTTACACCGTACACAGGAGCTTTTGCTTGGTTATCAGAAAGAACAGACGACACCAAAGAAGAAACCGTTTCAGGGAGCACATTTTTTTGGTCCTGTGTATATTTTTCAAGTAAATCTCCATTATGATCTCTGACCTCAAGTATCCCAACAGGTTTGTTGTAGTTTCCGTTATTTGCTAACACACCATAGGCATTAGTTAGTTCAAGCAAGGACACTTCTCCGCCACCAAGAACCAAAGGAAGTCCGTAGTGATCGGGGTCGTTTATTGTAGATAGTCCCATTTTTTGTGCAAGACCAACAACATTTTTTATTCCAGTCAGATAAAGTAATTTTACTGCAGGAACGTTAAGTGATTGTGCAAGAGCATTACGTAAAGACACCGGACCCCTGAATTTATCATCGTAGTTTCCTGGCATATAACAAACAGAAGTGTCTGTTCCAACAAAAGGTTTCCCGTATGCATCACACCTTAAATCAAATTGTGTTTCTGAATCAAACAAAACAGTTTCTGGGGTAAAGCCTTTTTCAAAAGCAGCAGCATACACAACAGGTTTTATGGCGGATCCAGGCTGTCTTAAGGCTGTGGTTATATTATATTGCCCTGGTATTTTTGTATCAAAAAAATCCCTTGATCCAACCATAGAAAGTATTTGTCCTGTTTTTGGATCTATTACAACAAGCCCAGCGTTGGTTGCACCATATTTTTCCTCACTTTCTTTTGCGTTGCTTTTAATGATTTCCTCTAATTGTTTTTGAAGATCAAAATTAAGAGTGGTTATTACTTTAAGTCCACCGTTTCGAACAACATCATCACCATATTTTTCTACTAAATATTCTTTTATATACATAACAAAATGTAAAGCCTTTCCACTGTTCGTTTCATCTCTTTCAAAATCTATTTGTTCGTTTTGGGAAGATTTTTTCACTGATTCAGATATATATCCAAGTTCAAACATTTTTTCTAACACTAGATTTTTTCTTTTTTCTAGTTCATCTCTATGTTTTCCGAAAGGAGAGAAGTATGTAGGTGATTGTGGCAGAGAAGCAAGATAGGCTGCTTCTGTTAGGCTCACATCTTTTGCCCTCTTATTAAAGTATGTGAGAGAAGCTTCTTCCACACCATAAATTGTTCCTCCGTAAGGGCTTTCGTTTAAATAAATTTGAAGTATTGTTTTTTTGTCTAATGTTTTATCAAGTTTTATAGCAAGAAGAATTTCTTTTATTTTTCTAGAGATTGTTTTTTCACGAGTAAGTAGAGCGTTTTTAATAACCTGTTGATCAATTGTTGAACCACCTTGAGAGAAACCACCCTGTTGAATGTTTGCAAACAGTGCTCTTACGAAAGAGGTTGGACGAAAACCATTGTGTTCGTAGAAATGAGAGTCCTCAATAGAAATGGTTGCTTCTTGTATATATGGGTTAATTTGGTCTATGCTAATAGAGGTTCTTTTTATGTTGTCGTTTAAGCTGTACAGAACAACATTTCCGGTACTGTCGTATATTTTTGTTGAATTAGAAATATTTCTATTTTCAAAATTATTAAAATCAGGTAAATCTAAACTAGACAACCACACAGCAAGAGCCGTTACAAAAAGAACCGCCAAAGAAAAAGAAACCAAAATAAGCTCCCTAAGAGCTTTTTTTCTAAAGTTTCTTTTTTTAATATGTTCAGTCATTTTTATAATATAACACAACACTTAATTAAAACATCTGTATATGTTAGTATAATATTTATGGACAAAGTAATAACCGACGAAAACAAAATAGACGAAATACTTTCACGAGGAGTGGAAGACATTATAGTTAAAGAAGAATTAAAAAAAGAACTAATGTCCGGTAAGGTTTTACGTATTAAACTAGGAATAGATCCAACAGGACCGAAAATTCATTTAGGTAGAGCCATACCAATTCGTAAACTTCGCGAGTTTCAAAAACTAGGACACCAAATAGTTTTTATTGTTGGAGATTTTACAGCACAAATAGGAGACGCTTCTGATAAAACAGAGAAACGCCCAATGCTTACACGTGCCACCATTGATGAAAACATTAAAGACTATAAAAATCAAATAGGAAAGATTATAGATGTTTCAAAAACAGAGTTTGTTTACAACAATGACTGGCTCGCCAAACTTACTTTTGCTGATGTTGTAAAAATGTCAGACTGTTTTTCTGTACAACAAATGCTTTCTCGTCGTAATTTTAAAGATCGCCATGAGGCAGGAACAGAAATATCTTTGCGTGAGTTTTTGTATCCAATGATGCAAGGATATGATTCTGTTGAAGTAAAAGCAGATATAGAGATAGGGGGTTTTGATCAGTTGTTTAATTTAAAAGCAGGGAGAATAATGCAAGAGTTTTTTGGTCAACAAAAACAAAACATTATAACTTTCTCCATGCTTGAAGGAACAGACGGAAGAAAAATGTCTACGTCTTGGGGAAATGTAATAACAATAGTGGATGAGCCTTATGATATGTTTGGAAAAATAATGTCGGTTAGAGACGATTTAATAATTAAATATATGAGTTTGTGTACGGATATAACACAAGAAGAAATAGAAGACACTGAAAAGAAAATGAAAGAAGGGGCAAACCCAATGGAGTTTAAAATGAGACTTGGTTCGGAATTGGTTCGTATGTATCACAGTGAACAAGATGCCACTTTTGCAAAAAATGAATGGACAAAAACTTTTCAAAAAGGAGGGGTCCCAGATGACGTAAAAGAAATAAAAACAAAAGAAAAAGAAGAAATGGGGAGCGTTTTAGTAGAAAATAAAATTGTATCTTCAAAAACAGACTGGCGTCGTTTAGTTGAAGATGGAAGTATTAGTGACAAAGATGGAAAAAAAATAACAGAAATAAAACAAAAAGTTTACTCAAACACATTTAAAATAGGAAAAAGACGCTTTGTAAAAATAATAGTTGAATAAATAATAAATCTGCCCAACGGCAGATTTATTGTTTATTACACATTACCAATACTTTTCATCGTTGGCGTGAAAAGCAATGTCTATTTCATCGTCATCATCATTAAAAGAAGTGGTTACAATAATATCATCTTCTTCTGTTAAAACAACCTCATCACCAAGAACCTCTTCTATTACGTCTAGGTTTATTTCTGTTGAAATTCCTTTTGTTTGTGATTCATCTTCGTCTTGCATATTTTATTTAAGAAAGATTATCATCTTCTTTTGTTTTATGCAAGTGGTTTTTTATAGACTATTTTTAACTGTGGCACTGTGCGTTAGTGCAACGGCAATAGCATCGAATTCATCATCAATAATTTTTACAGCACTATTTATTTTTAATATGCGAGAAACCATTAAAGAAACAGCTTCTTTGTTAGATTTTCCATAGCCGGTAACCGCTAGTTTTATTTGTGGTGGAGAATATTCAAATATCTTTAGGTTATGTTTTTTGGCCACATATATACAAACGCCTCTAGATTCAGAAACATGCATAACGGTCATTTGATTGTTTGTTATAAATAATTTTTCTATAGAGAGATGGTCTGGTTTGTGTTTTAAAATAATTTTTTCTAAATCTGTTCCTATTTGAAAAAGTCTATCACCAAAACTTTCTTTTTTATTTGTTATAACGCAAGTAGAAAATATTAATTTTTCTACTCCTTGTTTTTTTTCTAAAATTGCAATTCCCATTCTATCAAACCCTGGGTCTATTCCTAAAATACAAATATTATTTTTCATTTTTTAAATAATCAATCGCTTTTTGAGTTGCTTTTCTTCCTCTTGAAGTTCTTTCAAGCATTCCAATTTGAATTAAATATGGTTCAACAACATCTTCAATTGTTCCTTCTTCTTCTCCGGTTGCAGCAGCGATAGTGTTTAATCCAACAGGGCCACCATTAAATTTATTAATGATAGCCTCAAGCACCATTCTTTCAGAGATTCCCATTCCTAAGTCATCTATTTCTAAAAGACCAAGTGTAATATTTACAACGTCACTATCAATGTTTGCTTTATGAACTTGGGCATAGTCACGAACACGTTTTAAATAATAGTTAGCAATACGAGGAGTGAATCTAGATCTCTTTGCTATTTCTAAAGCCTCATCATTTCCGATTTCTGTTTCTAAAATTTTTGCACTTCTTTTAATTATTTCAGCAACCTCGTCTTCTTTATAATATTGAAGTCTGTAAACACCACCAGAAAACCTAGAACGAAGAGGTGAAGATAAAAGCGACATACGAGTAGTTGCGCCAATTAATGTGAACGGAGGAAGGTCAAGTTGTATTGTGCGTGCAGAAGGACCCTTACCTATAATAATATCTAATTTACCAGACTCCATAGCAGGATACAAAACCTCTTCGATTAGTTTGTTTAGTCGATGTATTTCATCAATAAATAAAATATCGTTAGGGGACAGGTTTGTAAGAACAGCAGCAAGATCCCCAACTTTTGTTATTGCTGGACCAGAAGAAATTTTTAAATTAACATTAAGCTCTTTTGCTATTAGGTGAGCCAAAGTAGTTTTTCCTAGTCCTGGTGGACCATACAGAAGAATGTGTTCAGGTGGAGTGCCTCTTTCTTTAGATGCTGTGAGTAAAATATGTAAATTTTTTTTAATAGTCTCTTGTCCTATGTAATCAGAAAATCTTTCTGGGCGCAAAGTTGTATCCAAATGTCTTGTTTCTTTTTCATTTATTTCTGGTTTGTGTATGGTCATAAAATTTCTTGCAGTTTTTAAGTAAAAGTGGACGAATTTAAGGATTTGACAAATTTATTAATCGTGATATAATTACCTAATCAGTTTTATTTTTGTCAAACCTATAAATCTCTAAACAATCGGGAATTTATTCCCACAATCTATTTCAAAGGACGATTTGGTAAGGTTTACCTTTTCTGCGTCTATCCTTATGAAGGGCTGTTCTTCACCAAGGGGTTGTTTAGAGATTTATGGGTTTTACTTTTTATTCCTCGTAAAGATCAATCACTCTCGCCACTTCATCAATTGAAGTAATTCCTGAAAGTACTTTTATTATACCATCCTCACGCATTGTGGGGATTCCTTGTTTTTTTACTATTTCTTTTATTTCGTGCTCACTAGGGTTACTTGTAATAATTTTTTCAAGATCAAGCGACATAGGAACAGCTTCAAATAAACCAGTCCTTCCTTTGTATCCGTTAGAACATTTTTCACAACCAACAGATTTGTAAAGTTTATATGTTTCAGTTGGGGAAAACCCTCTCATGCTACTATCTTTTTTAAATATTTTCATTTCACCTAAAACATTTGTTATTAGTCTTGTTTCTTTTTCACTAGCAACATATTCTTGTTTACAGTAAGGACAAAGTTTTCGTACAAGTCTTTGGGCAAGAGAGAGAGACAGAGCAGAGGCGATAACCTTTGGGTTAACTTTTAAATCTATAAGGCGAGGGATTGTCCCGGCAGCGTTGTTGGTGTGAAGCGTAGAGAAAACTAAATGTCCAGTTAAAGCAGCGTTGATTGCTACTTTTGCCGTGTCTTCATCTCGGATTTCACCAACCATAATTACATCTGGGTCTTGGCGAAGAACAGAACGAAGCCCTGACAAAAACGTGTAACCTTTTTCTTCTTCGACTTGTGTTTGGGTTATTCCTTCCAAATGATATTCTACAGGATCTTCGATGGTTACTATTTTTATTTCTGGTGTATAAGATTTACTCAAGAAAGCATACAGTGTGGTTGTCTTTCCAGAACCTGTTGGGCCGGTTGTAAGTAAAACACCGTTTGGTCTAGCAAGCGCTTTTTCCACAAGCTCTCTAATCTTGTCTCCAAAATCAATTTTATCTAAATCAGAAAACACATGACGAGGATCAAGTAGGCGCATCACGAAACTTTCTCCATAGTTTCCTGGAATAACTGATACACGCACTTCGATTTCTACTTCACCTAGAGAAATAGAAAATCTTCCGTCTTGAGCATTTCCACTGTTTGATAATTTAAGTCCGCTTAATAATTTAAATCTGCTTATAATTTGACCGAGCAATGAATTAGAAAGAAAAACAATATCTTCGAGGGCTCCATTTAAACGATAACGAACTCGAACACTTTCTTCCTCTGGTTCTATGTGTATGTCCGAGGCATCAAACTTAACAGCACCAGCAACAATAAGTTCAATTAGTTTTGATGTTTTATATAAAACATCTGATTTAGCCAACTCTTCAAACTTTTTAGTCAGATCTTTAATTGTTTCAAAAGAAGACATTAAGGTTTCCAGTTTTTCTTTTGTAAAATCAATCATACCTCCTTCGATTTTTGTAATTTCATGTATGTCGTCATAACGAGAAAGAACATGATTGATTGACGCATGAGAACAAAGAAATAAAGTTACTTTATTCCCACGTGCTTCTAGGGAATTAATTAATTCGACAAGTTTTGTGTTGTTTGGATTAACGGTCGCGATATATAATTTTTTGCCAAGAATTTTAAATGGGGCAGAATTAATTTCTTTAGCAATTTCTTCTTTTATCATTCTCATAGCATCAGGCTCTGGGGCAAGACCACGTAGATCTATATAGGGAAGACCATATTTATCAGAAAGAACTTTCATTAATTCTTCTTCCTCTTCTTTTTTAAAATCATCAACACGACGATTTTGAGCAACATCATCAAAAGTAATTGTCATTTTTTAAGTATAACAAGAAAGAAGAAAGAAGAA